>NZ_CP064760.1:988999-1318666 GCF_015565955.1 Microbacterium schleiferi | reverse complement strand
GGCACGCCCGCGTAGGGGTCTGCGACAGGAAACTCGGAGTCGAAACCGCCGGCGACACCGCCGCCGGGAGGGAACTCGTCCCCCGCGGCGCCGAGAATCGTCTCCTCCTCGGCGGGGTCGCTCTCATGGTGGTGGTGTCGCTTGCCGTCCATCTGAACTCCTACGATCACGAGCAGGGCCACGCCGATCATCATCGAAACGATGAAGATGTCGGCCACGTTGTAGATGGCGGGGCTCATCCAGAACCACATCCACGGCGTGTTGATGAAGTCTACGACGTGCCCCACGGGGAAACCGGGCTCACGGAAGAGGCGGTCGCTGAGGTTTCCCAGGACACCGCCCAGGAGCAGCCCGAGCACGATCGCCCAGAGGCGCGACTGAACGCGTGTGGCGGCAAGCCACACGATCACGCCGGCGACGACGGCCAGGGCGATGGTGAAGATCCAGGTGAAACCCTCGCCGAGCGAGAACGCAGCGCCCGGATTCTTCACCAGATAGAACTGCAGAAACTCTCCCCACACCGGAACGGGCTGCTCCAAGGGCAGGTTCGTGAGGGCGAGGTACTTCGAGAACTGATCGGCGGCCAGCACCAGGATCGCCAGGAGCGCGATCGTGATGCCGGCCGCCGCGTGACGCAGGGGTGGCCGGGACGCCAAGAGCGTCCTCAGTTCGTGATGTTCGCGACAGACGCGCTGTCGGTCGAAGAAGCGTCGAGGTTCTTGAGGTGGCCCTCGATGAAGCCGCGCAGCTGCGAGCGGTAGTCACGCTCGAACTCGCGCAGCTCGCCGATGCGGGCATCCAGTTCGGCCTTCGTTGCTTCCATACGCGCGACCTCGTCGCGACCGCGGGTCTCGGCATCCGAGATGATCGACGCGGCCTGGGCCTGAGCCTCGGCGATGAGCTGGTCGTGGCGAGCCTGGCCTTCGGCGACGTGCTCGTCGTGCAGGCGCTGAGCAAGCTCCAGCAGGCCGGCACTTGCCACCGTGGGAAGGGGCGTGCTGGCGGGAGCAGCAGCGGGCACGGGGGCTGCCTCTTCGGCGGGTGCCTCGGCCGGTGCCTCGGGGCGGCCGGAGCGCCCGACTCGAGTTCGGCGATGCGCGCCTTGAGTTCTTCGTTCTCGGCCAGGGCCTTGCGCCACTCGACCACGACCTCGTCGAGGAAGTCATCGACCTCGTCGGGGTCGAACCCTTCCTTGAACCGGACGTGCTGGAACTGCTTGGTGACGACGTCATCCGGAGTCAGTGGCATTTCTTCCTTCTTTCGTTCGCCCGGCCGCTGGCCGATCGTGCGTTCCGGCACGCGGTAGTGGACGGTTGATACCAGCAAAGCATAGTCGTGGGTGGATTCACCCTGCGAGGGCGCGTGTCACCGACAGCAGGATGAAGCACGAGAGCATCGTGAGCGCGAACGCGAAGTCGATGGCGATGCTCCCGATACGCAGAGGCGGGATGAACCGGCGGAGAAAACGGATCGGAGGGTCCGTTGCCGTGTACACACCTTCCGCCACGACGAGCATTGCGCCGCGGGGACGCCACTCACGATCGAAGACGGGGATCCACTCGAAGATGAGTCGACCCAGCAGCACGAGAATGTAGATCAGGAGTGCCGCGTTGAGGATTCCGGCGACGATCTGGATGACGTTCACGTATCAAGTCTGGGGAAAGGAACCGCCTCCGGATCCGCTTGCGCGACGGCACCCTCTCCTGAGACCGCCACATTCTCGGGGGACAGCAGGAAGACTTTGCTCGTCACGCGCTCAATGCGGCCGTAGAGGCCCAGCGAGAGCCCGCTGGCGAAGTCGATGAGGCGGCGCGCGTCGGCATCGCTCATCTGCGAGAGATTGATGATCACGGGAACCCCCTCGCGGAAGCTCTCGGCGATGACCTGCGCGTCACGGTACTGCTTGGGGTGCACCGTGACGATCTCGTTGAGGGCTCCCACAGCCGGCTGACGAACCACCGCGGGGCGATGAATCGGCGTGACGGGGGCGGCCTTCTCGACGGATGCGCCTCCCGACTTGCGCGTCGGCGCGGGCGCGGGGGTCTCGTCGTAGACCTCTTCCTCATCGGCGAGGCCCAGGTAGACCATTGTCTTCTTCAAGGGGTTCGACATCGCATCCTCCGTTTGCTCGTCTGCTCCGAGGTTAACCGCGCACAGGGCGCGGACCCGTGATTGCCGTGCCGATGCGCAGGTGTGTCGCGCCGGCGTGGATGGCTGCTTCGAAATCGCCGGTCATACCGGCCGAGATCCACGTCGCATCCGGAAAGATCTCGCGCACGGTGCGCGCATGAGACGCGAGCCGTTCGAACGCCTCGGCGGGGCGCTCGTCGAGCGGGGCGACGGCCATGACCCCGCGCACCCGCAATCCTCGGCATCCGGCGGCGTGCTCGGCCAGGGGCCCGAGCCGCTCTGGTGAGACTCCCCCGCGACCGGGATCGTCGGTCAAGTTCACTTGGATGAGGACATCCAGCGGGTCGTCGCTGTCGGCATCCAACGCGTCGGCGAGTTTCTCGCGGTCGAGGGAATGCACGACCGACGCGACGCGGCGTATCGCCCGTGCCTTGTTCGTCTGCAGCTGTCCGACGAAGTGCCAGCGCAGTCCGGGCGCCTCGCTCACCTGGTCGACCTTCTCCAGCACCTCTTGCACGCGGTTCTCGCCGACATCTCGTACGCCGAGGCCGTACAACTCATCGACGAGCGACGCCGGATGGAACTTCGTCACCACAATGCGCGTGATCTCCGCGGGTGAGCGCCCCGCCTCGCGCGCTGCGACGGCGATGCGGTCATCGATGAGAGCCAGGCGGTCAGCGACTGACCCCGCTTCCGCGCTCATCGCCGCTGCCCCGGAGCGCACGCGCGGTGGCGATCCGTTCGCGTCACTTCAGGAAGTCGGGGATATCGAGATCGTCATCACCGAAGGCCGAGTCGAAGGCGGCATCCGAGATCGAGGGAACCGGAGCGAGCTGCTCAGGACGCTGAGACTCCTCGTCGGCGCTCGCGGCGGCCTGCGGCTCGACCGGCTCGCGACGCACCACGGGAACCGCGTCGGCCCGTGTCTGCGGTTCACCGCCGTCGAACCCGGCAGCGATGACGGTGACGCGGACCTCGTCGCCGAGGGTGTCGTCGATGACGGTACCGAAGATGATGTTCGCCTCGGGATGCGCGGCCTCCTTGACCAGCTGCGCAGCGTCGTTGATCTCGAAAATGCCGAGGTTCGAGCCGCCCTGGATCGACAGCAGAACGCCGTGAGCCCCCTCGATGGATGCTTCGAGCAGCGGAGATTCGACGGCAAGCTCGGCGGCCTTGATCGCCCGGTCGGCTCCGCGAGCGGAGCCGATTCCCATGAGTGCTGAGCCCGCGCCCTGCATGACGGACTTCACGTCCGCGAAGTCGAGGTTGATCAGGCCCGGCGTCGTGATGAGGTCGGTGATGCCCTGGACACCGGCAAGAAGCACCTGGTCGGCCGTGGCAAAGGCCTCGATCATCGAGATCCCGCGATCGCTGATCTCGAGGAGCCGGTCGTTGGGAACGACGATGAGGGTGTCGACCTCTTCCTTCAGGCGCGAGACGCCCGTCTCCGCCTGGCTCTGCCGGCGGCGCCCCTCGAACGAGAAGGGCTTGGTCACGACACCGATCGTGAGGGCACCGATCGACTTGGCGATCTTCGCGACGACGGGCGCACCACCGGTGCCGGTGCCACCACCCTCGCCCGCGGTGACGAACACCATGTCGGCGCCGCGGAGGGCCTCTTCGATCTCCTCGGTGTGGTCTTCGGCCGCACGACGGCCCACTTCGGGGTCTGCGCCAGCTCCCAGCCCTCGGGTGAGTTCACGCCCGACGTCGAGCTTCACGTCGGCGTCGCTCATCAGCAGAGCCTGGGCATCCGTATTGACGGCGATGAACTCGACCCCGCGCAGGCCGAGCTCGATCATGCGGTTGACGGCGTTGACGCCTCCGCCGCCGACGCCGACCACCTTGATGACTGCAAGGTAGTTCTGGTTCTGGCTCATGCCGACTCCTGTGCTCGTGTCCTGCAACCTTCAACCTCAACTGGAGGTATAAAGTATTGCTGGGTATACATTTCCTAGACACGAAACTAAGCGTCGATTCCCTCGATTCCGCGCGCTGGAAGGGGCGTGTCGCACATCCCGCGCGCTCGCGTGCGCGTTCGGGCTGAGCACCGTCAGCGCATCACTGAATCACGACAGCCGAGGGCGAGGAGACGTCGTACCGCGACACGGTGTCGGGCGGGCGCACCTGCATCGCTGCGGCCAGCGCGATCGTCTTGTTCGAGGACTCATCGGCGTTGCCCCAGACGATCTGCGTGCCGGTCCCGCCGAGAGTCAGTGTCACGTCATTCGGAGTCGTCGCCGACGCTTCTGTGACCTGGGACATGATCTCGGCGGGCAGCGACCGCAGCACGTGTCCCACGGCGCCAAAGGCTTCCGAGGCCGTTCCACCCGTGACTTGCAGCACAGGTCTCCCGGGGGCAGGTGTCTGTGTGGTCGACAGCGCGACACCGGCAGCATCGACGAGCGTGTACCCCGCGGGCGAGGAAATCACACCGATCGGGGTTCGTTCGACCACCCGGACGACAAGGTCGTGCGGGGGTTGGGCCTCCACCGTATACGACTCGACGAGCGGGAAGCCCACCAGCGCGGCCTTGATGGCGCTCTCGTCCACGAGCGGCAGCGGCGCGCCCAGCTGCGACGACAGGGCGTCGGACACGGCCGCGGCGTCCAGTTGCTGCGCTCCCGCTACCGTGATCGTCTCGACCGCGAACAGCGGGCTGTACGCGGCGCCGACACTTCCGAGCGCAACGAGGACGACGGCGGCGAGGGAACCGAGCCAGACCGCGCGTCGGCGGCGCGCGCGAGCGGTGAACCGGCGTACCTCGGATTTGAGGGCGCGGCGCCTCGCTCTGGCTGCGCGCCAGACTTCCCGCATCCCCACCGCTTCGGCGCCCTCGGCAGGCTGATCCGCCGGCGTCGTGACCGGCTCCCCCGCTGATGAGTCATCCCGCGACACCTCGGAAGGGCCGGATGCCGCATCCGTCACCCGCGCAGCGGGGTCGGAATCCGGCACGATCGGCCAGATCGGTGCGGGCGTGGGGCGGACGGGCAGATCGATCGGCTCCGTTATGGCGCTCTCGAGCGGCCCGGAAACCTGCTCCTCACGCGGGTCGGCGGCCGGCTCCGGTCCGTTTCCGTCGGGCGCAGCACCGCGCCAGCCCCGCTTGCCTGAACGAGCGGGAGCGGGGGCTTCGTCGTCAGCACCCGGCGGAGGGCCGGACGGCGGGAGCGGGGTCGGCCGACGCACCGCTACTCCGCCGGTGCGCCCGATCGGCCGAGCGCAGCAAGCACGTCGGGAATGATGAGGTAGACGTTGCCGCAGCCGAGAGTGATGACGTAGTCCCCCTCCCGCGCGACCGAGGCGGTGTAGGCGGCCGCGGCAGCCCAATCCGGCTCGAAGTGAACGCGATCGGCATCCGTGAACCGGCGCGACACGAGCTCACCGGTCACGCCGGGGATCGGATCTTCGCGGGCACCGTAAACGTCCAAGACGACGGTGTGATCAGCGTGGGTCTCGAGCACCTGCGCGAACTCGGCGGCCATCTGCTGCGTTCGCGAGTAGGTGTGCGGCTGATGCAGCGCGATGATGCGCCCGTCGCCGATCACAGTGCGCGCCGCGGCGAGCGCAGCAGCAACCTCGGTCGGATGATGCGCGTAATCGTCGTAGACACTCACACCACGCTCAGTACCGTGCAGTTCGAAGCGGCGTACGGTGCCGGCGAAGCTCTCGACAGCCTTCACCGCGGCATCGAACTCGTGTCCGAGCGTCAGGAGGACAGCCACCGCTCCCGCCGCGTTGACGGCGTTGTGCTCGCCCGGGATCGCGAGCGCTGCCGAAACCGTCTGGCCGTCGTGCGTGAGTTCGAAAGACACCGGTCCATCGGTACGGATGCCGTGCACGCGCACATCCGCATCCTCCGCCTTCCCGAAGGTCACGACCCGGGGGTGGGTGAGGTGGGGAAGGATGCGACGCGCGCCCTCGTCATCCGATGACAGCACGACGGCCTCACGCGCCTTGTTGGCAAAGCTTGCGAATGCGGCGTCGAAGGCCTCCCGGCTCCCCCAGTGATCCAGGTGGTCGGGGTCGATGTTCGTGATCAGCGCGATCGCGGTGTCATAGAGCAGGAACGTGCCGTCGGACTCGTCGGCTTCGATGACGAACAGATTGTCGGATCCGGTGCCGCTCGACACGCCGAGGTCGGCGATGACTCCCCCGTTGACGAAGCTCGGCTCGGCACCAAGAGCGCGCAGCGCCGTGACGATCATCCCCGTGGAGGTGGTCTTGCCGTGCGCGCCCGCGACCGAGACCAGCGGACGCGGACCGATCAGCCAATACAGTGCCTGCGAGCGATGGATGACAGGAAGTCCCCGCTCCTTCGCCGTGACGAATTCGGGGTTCTCGGGCCAGATCGCCCCCGTGTGGATGACCGTGTCCGCGTCACCGAGGTGTGCGGCATCGTGGCCGACGTGGACGCGTGCTCCGCGGGCGGCGAGGGCTTGGAGCGCTGCGCTGTCGGCGCGGTCCGAGCCCGAGACGCGGATGCCGCGATCCAGGAACATTCCGGCAAGGCCCGACATCCCCGAGCCGCCGATACCGATGAAGTGCGCTGCCTCGATGGTCTCGGGGATCGGGAGGCTGAGGTCGGGTCTGATCATGACCCGACAATCCTAGGTCGGTGCCGCTGCGGAACTCCTTCGGCGCGCGGCCGTTGCCGGCATGGTGCGACGAGATAGGCACGGATGGCTCATGGCCGCCTCGCCGTGGGCTGAGTCAGCCCAGGCCGCAGGTCAACCCAGACTTCGCGTGAGCCACTCCGCGCTCACCTCGTCGATGATCAGGTCCGAGATCAGCCCGGCCGCGAGAGCACCTCTCAGCGCAAGCAGCTTGCTCTTGCCTGAGAGCACACAGATCCGGCGGGGCGTACGCCGCAACACATCGAAGCTCGGGCCCGTGGACCGCGCGTTCAGCGGGATGTCGTTCGTGCTCCCGTCAGCACGAAAGAAGACCGTCGCGATATCCCCCACGACTCCCGACTGGACCAGCCCGTCATAGTCGGACTTGTCGAGGTAGTCCTGGCGATAGACCTTGCTGGGTACCTCTGCGCGCGGGGAACCGATGCCGAAGAGCGCGACATCCAGTTGGGTGTGGAGAGCGAGAATCCGGCTGACACTTCGCTCGCGCCACATGATCTTCTTCGCCTCCGGGTTGTCGAAGAAGGCCGGCACAGGAAAGTGCTGCAGATCCGCGCTGAACGCAGTTCCGAATCTGTGCATGATGTCGTTCGCGAAGTCAACTCCTGTTGCACTCCCGGCACCACTGAGCTGCACGACCTGTGCGCGCACGAGCGGATGGCTGCCAAGGTGCTGGCTGATCGTGTTCGTCGTAGAGCCCCACGCGAGGCCCAAGTTCTGGCCGCTGCTGAAGAACCGGGGCAGAAGCGAGGCTGCCGCAGCACAGACACGGTCATGCGTGTCGATGTCGTTCAGCCCGCGGGGAATGGGGACCACATGCATCGCTACGCCGAAGCGCTGGGCAAGCGCGCGGTGAATCTGCGGATCAAGGTCGCTGGGCGTGTGCACCTGGATTGTGACGATTCCCAACTGCCGTGCACGTTCGATCAACCGCGAGACCGTGGAACGAGATGTGCTCAGATCCCGCGCGATCGCCTCCATTGTCATCTGCTGGACGTAATACAGGTGCGCTACCCGATGGAGTTCCCGCGTCGTTTCGCCTGCCATAAGCCATCCTCTCGACTGCACCGACCACGAGCTGCATCGATGCCCCACTCCTGAGTACTGGACCGGCGCGATGCCCATCCCGAATCTGCACATGTTCTCAGATCCTTTGCGCGGACATGCAGCCATTTGCATAGTGGGTCAGGCCGGATCGGGGGAACTCGTTCCGGGAGAGCGCTACAGGGCTCCAGGCAATCAATGACGATGAGGAGACATCATGAAAGACCATCTTCGCTGGCCGCAGTCGCGAGCGATCACCACGGTTGCGGTGGGCGGCCTCGCCGCTGCGATGCTGTTGAGCGGGTGCGCATCCGGGCCCGGATCGGATGCTTCGGGCGATTCGAGCGAACCGGATGTAACCCTGACCGTGGCGAGCTTCCTGCTTGACGGCACACCGAACGCGGACATGGTCCACTGGTTCCTCGACACCGTCGAGGAAGAGTCTGACGGATCGATCACGTTCGACTACTTCGCCGCCGAATCGCTCTGCCCCAGCTCTGAGATCGTTCAGTGCGTCGTCGATGGTCGCGCCGACATGGGTGTCGTACCGGCGGCGTACACACCAGACAAGTTCCCCCTGCAGAACCTCAGCGCGCTGCCATTCATGACCGACGACAATGCCGCGATGACGCGCGCGTTCTACGAACTCAACAAGGGAAACGAGGAGTTCAACGCCGAAAGCTCAAGGCTGGGACTCACCAATCTCGCGTACTGGCCGGCTGGAGCATCCTTGTTCGGCACCAAGGTACCGCTCGAGAGCACCGAGGACTTCGAAGGCATGCGAGTACGCGCGGTCGGCGATGGCCTGCTTGCAGCGATGGAAGCCGTCGGCGCCTCCCCGATCGCGCTGACCGCGGGGGAAATGTATGAGGGCGTCGAACGAGGTGTCATCGACGGACTGGCCAACAACATGGATGCACCGATCGCGTACAAGCTCACCGAAGTGCTCGATTACTGGACCGACACGGGATACGGGCACTACATCACGATCGGCATGTGGATCTCGCAGGCTGCATACGACCGGATGTCACCCGCTCAGCAGGAGATCTTCGACTCGGCTGTCGAGCGGCTCAACACCGGCGAAGGAATCGCGGCATTCGCAGCCACAGCGGCCACCCAGTGTGACTACATGCTCGATCAGCCGAACGTCGAGTTGACACGCTGGTCCGACGAAGAGATCGACTCCTTCAAGGCGATGACCGGTGACACCGCCGAGCAGATGTGGATCGAGACCGCGAAGTCCGCGGGAATCGAGGATCCGGAGGCCGTTCTCGAGGAGTACCGCGGGTACCTCGATGAGTTCGGCGCGGATGACACCACCCGTGTCGCGCCCCTCGCCGACTGCGCCGAGCGCTTCGCGAACCGCTGATCCGTGACACGGAAGCGCCCCGAGACGAGCTAGCGTGAAACACCTCGAGAAATTCAACGGCCACGCATCGCGAGCCGCCGCGGTCATCGCGGCAACTCTGACGCTGCTTCTTGCGATTTCGATTACGTCCGACGCGGCTGCGCGGCTCCTCACGAACCGCAGCATCCCCGGCATGGTCGAGTTGTCCGAGACATTGCTGGTCGCGATCGTCTTCCTCGCGTTGGGATACGGTGCCTACACCGGATCCCATATATCGCTCACACTCGTTACCGGGGCGCTTCCGACACGCGCCGCCGCCGCCGTGCGCGCGGTAGCCGATCTTGTGGTGATCGTCCTGCTGGTGTGGATGCTGTGGGCCACGGGATCCCGTGCGATCGACTCGTTCCTCACCGGTGAGTTCAAGTTCGGACTGGCCCAGTGGCCATTGTGGCCTGCGCGCACGTCGATCGTCATAGGCATCGCACTCACCAGCTGCGTGTATGTCGCATCGACGTGGGAGAACACGCAGATCGCACGCGGCGTGCGCCGCGCGACCCCGACTGGACCGGAGACGCGGGAGATTGTGCCGGAAACACTGGAGACGCTGGAGGGGGGAAACCGATGATGATCGACACGCCCCTGATCATTGGCATCGTCTTCGCGGCGCTACTGCTGCTTCTCGTGATGGAGGTCCCCGTTGCCTTCGCGCTCGGTGGCTCCGGCGCGCTCGGGCTGGTCCTCCTCCACTCGTTCGGCTACGCGACGAATGTCCTCGGCAGCGTACCGTTCACCGCATCCGCTTCGTTCGCGCTCACGATGATCCCAATGTTCATCTTGATGGGAACACTCGCGGTAAAGGCAGGAATCGCAGAACAGGTGTTCGCCATCGCCCACCGCGCGTTCCTGAAGATCCCCGGCGGTCTCGGCTGCGCCACGGTCATGGCATGTGCTGGATTCGCAGCGGTGTCGGGTTCGAGCGTCGCAACCGCAGCGACGATGTCGAAAATGGCTGTCGGAGAAATGCGCAAGTACGGCTACCCGCCGCATTTCGCCGCCGGCATCGTCGCCGTCGCGGGAACGCTCGGCGTGATGATCCCCCCGAGTATCCTGCTCGTGCTCTACGCCGTACTCGCGGGCGAGTCGCCCGCCCAGCTGCTCGCTGCCGGCATCATCCCCGGTCTCTTGTCGGCGGCTGCCTACATCCTCTACATCATGTCTGTCGCGCGCCGCGTGATCAGGCCCGCAACGGAGGACCTTGCCTCCGCAACAGCTGCCGCCGCCATCGACGCACGCACACTGGGAGGTTCGGCAAAACAGGATCGAGCCTCCGCCACGGCAGTCCTTGCGGAGGAACGTCCGGCATCTCTTCGCTCGTTGCCGTGGCGCGGACTCGTCAACGTCGGCATCCTGTTCCTCATCGTCATGGGCGGGCTCTACTCCGGCATCGTCACACCGACAGAGTCCGCCGCGCTCGGCGCGCTGGCGGCCCTCGCCATGATGGCGATCGAACTGCGCAGAAGCGGGATGCGCTCGCTCTGGCAGAACCTGACGTCAGCGCTGCGGGAAGCGGCGACGTCGACGACCAGTGTGTTCGCGATCGTCATCGGGTCGACGGTCCTATCGACGTTCTTCGTCGCCTCGCGCGTGCCGCAGGACCTCGCAGCGTGGGTTGCCTCCCTCGACGTTCCGGCTTGGCTGATCGTGGTGATCTTGCTCGCAGCGCTCATCCCCATGGGAATGGCGCTGGAGTCGATCTCGATACTCGTCCTCATCGTGCCGTTGGTCCACCCAATCGTCACGGGTCTCGGCTTCAATGGCGTGTGGTTCGCCATCCTCGTCGTGAAGCTCATCGAGATCGGACTCGTCACCCCTCCGGTGGGCGTCGTGTGCTTCGTCGTCTCGGGGACGACCGGCCTACCACCGCAGACCGTGTTTCGTGGGATCGGTCCGCTGGTCCTGGTCGAACTGTTCGTCGTTGTGGTCCTGTTCCTCTTCCCCGATCTCGTTCTCTTCCTCCCCTCCCTCGTCGCGCAGTAAGCGACCCCACCAGAACCTTGGAGAATCATGTCCGCAACAGGTCCCGACGTTTCGTTCGACTTCACCGGTCGAACCGTTATTCACACCGGTTCGGCTCAGGGCATCGGACGCGCAACGGTGGAGCACTTCCTCTCTTCCGGAGCCCGAGTGATCGCGATCGACTTGGACCCCACTCCTCTCGGCGAGCTGCAGAGCGCAAGCGACGGTCGGTTGATCCTCGTCGGCGGCAACGTGAGTGACCCGAGTACGGCGGACCGTGCTGTCGCAGCGAGTGACGGTCGGATCGACGTTCTCATCAACAACGCCGGAGTCCTGCGAGACCGCGTGCACTGGAAGATCAGCGACGAGGACTGGACCACGGTGCTGGATGTCCACCTTCGCGGCTCATTCAATCTCATCCGCGCGTGTACCCCTCACATGCGGGCGGCGGGGTACGGCCGCATCGTCAACACCACGTCCTATGCCGGCATCCGCGGCAACTTCGGCCAAGCGAACTACTCGGCAGCGAAGGCCGGGATCATCGGAATGACGAAGGCTATCGCGAAAGAGCTCGCTTCGTTTGGAGTGACGGTCAACGCGATCAGCCCGAATGCGCACACGGCGATGATCGAGTCGATTCCGTTCGAACGCCGCGAGGAGATCCGCAAAGACGTGCCCATGCAGCGCTTCGCCACCACCACTGAAGTCGTACCGGCCATCGCGTTCCTCGCTTCGGCCGAGGCCGGCTACATCACGGGCACGGTCCTGCCCGTCGATGGCGGCATCGCGATCTGACCACCCACTCCCTTTCCAACAACCCATAGAAGGAGCACGAAGACATGGAACTCACCCTCGCCCAGGTGCGCGAAGCCGTCGACCTCGACCTCGGAGTCACCGACTGGTTCACCGTCGAGCAATCACTCATCACGAAGTTCAGCGAGATCACGACAGACGATCAATGGATCCACGTAGACGAGGAACGCGCCGCGAAGGGCCCGTTCGGTACCACCATCGCCCACGGATACCTCATCAGCGCGCTGATCGCACAGTTCATGGAGGAGCTGCTGGTGATCACCGACCGTGAACTCACTGTCAACTACGGCATCGACGCCCTCCGGTTCACGGGCCCGGTTCCCACGGGAAGCCGTATCCGTTGCCGCATGCGAATCGCAGACTCAAAGATGAAGAACGATGCGATCGTTTGCGCGCTCGATGTCCGCATCGAACGCGAAGGCGTAGAGAAGCCCGTGCTCGTGGGCAAGGTACTCTTCCGATTCAGCTGAACCGAGACCGAAATGAACACAGAAGGAGGGGAGGACGAATGCCGGACCCAGCCGCACCAAGACCGATACCCGCGGTTCTGGATGACTCGCTCATCCTGCCGAACCTGCTGAGGACCCGTGCTGCGCGCACCCCTCATCACGTCTTCTCACGCGATGTGAATGGAGACGAACGCGACTACGCGACGATGCTTGAGAACACACTTGCCTACGCGTCCTACTTCCAGGAACAAGGCGTCGAGCGGGATGAGATCGTCGCGACCTTCCTGCCGGCATCCCACGCCGCCCTGGAGATCTGGATGGGGATCACCTGGGCAGGCGGTATCGAGGCTGCACTGAATCGCGCATACCGTCATCAGCTGCTCGCGGATGTCCTCAACGACACCACGGCACGGGTGGTCGTGACGACACAGGACTTCCTCCCGACGCTGGCTGAGGTATCCGGCAACCTGGAACACATCCAACGAATCATCCTCATTGATGCGCACGAACAGGTGCGCTCTCCGGTTGAGGGTTGGGTCTGCGTCCCCGCGGCCGATGCCCATCACCACCCGCACGATGAGGACGCACTCGTCAGACCGTCCTTGGAGTCGACGGCCTGCATTCTCTACACCTCGGGCACGACCGGGCCGTCGAAAGGCGTGGTCATGCCCTGGGCTCAGCTTCTCGAGACCGGGCGAACGATCGTGCCTACGGAGCACATGGACGAGACCGACGTGTTCTACTCGCCCTACGCCCCCTGTCACATCACAGGGAAGGCGTACTTCTACAGCATGATGTTGCTGGGTGGCGGCTACGTCTTGCGGCCACAGTTCAAGACGAGCGAGTTCTGGTCAGACATCCGTCGCTTCGGAGCGACGTCGACCCTGCTGCAGGGCGCAATGGCCCACTTCTTATGGAACGCTCCGGAGACAGAAGATGATGCGATCACCTCGCTGAGCAAGGTGATCATCGCACCCGTGATCGCCGAGGTCGAGGCGTTCGAGGAGCGCTTCGGGGTGGCAGTCGGCACGGTCTACAACATGACCGAACTCAGCTGCCCTCTCATGTCCGACGGGTGGGTAAATGACGGGCGAGGAAGCTGCGGCACTCCACGTCCCGGGGTGACAGCACGGCTTGTCGATGAGTTCGACCGCGAAGTCTCCGCGGGAGATGTCGGCGAGTTGGTCGTGCGGCATGACGACCCGTGGACAATGACCACCGGCTATCTCGGCCGGGCCGAGGCAACCGTCACCGCCACCCGGAATCAATGGTTCCACACTGGCGACACGTTCTATCAGGATGCGGAAGGACGGTACTTCTTCGTCGACCGCAAGAAGGATTCGATCCGACGTCGGGGCGAGAACATCTCATCTGCGGAGATCGAGCGAGAGGTTCGCCAGTATCCGGGAGTGCGCGAAGTGGCCGCGATCGCCGCTCCGTCCGAATTCGGTGAGGACGAGGTCCGACTGATCGTGGTGCCCGAGGGAGCAGACGTGGTACACCCAGAACAGCTGTTCGACTTCCTCAAGTCCAGGCTGGCGGGGTACATGTTGCCCTATTACATCGACCTTGTGGAGACGATCCCTAAGACCGAAACGCAGAAGGTGCAGAAGAACCTTCTGCGGGGACTCCCCATCTCAGACTCGACCTGGCGCCGACCGGCGAGGTTGCCGCAGCAATGAAGACCGCGACAGCGGCCGAAATCTGGCAGCAGTATCCTCAGCGTCTCCTCGAAGCGGCGCAGCAAACCGGAGTCGACGAGTCAGTCACCGTGGCCGTGGAGAGCCTCGCCGGAAAAGTTGCGGTCGTCGCCAGACTCCACTTCGGTTTCCTGGGGGATCAATGGGGCGCACGCACGGCCGCCGGATCGCGGAGGGCATCGACCTCGCGATAGCGCGGGGCGTACCCTTCGTCGCCCAGATTGCCTCCGGTGGTGCCCGCACGCAAGAGGGCTATGAGGCGCTCTACCAGATGGGCCAGACGATCTCTGCGATGAACCGCGCGCGCGCCGCAGGCATCCCCTCGATCTCCTGGCTCTGCCACCCGACTATGGGCGGCGTCCATGCGTCCTATGCCGCAGCTGCGGATCTCATCCTGGCCGAACACGGCGCGGCCGTCGGATTCGCTGGGCCGCGCGTTGTCTCGGCTCTGACAGGCGAACATGTCGACGAGACCAGCCACACGGCCGACGTATATGCCGCCGCAGGCTTGATCGACGCGCTCGCACCTGATCGAGCCTCCGCACAGCACATGGTCGCTGAGTGGGTGTGGGCAGTGCACCCTCAGCAATGGGAGCCGAACACGGTGGCGCCCCCGACGGAATCGACGGTCGCACTCACGGGATGGGAGGCGGTACAGCGAGCTCGCGCCCCTCGAGCGTCTGCCCGCCAGATCCTCCACGCTCTCTCACCGAGGTTCGTCGAGTTGCGCGGTGATCGTGCAGGTCACGATGACCGTTGCATGCTCGCGGCAATCGCGCGGGTGGATGATCAACGCGTCCTCGTAATCGGAACTGATCGTCACTCGCCGGGCGCGGCTGGTCGCAGAGGATCCCCCACGGCGAGCGGCTACCGGAAGGCGGTCCGGGCGATCCGCATCGCCTCCCGCTGGCGGATTCCGATTGTCACGCTGATCGATACGGCGGGTGCCGACCCGACGCCCGCTTCGGACCGCGCAGGGCTCACCGCCGCCATAGCCGAGACCATCGCCACCCTGCAGGCATGCGACGTGCCCACACTGGGAATCGTGACAGGCGAGGGCGGATCCGGCGGCGCATACGCTCTCGCAACGACCGATCGCCTACTCATGCAGGATGATGCCGTGTTCGAAGTGATTGCACCGGAGGGTGCCGCATCCATCCTCCTGCGTGATCCCGCACAGGCACCTCAAGTTTCCGAGCTGATGGGTCTCGGAGCTGCGGAGCTGCGAGCGAGGGGGCATTCGCACGGCACACTCCCCGGGCCCACCACCCACGGGGAGAAAGCCGCCCACGACTCGCTGCGTCGCGCCATCGCGCACCACCTCTTTCATCGCCCTCGGCGGGAGGAGAAAAGATGAGCCCGCTCCCCGACGTGACGACAGCGCTCGATCCCTGCGGAATCACCTGGGCGACACGAGGCCGCCGCCTCAACTACGCGGTCGCAGGCACTGGTGACAGCGGTACGGTTCTCCTGATATCGGGCCTGGGTATGCAGCGTACGGAGTGGACGCCTCAATTCGTTGCGGCGTTGCTGCGACGGGGATATCGCGTCCTGCTTGCGGACAACCCGGGATGCGGCCGGAGCGTGTCGTCTCGTCGTCCCTTGACTCTACCGGCCATGGCAGACGACCTCATCGACCTCGTTCATCACCTCTCTGTTGCACCGGTGCACCTTGTCGGGATATCCATGGGTGGCATGATTGCCCAGCATCTCGCGCTGCGTGCACCCGAGCTCTGCGGGTCCCTCACCTCCTTGATGTCAACCACCGGGCGCCGAGGAGTGGGGCGCCCCGCGCAACAGGCAAAGTGGATCTTTAGCGCGCCGGTACCCACGGATACGGAAGAGGAGTACGTCGAATACGCCGTTCGACATCACGAGGCGATAGCGGGCGAGCGCTACCTCGACATACCGCTCGCCCGCACCACCGCCTCGCTTGCCTACGAGCGCGGCGTCAGGCCCGACGGGACGGCAGCCCAATTGGCGGCGATCAGGGTCGACGGCGACCGGACAGACCGACTACAAGACATGACCGTGCCCACACTCGTCCTCCATGGCGACAGTGACCCCATGATCGACCTGTCGGGGGGCGGGATACCGCCAGCGCCATCCCGGCCGCGACCCTGCACATCATGGAGGGACTCGGACACACCATCCCGAGCGCCGAGGCGGACAACATCGCTCGACTCATCGACGCGCACATCGGCAGGACTGTGCGAAGCACATAGACGACATCGAATATCCGCGCTGCGTGATGGCGCGAACGCCGTCCACCGCCGGCTACGACGTGAGGGCCTCGTCGATCAGGGCGATGAGGTTCTCGGTGCCGGTGCGGATGCCGATCTGCGCCGCCCTCTCGGCCATACCCGCCCGTTCGTGGGGATCCGTCAGCAGGGGCAGGATGCGGCCCCGGACGGTCTCCGGAGTGAACTCTGCATCCGGGATCAGGATCGCCGCCCCATGCGCAACCGCCGAGGCAGCGTTCAGCGCCTGCTCCCCGTTGCCAACCGCGTACGGCACGTAGACGGCGGGGATGCCGAGCGCGCTGATCTCGCTCACCGTGGCCGCGCCCGAGCGCGAGACGATGAAGTCGCACGCCGCGAAGGCGAGGTCCATGCGGTCGACATACCGGAGCAGCGCGTAGCCCTGCTCCCCCGGATCCTCGAGGTCAGAGCGGTCGCCCGTGACGTGGAGCAGCTGCCAGCCGGCATCCAGAACGTCTCGCCACGAGGCGGAGATCGCCGTGTTCAGCCGCAACGCCCCCAGGGAGCCGCCGAACACCAGCAGCGTCGGCGCATCCGGTCGCAGACCGAAGTGGGCTGCGCCCTCCGCGCGGAGCGCAGCACGGTCGAGGACTTCGATCTCACGGCGCAACGGCATCCCGACCAGCCGGGCCCGCGGTAGCGGCGTTCCCTCGAAGGCCACACCGACACCGGCGGCGCGGCGCGCACCGAGCCGGTTCGCAAGCCCGGGTCGCGCGTTGGCCTCGTGCACCACGAACGGGATGCCAGCGCGCCGGGCCGCGACGTAGGCGGGTGCCGACGCGTAGCCCCCGAACCCGACGACGACGTCTACCCCGTGCGTCGCGATGTGTTCCCGGACCTGAGCGACGGCGCGGCGGAATCGGCCGGGAAACACGGCGGCAGTGCGATCGGGACGCCGCGGAAACGGCACCTTGTCGACAACGAGCAGTTCGTAGCCCCGCTGCGGCACGAGCCGGGCTTCCAGCCCCTCTGCGGTACCGAGGACGCGCACGTCGGCATCCGCATCCCGCGCCCGCAGGCCATCGGCAACGGCCAGCAGGGGGTTGACGTGCCCGGCGGTCCCGCCACCGGCCAGCAGGTAGGTCGTCACCGTCCGACCCTATCCCGACAGACCCATCGACGGATCGCGCACCCTGGCCACGAGCAAAGAGCGGCGCCGACCATCCCAGAGGCAGATCCCGTGCTCGGTGCGCGTCAGCGGCGAGCGGCGCCGGCGCGAGGGGCTGCCCGCCCCGTCACCGGGATCGTCCGGGCAAAGGCGAGCAGCACGCCGGTGGCCACGAGCACCGAGACGAGCGAGGTGCCGCCCTGCGACATGAACGGTAAGGGAACGCCAAGCGGCGGGAACAGCCGCAGCACGACGCCGATGTTGATGAGCGCTTGGCCGACGATCCACACGGTGATCGCACCGGCAACGATCCGCACGAACGTGTCGTCGGTCTTGCGGATGATGTGGAAGGCGCCGATGGCGTAGATTGCGAACAACCCCAGCACGACGATCGCGCCGATGAGGCCGAGCTCTTCGCCGACGATCGCGAAGATGTAGTCGCTGGATGCCGCGGGGAGCCACTCGTACTTCTCTTTCGAGTTACCGAGGCCCAGGCCGAAGATGCCGCCGCCCGCGAGCCCCCAGATGCCGTGCAGCGGCTGGTAGCAGGTGTTCAGGTAGTCGGCGGTGCAGTCGGTGTTGAAGACGCTGAGGATGCGCTCCATCCGGTTCGAGCTCGTCACCGCCAGTGCCGCCACCGCGACGATGGCCCCGAGCAACGGAATGATGAAGACTCGCAGCTTCACGCCGGAGAAGAAGAGCGCGCCGAGGGCGAGCAGGAACAGCACCATCGCGGTACCGAGATCGTGGCCCGCGAGGACCGTCGCGATCACCGCTGCCGCCACGGGAACGACCGGGATGAAGACGTGTCGCCAATCGCCCAGCAGGGTGCGCTTGCGGAACAGGATGAACCCGAGCCAGAGCGCGAGTGCGAGCTTGAGGAACTCCGAGGGCTGCGCCTGCATCCCACCGATCAGGATCCAGTTGCGGTTTCCGCCGTCCTCGACGCCGAGGGGCGTGAACACCAGGAGCTGGAACGCCGTGGTGACGATCAGCGCCGGCCACGCGATCTTCTTCCAGAAGCTCACCGGGAGCCGGCTCGCGATGAACATGAGCGGCAGCCCGATCGCGGCAAAGACTGCCTGCTTGATCACGGCGTCATACGGCGCCTGACCGGCGGCCGTTGCCGTCGCGCTGGTGGCCGAGAGCACCATGATCAGACCGAAGATCGTCAGCAGCACGGCGGTCGATGAGATGAGCAGGAACTCGCCGGCAACGGGACGAAACAACGACCCCAGAGAAACCCGGGCAGCAAGACCCCGCTTCGGCGTGGGCTCGTCAGGCTCCTGCGGAAGCGGACGGATCGGCGTCGGTGTCGCCATCGTCGCCCCTTCCCACTCGCTGCCTGACCGCCGCAGCGAACTTCTCGCCGCGGTCCGCGTAGGAGGCGAACTGGTCGAAGGATGCCGCGGCCGGTGCGAGGAGGACGACATCCCCCTCGGCCACGAGTCCGATCGCCAGGTCCACGACCTGCGCCATGACGTCCCCAGTCTCATCGGCAATGACCTCGTGCAGCGGAACGTCGGGCGCGTGTCGCTCGAACGCCGCCCGCACCGCATCCCGCTGATCGCCGATCACGATCGCCGCCTTCGCCAGCCGCCCGCGCGTCGAGACCAACGCAGCGATGTCCACGCCCTTGAGCAGTCCCCCGACGATCCAGACGGCACCGGGGTAGGCAGCGAGCGAGGATGCCGCGGCGTGCGGATTCGTGGCCTTCGAGTCATCCACCCACGTGACACCCGCAACCGTCGCGACGATTTCCATCCGATGCGGGTCCAGGCGGAACTCGCGCAGCGCGTTTGCGATGGCGGCCGGCGCCACCTCGAGGGAGCGGGCGAGGGCACTGGCGGCGAGGATGTTGGCAACGACGTGGGGGGCCGCGAGGCCGAGCTCGCGGAGTTCTTCGAGCGTCGTGAGCTCCAGAGCGCTCGTGTGTCGCTCGGCGAGGAAGGCGCGGTCCACGACGATCCCGTCGACGACGCCGAGGTCGCTCGGGCCAGGGACGCCGAGATCGAACCCGATGGCCCGCGCCCCCTCGATCACGTCAGCCGCTTCGACCATCTCGCGCGTCGCATCGTCAGCCTTGTTGTAGACGCACGCGACGCGGGCGTGGTCGTACACGTGCGCCTTCGCTGCACGGTATGCCTCGAACGACCCGTGCCACTCGAGGTGGTCGTCGGCGAGGTTCAGACAGACGGCGGCATGGGGCGACACCGGTTCCGGCGAGGACTGCAGACCGAGGTACCAGAGCTGGTGGCTGGAGAGCTCGACGACGAGAACATCGAATCCGGACGGGTCGCGAACGGCATCCAGAATCGGTGTGCCGATGTTCCCGCAGGGCACGGCCCGCAAGCCGCCGGCGACCATCATGGTCGCGGCAAGGCCCGTCGTGGTGGTCTTTCCGTTGGTGCCGGTGATCAGCACCCAGTCCGCGGGTGCGCCCCCGGGACGCAGGACCTTGTCGCGCACCCGCCAGGCCAGTTCGATGTCGCCCCAGAGCGGGATCTCGCTCTCGAGCGCCCAGCGAACGAGCGGATGCGTCGGACTGAACCCCGGCGAGGCGATGACGACCTCGGGGTCGAAGTCGAGCAGCTCTGCCGGCGGCGCGCTGAGAGATCCGATCGAGGATCGAACGCCGATGACGGGCAGCAGCCGCTCGTAGGCCGGATCGGCGGACTCGGCGAGGACGAGCACGTCTGCTCCGAGCTCGGCGAGCGTATCGGCGACCGAGAAGCCGGTCATGGACAGCCCGAGGACGGCGACGCGCAGACCGCGCCAGTCGGCGTGCCAGCTCGTCAGCCCGTCCAGCCGCGCGGCAACCGTTTCGCCGCCGGTCATGTGCGCGCGAGCCATTCGACGTAGAAGAAGCCGACACCGGTGACGGCCAGGCCCGCGGCGATGATCCACATCCGGATGACGATGTTGGTCTCAGACCACCCCCGCATCTCGAGATGGTGGTGGAAGGGACTCATCAGGAACAGGCGTTTGCCGCGGGTGATCTTGAAGTACACGCGCTGCAAGATGACGGAGCCGGGGCCGATGATGAATGCTCCGGCGGTGAGCGCCGTGAGGATCTCGGTGTGCGAGAGGATCGAGACCGCGGCGATGACGCCACCGATGGCCATGGATCCGACATCCCCCATGAAGACCTGAGCCTTCGGCGCGTTCCACCACAGGAACCCGACCAGCGACGCGGCGAAGGTCGCGGAGATGATCGTCAGGTCGAGCGGATCCCTGGTTTGGTAGCACGCCTGCTGATAGGCCGCGACGAGATCCTCCCCACGCAGCGCTGCTGGAACTGCCAGAACGTCGTGAGACTCATGGCGCCGATCGTGAACACGCCGACACCGGTGGCAAGCCCGTCGAGACCGTCGGTGACGTTCGTGCTGTTCGACCAGGCGACACCGATGAAGCTGATCCAGGCGATGTAGAGCAGGATGCCGATCGCAACCGGCAGCGCCAGGAAGTTCAACACCGAGATGTCGCGGAAGACCGAGACGTATGCCGTCGCGGGGTTTGGCCCTGGGCATCCGGGAACTGGAGGGCCACGATCGCCCACGGCACGATCACGATCACCTGACCGACGATCTTGCGCCAGCCCGACAGACCGAGGCTGCGCTGACTACGCAGCTTCATGTAGTCGTCGATGAAGCCGACGAGAGCGAAGCCCACCATCATCCAGATCACGAGGAAACCCGAGATCGTCGGTGGATTGCCGCCGGCGTACGTTCCGATCAGGTACGCAATGGTCGTGCCGCCGACGAAGATGACGCCACCCATCGTCGGCGTCCCCCGCTTGAGTTCGTGCTGGGGGTTGTTTCCCGCGTCAGGGGTACGGATGACCTGACCCCAGCCCCATCGGCGGAACAGACGGAGAAAGACCGGTGTGAGAAAGAGCGAGAACGACAGGGCGATCGCCGACGCCATCAGGAGTGATCTCACGAGAAGGATTCTCCCAGACGGTCGCCGAGGTGCCGGAGCCCCGCGGAGTTGGAGGACTTCACGAGCACCCGATCGCCGTCGCGCAACTCCGACATGAGGTACTCGTAGGCGTCGTCAGCCGTTTCGAAGAAGACGGCTTCGCCGTCCCACGAGCCCTCGCTGATCGCCGAGAGATACAGCCGCCGCGCGGCGGAGCCGATGACGACGATGCGTTGGATGCGTAGCCGCACCGCGAGCAGGCCGACGCGGTCGTGCTCCTCCCCCGCATACTCGCCGAGCTCGCTCATCGCGCCGAGAACCGCGACCGTGCGCTGATCCGGTCCCGTAATCTGCGCGAGCGTACGCAGCGCCGCCGCCATGGAGTCCGGGCTCGCGTTGTAGGCATCGTTGATGATGCGCACGCGGTCCGACCCCATCGGTTGCATCCGCCACCGCTCGGCCAACTCCATCGTCTCGAGCCGCTCGAGGCAGGCCTCCGGACCGATGCCGAGGCTTGTCGCCGCAGCGATGGCGGCCAGCGCGTTCATGACGTGGTGTTCGCCGAGGACGCGAAGGACAACGGGGAACACGTCACCGTCGATGATGGCGCGGAATCGTGTTCCCTCGGGCGTGACCTCGACGTCTTCGGCACGAACCTCGGCAGCCGAACCCCGCCCGAACCATCGGACTGTCGCGCCCCGTTCGGCGGCGATTCCCGCCATCGCGGCGACGCGCGGATCGTCGGCGTTCAACACCGCGACGCCCCCGGGCCGCACGGCGTGGATGAGCTGCGACTTCTCGACGAACGTCGACTCGATGCCACCGAAGCCTCCGGCGTGGGCCATGCCGACCATGAGCACGACCCCGACATCGGGGTGGACGAGCCCGGCAAGACGCGCGATCTCTCCCGGAGCGCTGGCCCCGAACTCGCTCACGAGATAGCGGGTGCGCTCGGTGACGCGCAGCATCGTCAGCGGCGCGCCGACGTCGTTGTTGAAGGATGCCTGCGGCGCGACGGTCTCATCCTCGGCCTCGAGGATGAGCGCCAGCATGTTCTTGGTCGTCGTCTTACCGTTGGACCCCGTGATTCCGACGATCTGAAGAGCGCCCCGCGACCGAACCTCACGCACGACGAATCGGGCGAGGTCTGCCAGGGCGTGGACCGCACCGGGGACGACGATCTGGGTGATGGCAGCATCCACGCGACGCTCGACGATGGCGAGCACGGCACCCCGCTCCATCGCGGCAGGAATGAAGTCGTGACCGTCGGCATGCTCGCCGGGCTTGGCGACGAAGATGTCCCCGGGACCGATGAGCCGGGAGTCGGTGTCGACGGTGCCGGAAACGACAGTGTCAGCGGAATCGGCGCCGCGGAGCACAAGGGTGCCGCCGAGGACATCGGCGATTCGGGACAGAGTCAGACTGATCATGCGCGGGGAGCGTGCCGTTGGGATCAGCCGAAGGTCGGGAGATCGGGTGAGGCGGAGTTCGAAGGCATGATCCGGTAGGTCTTGAGCACCTGGGTCATCGCCTCACGGAACGCCGGAGCGTTGGCACTAGACGACTTTATCGTGGACGGCTCGTCGAGCGTCACCACGACGACATACTGGGGATCATCGGCCGGCGCGAAGCCCGCGATCGTCGTGAAGTACGAACCGACCTTGTAGGTACCGGCGCCCGGGTCGACCTTCTCGGCCGTTCCGGTCTTGAGCGCGAGCCGGTAGCCGGCAATGCCGACCTTCTCCGAGACCGATCCCTTCGTGGCGACGTTCTCGAGCATGTCGGTGACCTGCCGCGCCGCCTCGGGGCTGATCACCTGCGCGGGCTCGCCGTTGTCGGGGGTGGTGACGGTCCCGTCAGCAGCCGTGCAGGACTCGACGAGGCGCAGCGGCAACTTCAGTCCGCCGTTGGCGATCGCCTGATAGGCGTTCGCCAGTTCGGGAATCGTCGTGGTCAGGCCCTGACCGTAGGAGGTGTTGTACTTCGTCTGGTTGTCCCACTGGCTCGGGTCGCGCACGAGGCCGTTCGCTTCGCCGAGGAAGTCGACATCCGTCCCCTGCCCGATCCCGAATCTCGTGAGGTAGTCGAAACGGGCCTGGTCGCTCATCATTCCGGCGAAGGTGGAGATACCGACGTTTGAGGAGTTCACGAGCACGCCGTTGAGGGTGTAGTCGTAGTCCGGGTGCTGCAGGTCATCACGAACGCTCGCACCGTTGTCGAAGGTCTGCCGGAAGGGGACGTGGACGACCGAGAACGGGTTCGCGGTACCGGAGTCGACGAGCATCGCCGCCGACAGCGCCTTGAAGGTCGAACCGGGCTCGAAGGTATTGCGGAAGATCCGGCTTGCGCGATCTGATTCATCGACGGATGTCGGGGCATTCGGATCGACGGTCGGGTATTCGGCTGCCGCGCGGATCGCGCCGGTCTTGACCTCGACCACGAAGATCGCACCGCTCAGTGCTCCGGTGTTCTGCGTCTGCTCGGCGATCAACTGCTGGAGATACCAGTTCAGATCGCGGTTGATCGTCAGTTGCAGCGTCCCGCCGTCGACGGCGGGGATTTCCGTCATGGTCCCCGGGATGATGACGCCGTCACCCCCGCGCTGGTAGCGGATTTCCCCGTCGGTCGAGGCAAGGCATCCGTTCTGGGAAACCTCCAGGCCCGCGAGCGGAGTGCCATCGGACCCCACGAAGCCCACGAGGTTACCCCCGACCGCACCATCGGGGTACGTACGCGCGGGGTGGGGGAAAGCCGCGAAGTAGGGAATGTTCATGTCCGCCAGTTCGCGATACTGCGCCGTCGTCAGGCCGCGCGTGAGCATCGCGTATCGACTGTCGGGGTTCTCGGCGAGGGCCGCGGCGACGATTCCCTGAATTTCCTCGGCGCTCTGGCCCGTCACGGCACCGATCTCGGCGGAGATCGTCTCCCACGGCACCGTGACCTTCTCGCCGTTGATCTCACGGTCGATGGGACCCACGAGCTTCGGGTCCAGCTGCGCGTCATAGAGCACGATGCTGCCGGCGAGGGTCGCACCGTTCTCGTCGACGATCGCGCCGCGGCTTCCGTAGGTCTCCTGCGAGCCGGAGAGTCCCAGCTCGAGCGACTGCGCGATGTGTTCCTTCGCATTGACGACCTGGATGTCCACGAGACGGATGACGAAGGCACCGATGACTGCCAGAACCATGAACATGGCGACAACGGTGCGACGCCGTGGGCTGCGGTTGCTTCGTCCGGTCATCGTCTGCTGCGTCCGGTCATCGCGTCGTGGGGGTCGGCAAGCCGTCGGAGAGCGCGGGCGGGGTGACCGACTGTCCGGCCTCATCCGTGACCTCGACGGGGACCCCCTCGATCGTCGCGGCGGGGTCAGTGACCAAGGGAGTCTGGGTGATGAGGGCGTTTGCCACTGCTCCCCTTCCGACAGCGTCGATGGATGACTGCCAGCCCGCGGCCTGCGAGGCTCCCACCAGCGCTCCATCCGACAGGCGGAGGAAGGTTGGCGCTTCGCTGATGACCATACCCAGGGCAGACGCGTTTGCCGCGAGGTACTGCGGCGAGCTGAGACCTGCGACCTCGTCGTACAGGATCTGCCGGTCCCAGGTGAGCTGTCGCTGCTGCGACGTCAGGGTCGAGATCGCGTACGTGTCCTGCGTGGTCAGAATCGAGACCACCATCTGCGCGGCAACGATCGCCGCCGCGCCGAGCACCGCGACGATGCCGTACGCCAGCCGGGGACGACGTCGCGTCGCCGTGCGCTCGACGGGACGCAGGCGGGGGGCGCGGGTGTCGGCGGGCCGAGGACTCGGTGCGAACTCGTCAAGGGCTGCCAGCAGGTCCGCGCTCATGCGGCATCCTTCACTCGTTCGGCCGCGCGCAGGCGCACAGGGGTGGCACGGGGGTTACGCAGCTTCTCGTCGTCCGAGGCCATTTCCGCTCCCTTGACGACGAGGCGGAACTGCGGAGCATGCTCAGGAAGCTCGACAGGCAGGCCTGCGGGCGCGGTCGAGCGCACCGCTTGAGCAAGGACGCGCTTGACGAGACGATCCTCCAGAGACTGGTAGGACATGACGACGAGGCGGCCACCGACAGCCAACGCATCCAGCGCCGCCGGCAGTGCCGTCTCGAGCGCCGCGAGTTCCGCGTTCACCTCGATGCGCAGGGCCTGGAAGACGCGCTTGGCGGGGTGGCCGGCGTTCTTGAGGGCTGCGGGAGTCGCCTTCTGCAGGATCTCGACGAGCTGACCCGACCGCTCGATGGGCTCCTGCCCACGCGCCTGGATGATGGCTCGCGCATACCGTCCAGCGAGCTTCTCTTCGCCGTAGCGCTCGAAGATCCGCCGCAGGTCGCCCTCGCCGTACGTCGCCAGAACCGCGGCGGCCGTCACTCCCCCGGACTGATCCATCCGCATGTCCAGCGGGGCATCCTGGGCGTAAGCGAAACCACGGTCCGCGACATCCAGTTGCAGGGACGAGACGCCCAGGTCGAAGAGGATCCCGTCGACGCGAGCGAAGCCGCACTCTTCGATCGCTCCGGCAATGCCGTCGTAGACGGTGTGAACGGGGCGGAGGCGATCACCGAACCGCGCAAGGCGCTCCGAGGCGATGCGCAGGGCGTCGGTGTCGCGATCGAGACCGATCACCGTCAGCGCCGGGAACCGTTCCAGCAGCGCCTCGGTGTGGCCCCCCATGCCGAGGGTCGCATCCACCACGACGGGGCTGTCTCCACCGAGAGCGGGAGCCAGCAGCTCGATGCAGCGCTCGAGCAAAACGGGGGTGTGGATGTCGCGCAGGTCCATGATGTCGGGCCGGACCACTGGGCTCTGATCCCCATCCGCTGAAGACCTGGCGCCGGGGAAGTGCGTCAGGGCCCCGCAGATGGGCATCACAACCGAGGGTCAGAACAGGCCGGGAATCACCTCCTGCTCCATCTCCGAGTAGGTCGCTTCGTTTCCTTCGAGGTAGTCGTTCCAGGCCTGCGCGTCCCAGATCTCGGCGTGAGCGCCGACACCCGTGACCACGAGCTCGCGCTCGAGACCGGCGTAGGCCCGCAGTGGCGGCGGGATGGTGATGCGGTTCTGGCTGTCGGGAGTTTCAGCACTCGCTCCCGACAGGAACATGCGCAGAAAGTCGCGCGCCTGCTTGTTGGTCAGCGGGGCTTCGCGGATGCGGTCATGGACGCGCTCGAACTCGTCAGCGGCGAAGACATAGAGGCAGCGCTCTTGTCCGCGCGTCACGACGATGCCGGCGCCGAGATCGTCGCGGAACTTGGACGGCAAGATGACGCGTCCTTTGTCGTCGAGCTTCGGAGTGTGAGTCCCCAGCAGCATCCCGCGTCACCCCCCTTCGTCCGGCCCCTCCAGGTTGCACGCCACTTTACTCCACTTCCCTCCACTTTGTCACCACTTTCCTGGCACACTGCTCCCCCGAAGCCCCCGAGGGCGCGCCGGACGGACGGAACGGAGCGTCGGCTGGCGAGCGCTGGCGGCGCCCGAGAGCAGCCGTTAACGACGAAACGCCGACCCGAAGGTCGGCGTTCGGTGGCCCCGACGGGGGCCTAGGTAAGGGTGGGGGCTGTGGCGTGGAGCGGAGTGGAGGGCTCTTCGGGCCTCCGGTCAGTGACCTTCCTGGCGGCGGTCCCAGCGTTCGTTCATGCGATCCATGAAGCTTGCACTGGTGCGGCTGGCAGCGGGAGCCTGCTCCGTGCGTACCTGGTCGCCATCGGCGCGCTTTGCCGGTGTAACGGCGACGATGACGCCGGCGATCATGGCGAGGAATCCGAGAACACCGACGACGATCAGCTGCAGTGCCACGCCGACGATGAGGGCGCCGATGCCGGCGAGAACCAAGATCGTGCCGTACACGACATTGCGGTAGGAGAGACCACCGCCGCCGCCGGACGCCGAAACGACATCCGCGTCGTTGCGCATGAGATGGCGCTCCATCTCGTCGAGCAGACGCTGCTCCTGTTCGGAGAGTGGCATGAGATCCCCCTCGGGCTGGATCGGTGGCACGATTCTACGCGCGCCGTCGATTACTAGGCTAGGCCCGTGTCAGTAGGTAGTGATGCGGTTGCGGCAGTTTCTCAGCGAGTCGAAGATTTCCTGGAGGTCCGGGAGGCCGAGGCTGAGCTGTTCGGCGACGAAGCGATCTTGCTGCACGGGGCCGGCGCCGACGCCGTGAGAGGCGGCAAGCGCCTGCGTGCCCGGTTCTGCTTCGCCGGCTGGCGCGCGGTCCGTGAGCACACCGGTGCGGACCTGACGCCGACCGACGACGTGCTGGCGACGGCCGCGGCGCTCGAGGTGTTCCACGCCGCCGCCCTCGTGCACGATGACATCGTCGACAACTCCGATACTCGCCGTGGCCGCCCCGCCGCGCATCGCGCGCTCGAGGCCGCCCATCGCGAGCGAGGCTGGGTCGGTGACCCCGCCCGGTTTGGACGGTCGGGTGCGCTACTGCTCGGCGACCTTCTGGTGGCGTGGAGCGATGACCTCCTCGAGGAGGGGCTTGCCGCCGCGGATCCAGCTGCCGCATCGGCCAGCCGCCGGGAGTTCGCCCTGATGCGCCGCGAGGTGACGATCGGTCAGTTCCTGGACGTGGCCGAGGAGTCGGCCTACGTGACGGAGGCCGACGATCGCCACGCCGAGCGCGCCCTGCGCGTCGCATCGCTGAAGTCGGCGCGATACAGCATCCAGCAGCCCCTCGTCATCGGGGCCGCGATCGCCGGCGCGGATGCGACGCAGCGAGCGGCCCTCATCGCCTTCGGTCACCCGGTCGGCATGGCGTTCCAACTGCGGGATGACGTCCTCGGGGTCTTCGGTGACGCTGAATCGACGGGCAAGCCATCGGGCGACGACCTCCGCGAAGGCAAGCGCACGGTTCTGGTCGCCTACACACGGGAAGCCCTCTCGCCCGGGTCGCGGCGCCTGTTCGATGAGATGCTCGGCGATCCGACCCTCGAGCCGGAGCAGATCGCGGCGATGCAGCAGACCATCCGCGAGACCGGTGCACTGGAGCGGGTCGAAGCGCTCATCGCCGACTACACGCGCAGGGCCGAGCGTGCGCTCTCAGGCGTGCCGCTCGGACATCGCTCTGTCAGTGAACTCCGGGACCTCGCCCGCGCAGCGACAGTGCGGACCACCTGAGGGCGGATCACCTGAGGGGATCACGGCCGAGCCCGGGACCTCGAGCGCGTGCCTGCACTGAGGCGAGCGCCTGCACTCACGCGAGTGTTTGGGCGACCCGTCGAACCTCGCTCTTGCGCCCGGCCCGAAGCGCCTCGATCGGAGCCACGCCGATCGTGTCATCGAGCGTGAGCATCCAGTCGATTGCTTCGTCGTCGCTGAATCCGACGTCGTGGAGCACAATGATGGTCCCGCGCAGCGACGGCAGCGGGCGGCCGTCCATGATGAACACCGCCGGCACCGCGAAGGCGCCGTGGCGCTTGGAGCCGATCAGCTGCGACTCGTCCAGCAGACGGCGCACGCGACCGAGCGGTTCGCCGATCACCTCGACGAGGTCGGGCATCGTGAGCCAGGCGGTTTCGGTAACAGGGGATGGGATGGTCACGACAGCCATGATCTCACCACGAGCGCGCTCCTTCACCGCTCTCCCCCGCCCGTCGAAGCCGAAGACTGCTCGGCCGCTTCTGTGAGCCGCTCCCAGGCCAGGCCGCTCGCGCTCCGTAGACTCGGTCCGTGAGCACCAGCGCGCAAACCGATCCGTTGATCGGCCGTCTCGTCGACGGCCGATACCGGGTGCGCGCCCGCATCGCCCGCGGTGGCATGGCCACCGTCTATGTCGCAACGGATCTGCGCCTGGAGCGACGCGTCGCTCTCAAGGTCATGCACGGGCACCTGAGCGATGACACGGTTTTCCAGAGTCGGTTCATCCAGGAGGCCCGCGCTGCCGCGCGCCTCGCCGACCCGCACGTCGTGAACGTCTTCGACCAGGGCAGCGACGGCGAGATCGCGTATCTCGTCATGGAGTACCTGCCCGGCATCACCTTGCGCGAGTTGCTCCGCGAAGAGAAGCGGTTGACCGTCCCGCAGACGATTTCGATCATGGATGCCGTGCTCTCCGGCCTTGCCGCAGCCCACCGAGCCGGCATCATCCACCGCGACGTCAAACCCGAGAACGTGCTGCTGGCAGAGGACGGCCGCATCAAGATCGGCGACTTCGGCCTTGCGCGGGCGACGAGCGCGAACACGGCAACGGGCGCGCAGCTCATGGGCACGATCGCCTACCTCGCACCCGAGCTGGTCACCCGCGGGACCGCCGACGCCCGAAGCGACATCTACAGCCTCGGCATCATGCTCTACGAGATGCTCACGGGTGAGCAGCCCTATCGCGGTGAGCAGCCGATGCAGATCGCGTTTCAGCACGCCACCGACTCGGTCCCCCGCCCGAGCGTCAAGAACCCCGGAGTTCCCGAGCAGCTGGATGAGCTCGTGCTGTGGTCGACGGAGAAGAAGCCCGACGATCGCCCCGCCGACGCGATGGAGATGCTGCAGCGGCTGCGAGAGATCGAGCGCAGCCTCGGCATCTCGCCGAACATCGTCGCGGCGGCGACGTCGGGATTGATCGACCGCGAGGATCCCAGCGAGCTCACGAAGGTTCTTCCGGCGACGACCGGAAACCTCACCCTGCCCGGCGCCGAGATCGACAACGCGGCGCGCCTGCGGCGCTCGGCGACTCGCCAAGGCGCGCGCACCGCGTGGATCGTGGCGGTCGTCATCCTTCTCGCGGCACTCGCCGCCGGCGTCGGCTGGTGGTTCGGGTCAGGGCCGGGGTCACAGGTGCCCGTCCCTGCCGTCGCAGGACTCGACTATGAGAGTGCGGCTGACGCGATCACGGCGCAGAACCTCGTTCCCGAACAGGTCGGCGAAAACAGCCTGGAGGTCGAACAGGGCCTCGTCATCCGCACCGACCCTCCGGTCGGCGAACGCGTCGACAAGGAGTCGACTGTCCAGGTCATCGTGTCGCTCGGACCCGCTCAGCACGACATCCCGGCCGTGGCCGGTCAGCCCGCCACCGAGGCCCGCGCGACGCTCACCGGCTATCAGCTCATCGTCACCGAACCCGACGCCGAGCTGTTCTCCGACGCCGCCGCCGGGACGGTCGTCGCCGTCTCGCTCACACCGCGCCTGGGCGGGGATGCGGTCAACTGCACGGACGGCTGCACGGCGTTCGAAGGCGACACCGTCACCATGACCGTCTCACTGGGCCCGGTGCCGGATGTTCGTGGCATGTCGGTTGCAGCAGCCACGCAGACGCTCGAAGACGCGGGCCTGGGCGTGTCGGGCGAAACCATCGACCAGTACGACAACGACGTCGCCGCCGGCGAGGTCATCGGCATTGCCGATCACCCGGATGGCGGGCAGTGGCGACCCGGCGACACTGTGACGCTCGTCGTGTCTAAGGGTGTCCAGCCGGTCGAGGTGCCTGCCGTCATCGGGCTGTCGGTGCGGGACGCGGTCACCGTGCTCGAAGATGCCGGATTCCAGGCCGAGACGGCACTGCCCGAGGGAAGCCTCTGGGACGTCTTCCGCGTCAACGAAATCGATCCGCGAGCGGGCACCTTCCATGTGCCCGGAACCGTCATCACGATCACCGACATCGGGATCGCGGGCGGTAACGGCGGCGGGAACGGCTGACGCCGCCCGTCACCTCACGGCGAACCCCGACACGGCGAACCCCGACTGACAACGGACCCCTCAGCTGGCACGAATGCTCAGCTGGAAGCCCGCGCTCAGCGCTTCGCGAGCTCCTCAGCGCTCAGCGCTTCTCCAGCTCCTCAGCCACGAGGAACGCCAGTTCGAGCGACTGCATGTGGTTCAGTCGCGGATCGCACAGCGACTCGTACCGCGTCGCGAGACCGGCGTCGTCGATCTTCTCCGAGCCGCCGAGGCACTCGGTGACGTCGTCACCGGTCAGTTCGACGTGGATGCCGCCGGGGAAGGTGCCGACAGCGCGGTGCGCCTCGAAGAATCCGCGAACCTCGTCGACGACGTCATCGAACCGGCGCGTCTTGTAGCCGGTCTGCGACGTGATCCCGTTGCCGTGCATCGGATCGGTGACCCAGAGCGGCATCGCACCGGATGCCTTGACGGCCTCCAGCAGCGGCGGGAGCGCGTCACGGATCTTGCCCGCGCCCATGCGGGTGATGAAGGTGAGGCGACCGGGTTCGCGCTCGGGATCGAGCTTGTCGATGAGCGCGAGAGCCGTCTCGGGAGTCGTCGTGGGCCCGAGCTTGACCCCGATGGGGTTGCGGATGCGCGAGAAGTAGTCGACGTGCGCGCCGTCGAGGTCGCGCGTGCGCTCCCCGATCCAGAGGAAGTGAGCTGACGTGTTGTACGGCGTGCCCGTGCGCGAGTCGATGCGGGTCATCGGGCGCTCGTAGTCCATGAGCAGGCCCTCGTGGCCGGTGTAGAACTCGACACGACGCAGTTCATCGAAGTCGGCTCCGGCCGCTTCCATGAACTTGATGGCACGGTCGATCTCGGTCGCAAGGCGCTCGTAACGCTGGTTGGCGGGGTTCTGCGCGAAGCCCTTGTTCCAGCTGTGCACTTCGCGAAGGTCCGCGAAACCGCCCTGCGTGAAGGCGCGGATCAGATTGAGCGTCGACGCGGCGGTGTGGTACGCCTTCAGCACCCGAGCCGGGTCTGCGCGCCGCGAGGCCTCGGTGAAGTCGTAGCCGTTGACGATGTCGCCGCGGTAGGCCGGCAGCGTCACGTCGCCGCGAGTCTCGGTGTCAGAGGACCGGGGCTTGGCGAACTGCCCGGCCATGCGCCCCATCTTGACGACCGGCATCGATGCGCCGTACGTCAGGACGACCGCCATTTGGAGCACGGTCTTGATGCGGTTGCGGATCTGCTCAGCAGTCGCGCCCGCGAAGGTCTCGGCGCAGTCACCGCCCTGCAGCAGAAAAGCCTGACCCGCAGCGGCGCGGCCGAGCTTCTCGCGAAGGATGTCGACCTCACCGGCGAACACGAGCGGGGGAAGCGTCGCGAGCTCAGCGGACACCTCAGCTGCAGCCTCCGGCGCATACCACGACGGCTGCTGCTTGATGGGGAGAGTGCGCCAGTGGTCGAGCGGGTCGGTCTTCAGGAGCATCCGCTCAGTCTATCGGGGCGGGAACCGGCTCGGAGCGCGGCGCTACCGCGCGGTTCTTGACCGTCGAGGCGTACACGTCGTCGTAGGTCTGCTCCCCAGCCGCTGCAGAGCGACCATGATCTCGTCGGTGATGGAGCGGAGGATGTACCGGTCCCCCTCCATGCCGTGGAAGCGCGAGAAGTCGAGCGGCTCACCGATGATCACACCGACGCGCACGACGTTGGGGACCCGCTGCCCGATGGGCATCATGGTGTCGGTGTCGACCATGACGCACGGCACGACGGGGACGCGGGCTTCCAGGGCCATCCGGGCGATGCCGGTGCGCCCGCGGTAGAGCTGCCCGTCGGGACTGCGTGTGCCCTCCGGGTAGATGCCCAAGAGGTCGCCGCGACCCAGGACCTGGAGCCCGGTGTTGAGGGATGCCTCGGAGGCCTTGCCGCCGGAACGGTCGATGGGAAGCTGCCCGGTGGCCTTGAAGAACACGCGCGTCGCCCACCCCCGAATCCCCTTGCCGGTGAAGTAGTCGCTCTTGGCGAGAAACGTCACGGGGCGGTCGATCATGAGGGGAAGGAAGATCGAGTCCGCGAACGAGAGGTGGTTGCTCGCGAGGATCGCAGCGCCGGTCTTGGGGATGTTGCGCCGTCCCACGATCCAGGGGCGGAAGATCGCCTTCACGATGGGGCCGATGACCACGTACTTCATGAGCCAGTAGAACACCGCTCGCACGCTCCTTTCCCCGTCGCAGATGCCTCTGAAGTCTAGTCACGCCGTACTCTCGTGCTGAGAACACCGATTCCCGAGCCGCGCCAGCACATTTCCGGACTGGAACGTGGTGTCATCCCGGCTGAGATTGAGTCTCATCAGGTAGCATTGGCGGTCAACCGATCCGCTTTTCACCGGTACCGAAGGAGTTGCCGTGGTTCAGTTCGATACCCCCGCGGTCGTGGCCCCCGACCCGCAAGCCAACATCACCGATCTGCTCGTGGAACGGGTGAAGAAGACGCCGCAACTCGCGTTGTTCGCCGTCCCCGACGGCGACGGATGGCGCGACATCACCGCATCCGAGTTCTTGAATCAGGTCGTCGCGCTGGCGAAGGGACTGGTCGCCGGTGGCATCGAGCCCGGCGACAAGGTCGGCTTCATCGCCCGCACGACCTACGAATGGACCCTCGTCGACTTCGCGATCTTCTTCGCGGGAGCCGTCATGGTTCCGATCTACGAGACGAGCTCCTCCACCCAGATCGCCTGGAACCTGTCGGATTCGGGCGCGGTCGCCTGCATCTGCGAGTCGGCCGATCACGAAGCCCGTCTTCAGGAGGCCCTCGCCGAGCTCCCGAACGTGCGCTCGACGTGGGCGATGCACAACGGCGATCTCGACGCGCTCATCGAGAAGGGCACCGCGATCACGGATGACGAGATCGAACGGCGCCGCTCGATCGCCGTGGGCGCCGACATCGCGACCTTGATCTACACGTCCGGGTCGACCGGGCGGCCCAAGGGATGCGTCCTGACCCACAGCAACTTCGTCGAGCTCTCGCGCAACTCCGCCGAGGCCCTCAAGGAGGTCGTCGCCAAGCCCGGGGTCTCCACGTTGCTGTTCATCACGACCGCTCACGTGTTCGCGCGTCTCATCTCGATCCTGAACGTCCACGCGGGCGTCAAGACCGGCCACCAGCCCGACACCAAGCAGCTCCTGCCCGCGCTCGGCTCGTTCAAGCCGAGCTACCTGCTGGCGGTGCCGCGCGTGTTCGAGAAGGTCTACAACTCCGCTGAGCAGAAGGCGGAAGCCGGCGGCAAGGGCAAGATCTTCCGCACGGCGGCCCACACGGCGATCGAGCACTCCAAGTACGTCCAGGAAGGACGTCGGGTGCCGTTCATGATGGGCCTGAAGTTCCGCCTGTTCGACAAGCTCGTCTACTCCAAGCTTCGGGAGGCAATGGGCGGTCGCATCGAGTACGCCGTGTCGGGGTCTGCTCCCCTGGGTGAGCGTCTCGGCCACTTCTTCCACAGTATCGGCGTCGACATCCTCGAGGGCTACGGCCTGACCGAGACGACGGCTCCCGCGACGGTCAACCTGCCCGGAAAGTCTCGGATCGGGACTGTCGGACCGGTGCTTCCGGGCGTCGGTGTGCGGATCGCGGAGGACGGCGAGATCGAAGTCCGCGGCATCGACGTGTTCCAGGAGTACTGGCGCAATCCCGAGGCGACCGCCGCGGCCTTCGACGGCGAGTGGTTCAAGACCGGCGACATCGGCGCCTTCGACAAGGACGGGTTCCTGCGGATCACCGGCCGCAAGAAGGAGATCATCGTCACGGCCGGCGGCAAGAACGTCGCCCCTGCCGCGCTCGAAGACCCCATCCGGGCAAACCCCATCGTTGGGCAGGTGGTCGTGGTCGGCGACCAGAAGCCGTTCATCTCGGCGCTGGTGACTCTCGATCCCGAGATGCTGCCGACGTGGCTTGCCAACAATGGGCTCCCGGCCGACATGTCCCTCGACGACGCGGCCTCGAACGAGGCTGTTCGCGCCGAGGTGCAGAAGGCCATCGATGTCGCCAACGCGTTCGTCTCGCGCGCCGAGTCGATCCGCAAGTTCGTCATCCTGCCCACGGAGTGGACCGAGGCCAGCGGTCACCTGACGCCGAAGATGAGCATCAAGCGCAACGTGATCATGGCCGACTTCAGCGACGAGGTCGACGAGCTCTACTCGGTGCCGGTCTCGACCTCGAACGTGTCGCTGTCCTGACCGTCAGCGCCTGACAGGCTCAGAACCAGTCGGACTCGCGGACCTCGCGCATCGCTTGCTTGCGACGCGCGGGGTCCAGCCTGTCCAGGTAGAGCTTCCCGTCGAGGTGATCCGTCTCGTGCTGGAGCGCCTGGGCCATGAGCCCGTCGCCTTCGAGCACCACGGGGTTACCGTCGAGATCGATGCCGTGAACGACCGCGTGCGGATACCGCAGGGTGTCGTGCCACAGACCCGGCACCGAGAGGCACCCCTCGCCCACGAGGTCGGGCTCCCCCGAGACCGAGACGAGCACGGGGTTCAGGATGTAGCCGATCTCGCCGTCCACGTTGTAGCTGAAGGCACGCACGCCCACGCCGATCTGGGGAGCAGCGACTCCCGCGCGCCCCGGCAGTTCGACGGTGTCGAGCAGATCGGCGACCAGCGCCTTCGTCCCCTCATCGATCGACTCGATCGGGGCGCAGGGCGAGCGCAGGACGGGGTCACCGAACACACGAATGGGACGAACTGCCATCTGAGCCTCAGACCGTCGCCGGGACGCGCAGGGACTCGACGACCGCCGCCGCGAGCTGACGTGCTGCTTCGCGCGTGGCGGGGTGGATCTCGTGGAAACCGATGGCGGCACCCGACGCGATGTGGGAGTCGTACGGCATCCGGATGACAGAGCGGACACGCGTGCGGAAGTGCGCCTCGACCTCGTCTGCCCGAACCAGCGGCGAGCCGGGTCGGGTGGTGTTGAGCACCACGACGGCGCCGCGTACCTGGGCGCCGTAGCCGTTGGTCTCAAGCCACGTGAGGGTCTCGGATGCCAGGCGCGCCTCGTCGATGCTGAGGCCCGCCACGACGACGAGAGAATCAGCGCGTTCGAGCGTTGCCGCCATGACGGAGTGCACGATGCCCGTGCCGGTGTCGGTAAGCACCACGGAGTAGTAGTGCGCTGCGACCTCCGCAGCGGCGCGGTAGTCATCGTCGCCGAACGCCTCGGAAACGCGCGGGTCGGCATCCGAGGCGAGGACGTCAAGACGCGTCTCGTCACGCGCGACGATCGTCGACAGGTCGTTGTACCCGACGACGTCGTCCTTGATGCGCACGAGGTCACGGATTGTCTTGCCGCTGGTGCGCGAAATGCGCTCCGCGAGCGTGCCGCGGTCGGGGTTGGCATCGACGGCGACCACGCGATCATCGCGCGCATCGGCCAGCGCCATCCCCAGAAGGGTCGTCACCGTGGTCTTGCCGACCCCGCCCTTGCGGCTGAGCACCGGGACGAACCGGGCTCCACCGGGAAGGGGCGCCGCGATGCGTCTGCTCAGTTCCTTGCTTGCGCGTGCCCGCTTGCTGTCACCGAGGTTGATGAGCGTGCCCGACGCCCGGTACAGCGCGGTCTGCCAGAACCCCTCGGGTTCGACCTTCGTGACGTGATGCGGGTCGAGCAGCCGGTCAGCGGTCAGCACATCGGCGCCTTCGCGGCTGACCTCCAGCTCACCCAGACGCTTCGAGGCGAGCGTGACATCGAAGGCCACCGGCGAGGGCTCCACGGCGCGAACCGGCTGGGCCACAGGAACGGCGACACGCTCGACGGGGGCAGCGGTCTCGGCCCCGTCGGTCGCCACGTTCTGCTCGGCGGGGGCAGCAGCCTCGGGCGTGTCGGTTGCCACGTCCTCGGCAGCGGCATCCTCGATCTCGACGTCGTGCACGTCGGCGTCGTGGTGAGCGTGCGCCACAGAAACGGGGAGGTCATCGATGATCTCGGCTTCTGCTGTATCGGTGTGCTCGGGTTCGCTGAGGCCCGCCACGACGCGTTCCTGACCGGACGCTTCCTCGAAATCCTCGTCGATGGCGTCGTCATCATCGGCGGGCACCGGAAAGGCAACACTGACCTGCGCGGTCGACCCGCCGAGGAAGATCCCGGAGGTGTCCACCCGCTCCTCATCGAGGACGCCGTGTTCTTCGGTCTCCGCTCGTTCCGAGTCCGATCGATCTGCCACGTGCTCTCCCTGCCGTCGATTGGCGCGATGCGCCGCCCCTCAGGCTATCCGGCGGGTCGTACGACGAGCAAAAGATCACCGGCGTCCACGTGCTGCGGTGACCCGATCACGAGTCGTTCGATGACTCCGTCAACCGGCGAGGTGATGGCCGCTTCCATCTTCATCGCTTCGATCGAGGCGACCGGCTGACCGGCAGAAACCCGGTCCCCCTCGGCGGCTTTCAGCGTCACGACTCCCGCGAAGGGCGCGGCCACCTGGCCCGGCTTCGAGGTGTCGGCCTTCTCAGCCTGTCGTACCTCGACCGAGATGCTGCGGTCTCGCACGAACACGGGACGAAGCTGACCGTTGAGCGTGGTCATGACGGTCCGCATGCCCTTCTCGTCGGCTTCACCGATCGCTTCCAGACCGACGAACAGCTGCACACCGCGCTCGATCTCCACGACGTGCTCTGCGCCGTGTTCGAGCCCGTAGAGGTAATCGACGGTGTCGAGGACGCTCACGTCACCGAACGTGTCACGAACGCTCTCGAACTCCTTGGTCGGCGCCGGAAAAAGCAGCCGGTTGAGAGTCGCACGCCGCTCGTCCGAGGAACCGGCGAGCTTGTCGGCATCCTCGGCGTTCAGCGGGGCCGACGCGACGCGACGCTCACGCCCCTGCAGGACCTTCGAGCGGAACGGCTCGGGCCATCCGCCCGGCAGGTCGCCCAGTTCGCCGGCCATGAAACCGACGACGGAGTCCGGGATGTCATAGCGCTCGGGGTTGGCCGCGAAGTCAGCGGGGTCGGCCTTGACGGCAGCGAGGTGCAGCGCGAGGTCACCGACGACCTTCGACGACGGCGTCACCTTCGGCACGCGACCAAGGATGTCGTTGGCAGCCGCATACAGGTCTTCGATGAGCTCGAAGTCCTCGGCAAGGCCCAGGGCGATCGCCTGCTGACGCAGGTTCGAGAGCTGTCCGCCGGGGATCTCGTGCCGGTAGACACGCCCGGTCGGGCCCGGAAGACCGGACTCGAAGGGGCGATAGAGGTGCCTGACCGCCTCCCAGTACGGTTCGAGATCGGATGCCGCCGTGAGGTCGATCCCGGTGTCTCGGTCGGTGTTGGCCAGGGCTGCCACGAGCGCCGACAGCGAGGGCTGGCTCGTGGTTCCGGCCATCGGAGCGGCTGCCGCATCGACGGCATCCGCACCCGCGGCGGAGGCCGCCAGGAGCGTCGCGAGCTGCCCGCCGGCGGTGTCGTGGGTGTGGACGTGCACGGGCAGATCGAACCGCTCGCGCAGCGCGCTGACGAGCGCGGATGCCGCCGCCGGCCGCAACAGTCCCGCCATGTCCTTGATCGCGAGGATGTGCGCACCGGACTCGACGATCTGATCGGCCAGCCGCAGGTAGTAGTCGAGGGTGTAGAGGTCCTCAGCGGGGCTGAGCAGGTCGCCGGTGTAACACATCGCGACCTCGGCGACAGCCGTTCCGGTTGCCAGCACGCTATCGATCGCGGGACGCATCTGAGACACGTCGTTGAGGGCGTCGAAGATGCGGAAGATGTCGACGCCGCTGGCGGCGGCCTCGGCGACGAACGCATCCGTCACCTCGGTCGGGTACGGCGTGTAGCCCACCGTGTTCCGCCCGCGAAGGAGCATCTGGATCGCAACGTTCGGCAGGGCCTCGCGGAGCCGGTCGAGACGCTCCCAGGGGTCCTCGCCGAGGAAACGCAGTGCGACATCGTAGGTGGCGCCGCCCCACGCTTCGACCGAGAGCAGCTCGGGTGTGAGCCGAGCGACGTAAGGGGCCACGGCGACGAGGTCTTTCGTGCGCACCCGCGTGGCAAGAAGCGACTGATGCGCATCACGGAAGGTGGTCTCGGTGACCGCGAGCGGGGTCTGTTCGCGCAGGGCGCGCGCGAAGCCCTCCGGGCCCACTTCGAGCAAGCGCTGGCGCGAACCGGCGGGCGGCTCCTGCGTCAGATCGATCGTGGGGAGCTTCAGCGCGGGAGTGACCGTCAGCGGGTTCTCGCCGTTGGGGCGGTTGACGGTGACGTCGACCAGCCAGTTCAGCATCTTGGATCCGCGGTCCTTGGACTCGCGTCCGCGCAGCAGCTCGGGGCGCTCGTCGATGAACGAGGTCGAGAGGTCTCCGACGAGGAAGGCAGGGTCTTCGAGCACCGCCTGCAGGAACGGGATGTTGGTCGAGACCCCGCGGATGCGGAACTCGGCCAGCGCGCGCCGGGCCCGCAGCACGGCGGCGCCGAAGTCGCGCCCGCGGCAGGTGAGCTTGGCGAGCATCGAGTCGAAGTGCGGGCTGATCTGCGAGCCGGCCGCAGTCGTGCCGCCATCCAGGCGGATGCCGGCACCACCCGGCGATCGGTAAGTCGTGATCTTGCCGGTGTCGGGGCGGAAACCCTGCGTGGGGTCTTCGGTCGTGATCCGGCACTGCAGGGCGGCGCCCCGAAGACGGATCCGCTCCTGCTGAAGCCCCAGCTCCTCCAGGCTCGTGCCCGAGGCGATCAGCATCTGGGACTGGACGAGGTCGACATCCGTGACCTCTTCGGTCACGGTGTGCTCGACCTGGATGCGGGGGTTCATCTCGATGAAGACGACCTCACCCGTGCGCGGGCCCGCGGTCTCGAGCAGGAACTCGACAGTGCCCGCGTTCTCGTACCCGATCGATTCGGCGAAGGCGACGGCGTAGCGGTGAAGGTCGTCGCGAACGGTCGGGTCGAGGTTCGGCGCGGGGGCGATCTCGATCACCTTCTGGTGACGGCGCTGCACCGAGCAGTCCCGTTCGAATAGGTGCACCGTGTGCCCGGTCTTGTCGGCCAGGATCTGCACCTCGACGTGGCGGGGACGCTGCACGGCCTGCTCGAGGAAGACGCGCGCGTCTCCGAAAGCGCTGCCGGCCTCGCGCATCGCCTCGGCCAGAGCGGGCGGCAACTCGTCGGGGGTCTCGACCCGGCGCATCCCGCGCCCGCCACCACCGGCGACGGCCTTGACGAAGATCGGGAAGCCGATGTCGGCGGACTGGGCCACGAGCGCGTCAACGTCGTCCGAGGCATCCGTCGACCTCAGCACGGGGACCCCGGCGCTCACGGCGTGCTGCTTCGCGGTGACTTTGTTGCCGGCCATCTCGAGGACGGCGGCGGGAGGCCCGATGAAGGTAATGCCGGCTGCCGCAGCCTTCTCGGCGAGGTCCGGGTTCTCGGAGAGGAAGCCGTACCCGGGGTAGATCGCGTCGGCACCGCTTTCGCGTGCGACGCGGATGATCTCGTCGACATCCAGGTACGCCCGTACCGGATGTCCCCGCTCCCCGATCTGGTAGGCCTCGTCGGCCTTCAACCGGTGCAGCGAGTAGCGATCCTCATACGGATAGACAGCGACGGTGCGAGCTCCCAGTTCGACCGCCGCACGAAAGGCTCGAATCGCGATCTCGCCACGGTTTGCTACCAGGATCTTGCGAAACATCACACCTCGCTGTTGGTGACGGGGCCTGCCTGAGTGTGCACCCAGCCTAGGGGACGGTAACGTAGAGCCTCGTGCACGTACTGTCGGTGAGCTCGCTCAAGGGTGGTGTCGGCAAGACCACTGTCACGCTGGGGCTTGCCTCCGCCGCCTTCGCCCGAGGTGTCCGCACCCTCGTGGTGGACCTCGACCCCCAGTCGGATGTCTCCACCGGCATGGATATCCAGGTCGCGGGAAAGCTCAACGTCGCCGACGTCCTGGCCAATCCGAAAGAGAAGGTCGTCCGTCAGGCGATCACCGCCAGCGGGTGGGCGAAGGTCCACCCCGGCACGATCGATGTCATGATCGGGTCGCCTTCGGCGATCAACTTCGACGGCCCGCATCCGAGCGTCCGCGACGTCTGGAAGCTCGAGGAAGCTCTCGCGACCATCGAGGCCGACTACGATCTCGTCCTCATCGACTGCGCTCCCTCGCTGAACGCCCTCACGCGCACGGCGTGGGCAGCAAGCGATCGCGTCATCGTCATCACCGAGCCGGGTCTGTTCTCGGTGGCGGCCGCCGACCGGGCACTGCGTGCGATCGAAGAGATCCGCCGCGGCCTCTCCCCCGACTACAGCCGCTGGGCATCGTCGTGAACCGCGTCCGCCCGCAGTCGATCGAGCACCAGTTCCGCATCAAAGAACTGCGCGAGATGTTCGGCCCGCTCGTCCTGTCGCCGCAGCTGCCCGAGCGCACATCGCTGCAGCAGGCTCAGGGCGCGGCAAAGCCCCTGCACATCTGGCCGGGAGACTCGGCACAGGAGCTGGCTGCCGACTTCGACGCGATCCTCGATCGCGTCATGCGCACCGGGCGGATTCCCTCCCCGACGCCGCAGCTTCCTGACCCCGAACGCTCGATACGTCAGGGCCGACGGCGATACGTCGCGAAGACTTGGCTCAGGCGGAGCGGGCGGCGCGACGCGCGGAAAGCTCGTCGAGGGTCTCCGGGACCTGCGTGTCGAACTCGACCAGCGTCGACTCGACCTCGCGCCACACCTTGCCGACGGCGATGCCGAACACTCCCTGACCGCGGCTGACGAGGTCGATGACTTCGTCGTTCGAGGTGCACAGGTACACCGATGCGCCATCGCTCATGAGCGTCGTACCCGCCAGGTCACGGATGCCGGCAGCGCGCAGCTGTTCGACCGCAGTGCGGATCTGCTGCAACGAGATACCGGTGTCGAGGAGGCGCTTGACCAACTTGAGGACGAGGATGTCGCGGAAACCGTAGAGCCGCTGCGAGCCGGAACCGGATGCGCCGCGCACGGTCGGCTCGACGAGCTCGGTGCGGGCCCAGTAGTCCAGCTGCCGGTACGTGATGCCGGCTGCCCGCGCTGCGACAGCTCCGCGGTAACCGACCTCGTCGTCGAGGGCGGGAAGGCCGTCGGTGAACAAGAGGTCTGCCGTCAGGCTTGGCGTCGACTCCGCCTCGCGTGCCGTCATGGCCACCTCCCAGTTCGATCGGACATGTCAACGCTAGATCAGCCGAGAGGCTCGGGCAACGACATCCGGCCGTTGCGTCTCGGCGTGTCGCCCTAGGAGAGGAATCGCTCGAGGGCAGAGCGCAGGAAGATCGAGCGTACCTCCTCGAGACGGCGCGCCAGTTCGGGCGCGAGTTCCTCGGCTCTTCCCCGCGAGGTGGCGTCGGTGCGACGCGCGAGCGGGGCGACTGCAGATTCGACGAGTGCCGCGTCGCGCTCGGCGCTCTGGCGAAGCGTCCGGATGTGGCGCGGCTCGATCCCGTGGCGATCGAGGGCGACCAGGCACCGCAGCAACGCCACAGTCTGCTCGGTGTAGCTCTCCGCTGCAGCGATCACTCCCGTGCTGATGGCGTCGTTGAGCAGCTGCGGTGCGGCCCCGGCGGCGGCGAGCAATTCGTCGCGCCGGTAGCGGCGGGGTGCCGCGACGATCGAGGTCGGCGGCGCAGGGATCGGAGTGACAGGATCGCGTCCGGCATCCACATCGTCGAGATACCCACGGATGACGTGAAGCGGCAGATAGTGATCGCGCTGCAGCGTGAGCGCAAGCCGCAATCTCTCGACATCGGCGGGAGCGAACTTGCGGTAGCCCGACTCGGTCCTCGTGGGGGTGACGATGCCCTGCACTTCGAGGAAGCGCAACTTGCTCGAACTCAGCCCGGGGAATTCGGGAGAGAGCCGCGCGAGGACTTGGCCGATGCTCAGAAGCCCCGCAGACGAGGCGCGATCACGGGCGGGAACACCCGCCATCACTGGTCCGCCGCGGGCTCGAGGTCGGCCGGCGAGACGAAGAAGTTCAATCGGAACTTGCCCACACGCGCTTCCGAGCCGTTCGTGAGGACTGCTCGGTCCACGCGCTCTCCGTTGACGTACGTGCCATTGAGTGAGCGCTGGTCGACCAGCTCGAATGTCGTACCGGAGCGGGTGATCTCTGCGTGACGACGCGAGACCGTCACGTCATCGAAGAAGATGTCGGCCTCAGGGTGGCGGCCGACGGTCGTCACGTCGGCATCCAGCAGGTAGCGGGCGCCGGCGGTGGGCCCCGACCGGACGATCATGAGCGCCGATCCCGACGGCAACGCGTCGATGGCCTCGAGCTCGATCTCGGTCAGCTCACTGCCGAACGGCACGAACGACAGGTCGGAATCGTGTCCGAACGAGACTGTCGTGTCAGCCCCCCGACCACCGGGAACGGCGGTTCCGGGGTCGCCGGAGGCACGACGGATGTCGTCGGGTTCAGCGGGCGCATTGTGTTCCACGGGGTGCCTCCTCAGGCTCCCCAGGATAGTCGGATTTGCTCACCGGATGTCGAGTGCTCGGCGTGCCAGATGATCCTCGTTCGGTGGCGCCGGCGGCTCCGCTGCGAGCGATAGGCTGGCAGCATGCCTCACTACGACGTCGTCATCCTTGGTGCCGGCCCCGGCGGGTATGTCGCGGCCGTCCGCAGCGCTCAGCTGGGACTTTCCACAGCGGTCATCGAAGAGAAGTACTGGGGCGGCGTGTGCCTGAACGTGGGGTGCATCCCCTCGAAGGCGCTGCTGCGCAACGCCGACCTGGCGCACACGTTCCACGCGAAGGCCGATCTGTTCGGCATTTCGGGTGACGTGCACTTCGACTTCGGCGTCGCCTGGGACCGCAGCCGCGAGGTGGCGACCGGCCACGTCAAGGGCATCCACTACCTGATGAAGAAGAACAAGATCACGGAGTACGACGGCCGTGGCTCGTTCGTCGACGACCACACGATCGAGGTGAAGACCTCCGAGGGTGGCACCGAGACCGTCACGTTCGACAACGCGATCATCGCGACCGGCTCCACGGTGCGCCTGCTGCCGGGCGTGAGCCTCAGCGAGAACGTCGTGACCTACGAGGAGCAGATCCTCACCCGCGAACTGCCGAAGTCCATCGTGATCGTCGGCGCCGGCGCCATCGGCATGGAGTTCGCGTACGTCCTCAAGAACTACGGCGTCGAGGTGACGATCATCGAGTTCCTCGACCGTGCGCTGCCCAACGAGGATGCCGAGGTCTCGAAGGAGATCGCGCGGCAGTACAAGAAGCTCGGGGTCGACATCCTGACCTCCACGAAGGTCGAGAGCGTCACCGACCACGGCGACAAGGTGACGGTGACCTACACCGGCAACAACGACGGCGCGCAGGGCTCGATCGACGCCGACAAGGTGCTCATGTCGATCGGGTTCGCCCCGCGCGTGGAGGGCTTCGGACTCGAGAAGACCGGGGTGAAGCTCACCGACCGCGGTGCCATCGACATCGACGACTACATGCGCACGAACGTGCCGCACATCTACGCGATCGGTGATGTCACGGCAAAGCTGCAGCTGGCCCACGTCGCCGAGGCACAGGGCGTTGTCGCTGCCGAGACGATCGGCAAGGCCGAGACCATGGCCCTCGGCGACTACCGCATGATGCCGCGTGCGACGTTCTGCTCGCCGCAGGTGGCCAGCTTCGGCCTCACCGAGGCACAGGCACGGGATGCCGGCTACGACGTGAAGGTCGCGAAGTTCCCCTTCAGCGCGAACGGCAAGGCGAACGGTCTGGGCGAGGCTGTCGGCTTCGTGAAGGTCATCGCCGACGGCGAGCACCTCGAACTCCTCGGCGCCCACATGATCGGACCGGATGTCTCGGAGCTTCTTCCCGAGCTGACCCTGGCCCAGAAGTGGGACCTCACCGCCCTCGAGGCCGCACGGAACGTCCACACGCATCCGACGCTGTCCGAAGCCGTGCAGGAGGCATTCCACGGCCTTGCCGGCCACATGATCAACATCTGACCCGCAGGTCAGGTCTCACACGCCCAGGGCGCGTGCAAGCTTCGACTCACTCGATGCTTCGCGCGCCCCTGCGGCGTATGCCGCGTCAGTAACGGCGGCGAAGAACGCGGATCGAGCCTCCGCATCCTCGGGAGCGGAGGCGCCGAGTTCGATCTCCCATTCACGCCAGGCCTGCTCGATGCCGCGCTGCTCGTCGCGCGTGTGCACCCGGTCGTCGACCATTTCTGCGAGGACGCCGCCGCCGGCATCCCTCAGCACGTACGCGGTTCGTGTGTTGCGGATCCGTGCGATCACGACCAGCGGAGCGGTCGTCAACTCTGCGATGTGCGCGGCGATCGCAGCAGGAACGCCCGGCACGGATGCCGCGCCGCCGATGTCGAGCGGCCAGCCGGTCTCCATGCGACCCGAACCTTCGCGGGGTCCTTTCAGGTGCCAGCCCGCGTCGTGTCCGCCCTCGCGGCGCCGCAGCGCGTAGCCGGCTCTGCCGAGGACGTAGTCGGCGGTGTCGAAGTAGACGGCGTCGAGTTCGCGCACCTCGGGGTCGGCGACGCCGGCGACCAGTGGGACCTGGGTCCAATCGGGCACGGTGGTTCCCGGGTCGACGTCGAAGGTGATCTCGACCTCGAGAGACTGCGAGGGCTCCATCGCTGCGACGGCAGGATCAGTCGTCGGAGGGCGCGATGTCTTCGGTGGACTCCACGAAGAAGAACTCTCCTTCGGTGGGTCCGTCGTGATCCCCGGTGTGCTCGAGGGCGCCACGTCGCTCGTAGATGACCTGACCCTCGCCGTAAGGGACGATCATCGTGTCCGCGTCGGGCGCTTCCAGGGGCAGGACCTGCCCGTCGAGCGGGCCTCCGTGAAGTCGTGCAATGGCCATGCCCCGAGCATAATCCCCGAGCTCTCCCGCCTCGGCGATCGCGGCGGCGCGTGCCTCGAGAAGTTCGGCGGTGGCCGACCGGGCGCCGGCTTGGGCACGACGCAGTCGCCGCTGCGCGAAGGTCAGGGGCGGGGCTGCGGGAACGACGCCCTGCGCCTCCTCGGATGCCACGACGATGTACGTGCAGGCGATGAGGATGACCTGCGCCGAGAAGTTCAGCCACAGCAGCAGTGCCACGAGGGTGGCGAAGGCACCGAGGAGAGGGTTGGATTCGGCGCCCTGCACGAACAGGCCCGACAACTGCTGCAGGACGGTCAGGCCCAGTGCGCCGAGGAAGGCCCCGGCCCACAGCGCCCGTGCGGGTGGGCGGACGCCGCCGAGGACGAGGAAGATCGCGGCGATGAGTGCGGCATCCAGCACGAACACCGTGACGATTCCGACGGCACGGGTCATGACATCGGCGATGAGCGTGTTGGAGTCGATTCCCACCCAGTCCAGGGCCAGGGAGACACCGGCGGTTCCGAAGTAGGTGATCGCCGCGGTAGCGACGATCGCTGCCGCGACTCCGACAGCCATCGCGAAGTTGCGCAGGATCACCCAGAGGAAGAACCCGCCGCCCATGACGGTCCCTCCGATCAGGTGGAGAGCCGAGCGGAGCGTGCCGACGGCCCCGATCGCGGCGAAGACGAGACCGATGACCGCGATGATCGCCGCGATCGACAGGCCCGACTGGAACTCATCGAAACCCGATCGCAGGTCTTGCTCACGGATGACGCCGTTCTCGCCGATGAGACCCGGGATCACGGAGTTCACCGCGTTCACGAGGGCGTTCCACGCTTCGGGATTGCCGGCGAGCCACAACGCGGCGACCGAGAACCCGAGAAGGACCGCAGCGAAGATGGAGAACAGCGCGCGGTACGTGACGCTGTCGGCGAGGACGGGCCCCCGGCGCTCACCGTAGAGCAGCATGGTACGCACGATGCGCAGCGAGAGCGCCCACCTGATCGCGGCGGCGATGAACGTCTTCAGGGCGGCCGGCATGGTTCCAGGCTAACCGGGAAGGTCCCCCACACGGTGTGACGGTCGGGGGCTTGACACGGCGTGACGGTCAGCGCCGCGACACGGCGAGCGCGATGGCCACCCAGGCACCGGCGATCATCCACGGCCCGAACGCGACGGCGGTGCGGCGATCCGCCCGGCGAGTGAGCAGCATCCCTGCGGCGAAGACACCGCCGAGCATGAATCCGGCGAGTGTGCCGACCACCACGCTCCCCCAGCCGAGCCACCCGAGGTACAGCCCGATCACGGCGGCGAGCTTGACGTCGCCACCACCGACACCGCCGGCTGAGAGCATCCGCAGTGCCAGGTAGGCGATGAGCAGCACCAGCGCCGCGAGCACGCCGCGGAGCAGGGCGTGGATGCTGCCGCCGGTCACCGCGGCACCGATCAGCAAGACGAGACCTGACGCGCCGGCCAGCGCGACGAGTCGGTTGGGAAGGCGATGAGTGCGGATGTCGACGATCGCGAGGGCCGCTCCGATGGCGGCGAACGCCGCGAAGGCTGCGACCGTGAGTGTGGTCGAGATCGTCGGCATGGGGCCTGAGCCTAGGTGACCGCGACTCCCTCGTCTTCGCCGTCCTGACCTTCCTGTGGATAGCTGTCGTCGCGGCGTCGCCAGGGAGCACCCGCCGGCCAGCTCGCGGCGAAGGTCGGCACGACCCGTCCGACGCGACGGGCGAGCCCCCGCACCGAGATCAGGGGGCGAGCCGAGACGGGCATCGTCAGGGTGCGGTCCCAGCGGACCCCGTCGCTTTCGCGCAGGTGGATCGTGAGGTCGAGGTCGTCGTGGATGCGGGGGTTGTTGCGGTCGACCGATTCGCGGACGCGGTGCCAGATGGCCGAGCGCATCGCGAAGTTCGATCCGAACACCAGGGGAATGCCGAGCCACAGGTTCACCCAGAACCTGCCCCCGCCGATGTACCAGTGCTCGCCGAGGTAGCCGATGACCCTGCCGGTGCCGTAGAACTCGGCGCCGCCGGTGATGACCCCGAGCGCGTCCTCGGCGCCGAAGGCCGCGTCGATGCGCGCGAGCCAGTCGGGGTGCGGGCGGGAGTCGGCATCCAGCCGGGCGATGATGTCGCTCGTGGGCAGTGCCGCATCGTATCCGCGGGCCGCGGCGGGCCAGATCCCCACGAGGGGTTCGTCGATCAGTTCGACGCCTGCCTCGCGGGCGACTGCCGCCGAGTCGTCGGTGCTGCCGTTGTCGACCACGATGATGCGGTCGGCGGGGCGCTCCTGGTTCTGCAGCGCCAGCAGGCATTCGCGCAGGAACTCGGCGTCGTTGCGACACGGGATGACGACCGAGATGCGCAGCGCCGATGTCACCCCCTCACCCTACCGGCGAGGATCGCGGATGCCGGGAGCGCCGCATCCGGCATCCATTGCGGGGCCCACGGGCTTACCGTGGACGAACGGACAAGGGAGTCGGATGAGAACTCACGAGGTGACCAACCAGGTGCCCGAACGCACGGCGCTCGACGAGTACGAGGCGAACGCCGCGCTGAGGGAGGGTGTCGAGGCGTACGGAGCGGCGGATGCCGCCGAACGCCTGCACCGGATCGGGCGGCACGTCGGCTCCGCTGCCTTCCAACGCGATGCGGCCCGGGCGAACCGGATCGAGCCGGTGCTGCACACCCACGACCGCTACGGCCGACCGCTCGATGAGGTCGAGTACGACCCCGCGTATCACCGGATCATCGGTGCAGCGGTCGCCGACGGGGCCCACACCGGCGCGTTCCGGCATCCGGGACCCGGGGCATCGGTCGCGCGCGCGGCAGCGTTCATGCTGTACGCGCAGGTGGAGCCGGGCCACGCCTGCCCCGTGTCGATGACGCACGCGGCGGTTCCGGTCATCGCCGCGCACGCGGAGCGTGCCCGGGAGTGGATGCCGAGACTGCTGAGCACCGACTACGAACCGGACCTCGTTCCGGGCAAGCGCAGCGCGCTGTTCGGGATGGCGATGACCGAGAAGCAGGGCGGGTCCGATGTGCGCGCCGGCACCACGATCGCGACACCGATCGGCGGTGGCGAGTACGAACTCACGGGGCACAAGTGGTTCTGCTCGGCGCCCATGTCGGATGCCTTCCTCGTGCTCGCCCAGGCACCGGGGGGTCTGTCGTGCTTCCTCCTGCCCCGGCTGCATCCCGATGGATCACGCACCGAGATCCGCATCCGTCGCCTGAAAGACAAGGTGGGAAACCGGGCCAACGCCTCCAGCGAAGTCGAGTACGAGGGCGCCCGGGCATTCCTTATCGGCGAGGAGGGCCGCGGCGTCCGCACGATCATCGAGATGGTCACCCGGACTCGTCTTGACAGCGTGCTGGGCTCGACGGCGGGGATGCGGCAGGCGACGGCCGAGGCGGCATGGCACGTTCGCCATCGCGCCGCTTTCGGTGCGCGGCTGATCGAGCAGCCCCTCATGACGCAGGTGATCGCGGATCTGCAGCTGGAGACCGAGGCGGCGACCGCCACCTCGGTGCGCCTGGCTCGCGCCTACGACGACGACGCGTCGGCCGAAGAGGTGGCCTTCCGCCGTCTGGCGACGGCTGTCGCGAAGTACTGGATCTGCAAGCGCGGACCCGGGCATGCGTACGAGGCCATGGAGTGCCTGGGCGGCAACGGGTACACCGAGGCGTTCCCGCTCGGGATGCGGTATCGCGAGCAGCCCGTCATGGCGATCTGGGAGGGGTCGGGCAACGTCATCGCCTTGGACGTGCTGCGGGCGCTCTCACGCGACCCGCAGAGCTTCGAGGCATTCGATGCCGAACTGGCGCGGGCAGCCGGCGCTCATCGACGCCTGGACGCCCACCTGCGACGGACCCGCGAGCTGGTCGCCGAACTGGCACGCGATGATGCCCGTGAGGCGCGGGCCCGCGAACTGGTGAGCGCCCTCGCGCTCGGGCTCCAGGGGTCGCTGCTGGCCCGTCATGCACCCGCACCGGTAGCCGACGCGTTCATCGGGTCCCGCCTTGCCGGCGACGGTCACCTCTACGGCATCCTCCCGCCCGGCACGGATGCGGCATCCATCGCGGCCCGCGCCTGAGCGGCCTCGACATCCGTCCCCGATCTCGAAGATCGGGGACCCTGGGACCAAAGACCCTATGGCGGGGTCGGGGTCGTACGGCACTCTGATGTCAGACCACAAAAGTCGTCCGAGGCCCCACCGAGGATGACAGGTTTCGTCGCTGGACGATGTTCGGCGACGCACGTGGGAAGAGGTATCCGGCGGATAACCCAAACCTGGTGCAGAGGGCCCGCCGTCGATCTGCAAGCCTCCCCCACGTCTGCCGTCGCGGCGCCCGACTCGTCACCGGGTGCCGCGACGGCCTCACTGTGTGCGGCTCAGTTGGTGTGCGGCTCAGTTGGTGTGCGGCTCAGTTGCTGCGCAGCGACGTGGCGTAGACGGCAGCCTGTGTGCGCCGCTCCATGCCGAGCTTTCGCAGCAGGCCGGTCACATAGTTCTTGACCGTCTTCTCCATGAGGTCGAGGCGCTCCCCGATCTGCCGGTTGGTCAACCCCTCGGCGATCAGCTCGAGCACCTGACGTTCGCGGTCGGTCAGGTCGACGCCGGGCGTGCTGGGCCGGGTCTCACGCGCCTGCTCGCGCACGCGCGTCGCGGCAGCCGACGAGAGCAGGTTCTTGCCGGCGGCCACGGCACGGATGCCGTCGAGCAGGCCATTGGCCTTGATGTCTTTCAGGACGTAGCCGGCGGCCCCGGCGAGCACCGCCGAGTAGGCTGCCTCGTCGTCGTCATAGGCCGTGAGGATGAGGCACGTGACGCTCGGGTGCTGCGAGCGGATCTCGCGGCACACGTCGATGCCGCTGCCGTCGGGAAGCCGCATGTCGAGCACCGCGACATCGGGCATGGTCGCGGCGATACGGCCCAGCGCCTGCCGGGCCGTGGATGCCTCGCCGATCACTTCCATGTCACGCTCGGCGTCGATCAGGTCGACGACCCCACGACGGACGATCTCGTGGTCATCGAGCACGAACACTCGGATCATGTGGTCTCTCCCTGGGCCAGAGGCACCGCCCACCGTAGGCGGGTGCCGCCGCCGTCGCGGCCGGTGAGGACGAACTCCCCGTTCCAGCGCGCGGCGCGATCCTCAAGGTTACCCACCCCGCTGCGTCGGGACGGCGATTCGGGCACGCCGACTCCGTCATCGAGGATCTCGACGACCAGCATCTCGTCGGCGATGCCGACCCGCACCGAGGTCTCGGTCGCCCGAGCGTGACGGGCGACGTTGCTCACTCCCTCGCGCACGACCGCGACGACGTCTTCGGCGACGTCGGGGGCGTGCGCAGATCGAGCGGGCCCTGGAAGACGAGCCGCGGGGATTCCGAGAACGACGGCGCGACCTCGCTGATGACGTCCACGATGCGGTGCCTGACCGATCCTGACGAGGCGCGCGGTTGACGCAGCGCGAAGATCACCGTGCGGATCTCGGTGATCGCGGCATCGAGCGCATCGACCTGTTCGAGCAGTTCGCTCCGGGCCGCCGCGTCGCCGACCCTGCCCGCGACGGCTTGCAGCGACAACCCCGCACCGAACAGCCGCTGGATGACGTGGTCGTGCAGGTCACGGGCGATGCGACCGCGCTCGTCCATGAGCGCGAGCGCCTGCCGGTCGGACCTGCCGCGCGCAAGCTCGAGCGCGATCGTGGCCTGAGCGGCGAGGTCGGCGGCGAGGTCCACATCCTTGTCGGTGAACCGGGGCGAGCCCACGGGGCGCCCGACAGTGAGCACCATGGGCGCACCGTCGGCACCCAGCATCGGCACGACCACCGTGGGGCCCCACGCCACGAGTTCATCGCCGAGTTCGACGGTGTCACCGCTGGCCTGCAGCGGCTGCCAACTGTCGAAGACGCGCCCCGAGAGGGTGCCGGCTTGCGCGAGAACCGCACCGGTGAGTTCATCGGCGTGCTGGCCACGCGCGACCTCGACACACATCATGGTGTCACTGATCGACGAGATCACCACGACGGTGGCGGCATCCGTGAGCTGCAGGACCTTGTCGGCCAGCAGCTGCAGCGGCCTGCCGGTCTCATCGGAGAACATGGCGGCGCTCATTTCGGCTGCCGCGGCTGCCCACCGTTCGCGCCGCACGGAGTCTTCGTACAGGCGCGCGTTGTCGATCGCGATGCCGGCTGTCGCTGCGAGCGCCTCGAGCAGTTCGGTGTCTTCCTCGGTGAAGGCGCCGTCGGGGTGTTCGGTGAGGTAGAGGTTTCCGAACACCTCGCCGCGGATCCGGATGGGGACGCCGACGAAGCTGTCCATCCGCGGGTGGTTTCGCGGGAATCCGACGGAGCGCGGGTCGTGTCCGATGTGCTCGAGCCGGATCGGGTGGGGATCGTGGATGAGGGCGCCCAGCACGCCGCGGCCGCGCGGAGGCGGCCCGATGGCGTCGGCGGCCTCGGTGGTCAGCCCGACGTGGATGAACTCCTCGAGCATCCCGTCAGGCCCGATCACCCCGAGTGCGCCGTACTTCGCGCCGACCAGTTCCACCGCCGATTCGACGATCCGGCGCAGCACCGCCGACAGTTCTAGCTGGCTCACGACAGCCGCGTTCGCCTTCAGGAGGCTGCGAAGTCGTGCCTCGATATCGGCCACCCGGTGCCCCGTTCCTGTCCGTCGGCTCCCTCGCCTGGATTCTAGCGCGGGACCTTCGACCCTGTGCGGGTTACCGCGCGGATCGGATGCTGGAAAAGACAGGAGGTGCAGACGGATGCCGAACACAATCCACGACTCACAGGTGGGCCTGTCTGAGCGCGGCGCGTTGAAAGCGCCGGCCAGCGACGCGATCTGGCGGGTCTCGCCCTACGACCGGCTCGTCGTGGGCGTTGACGGGTCAGGACCCAGTTCCGGTGCGCTCGCGTGGGCGATCACCTATGCCGCCGATCACGGCAGCGAACTGCTGCTCGTTCACGTCGTCGACGACACCTGGGGTGTGGCCGGTGCAGACTACATGGCTGACGCGCAGCGCCGCGGCATCCATGTTCTGGATGCTTCTCGACGGCGCGCGGTCGATGCCGGGGTTCCCCACGTGCAGACCGAGCTCGTCCACGGACGGGCCCCCAGTGTGCTCTCGGGCGCTGCCCGCCCGCACGATCTTCTCGTGGTGGGTTCGCACCGCACCGGTTTTCTGCGCGGACGTTCGTTCGGCGCAGCATCCGTCTATGTCGTCGCTGCGGCCCGCTCGGCAGTGCTGGTCGTTCCGAACCTGCCGTACGAGGGGCGTCAGGGCGTCGTGGTCGGCATCAGCGGCTCGCCGACATCGGATGCCGCGCTGATGCAGGCAGCCCGCGAAGCGGCCCGCACCGATCAGCAGTTGGTCCTCATCCACGCTCGCCCTCCGGTTCCGCACGAGGAATCCTCGAGCAACGGCGAGTACCGCGCATCGGCGGCACGGGATGTCGTGGCGCGGGCCAGTGCCCACGCGCTGATCGATATCCCGCACCTGGATCTGAGTTCCCGGGTCGTCGCCGACAACGTCGCGCCGGCGCTGCTGTCGGCATCCATCGACGCCGCCATGCTGGTCATCGGACGCGGCCAGAGCGAGGCTCCCCCGAACATCTCGACCGTGGTGCATGACGTGCTCATGAACCTCAACGCACCGGTGCTCATCGTTCCCTGAGGCCACACGCACCCCACGCCCGGCTCTAGAGTCGAGGGGTGGATTCGGTGCTGTGGTACATCGTGCCCCTGGGGCTCGCCGTCGCTTTGAGCCTGTTCCCCATCCTCGCGGTCGTGCTCCTTCTTCTGTCGCCGAATCCCGTTCCGGTCAGTGTCGGCTACCTCGCGGGCTGGTCCTCCGGCGTTCTGGTGCTGGTCACGCTCTTCACCTTCGGAGCGCGCTTGATTCCGCCGAGCAGCGAGGCGAGCATGCCTCCGTGGGCGCACGTCGTCGAACTGGTGCTCGGGGCAGCGCTCGTCGTCGCCGGCATCTGGCGGGTGGTCGCCGATCGACGGCGAACATCGCCCGCAAGCCCCCGTCGTGGACCAAGGCGATGGATCACGTCGGCCCGGGCCGAGCCTTCGCGTTCGGGATCGCCATGAACGTGCGCCCCAAGAACCTCACCCTCGCCGTCGCGGCAGGTCTTGCCATCGGCTCGGCCTCCCTCGACGTCGTCGGAAGCAGCCTCGCGGTTCTGATCTTCACCGCGGTCGCGGTCTCGACGGTCGCCGCACTGGTGTTGGCCTACGTGTTCGGCAGCCAGTCAGTGCGACCCCGCCTTGAGCGCTTCAGCGACTGGCTCGTCGCGAACTCGTCGCTCGTGCTGAACCTCTCGGTGGTGCTGCTCGGGGCGCTGCTGGTCGGCATCGCCGTTGTGAACCTGGTCTAGAGCGACCACCGCGTCATCCGCTGAGCCCGGCCGGGGTGCGCCGGGAGCGTCAGGCGTGTGGTTGCCCCGAACGCCCCGCGTGTTCCGTGGGTGCCTCAGCGGCGACCCAGGCGGTGTCGACCGGGACGGGAACCGAGAAGGTCGGCGGCAGGCCGATGTCGGTTGGGCTCACGGCTCGAGCGTGCATTGTCATGGTGCTACCTCCACGATCGTCGTTTCCACGGCGGTGAGCGAGGTCTGCTCACCGAGTTCCCATCCGAAGAAGTTCGCTCCCGCGAGAGCGCGCTCTCCGATCACGAGCCCCGTGTCGGGGTCGATGATGATCTCACGCCGCTCACTGCCTCGGAACGGTTCGTTCCGGCCGATCGCAACACCGACGGCGCCGTCGAGGTTCGCAACGCCTTCGGTCGCGCTGACACCCGGGATGCGGGAGAGAGCGTCCAGCAGCGCGGCTCGCTGCGCGGCAGGAACGAGACCGGATCGAAGGATGTCGGCAATGCGAACAAAGTTGCCTTCATCACGAGAGGCTGACCCGCCCTGGTCCTGGGCGTCGATCCACGCGTAGGCCTCGGCTCCGTCCGTCGGAATGTCTGCGTAGTCCACGGGGATCCAACGGTCTTGCCCGTAGAACGTGCCGTCGTGAGCCGTGATCGTCTCGATCGACTCTCCTGTCACCCCGGTCTGGTTGCCCCAGTCGCGTACGAGCACCCACTCGCGCGTCGGATCGGCCGGCATGTACACATCGAGCGTCTGATCATTGAGCTCGCAGATATCGGGACCGCCGTCGGCGGCCGGTCTGCACGAGGGCCAGCGAGCATGCGTGACCGAGCGAAGGTACTCCCCCGATCCCGGCGTGAGATCCGCGTAGTGTGTGGCCTCCGACGCCGCGGACCGCAGGAGGTCGCTCGCGTGCGCCGACGACGCGGTCATGCTCACCTGACCCACCACGAGCACCGCGACGATGGCAGCCGCAGTTCCCGCTGTCGACCACGTCAGGCCCGTCCGCCACGGATGCCGCGAGCGGGCTGCGGCTGCCGGCGCAGTTCCTTCGTCGGCAGCGATGCGGGTCAACAGCGCTGCGCGCCCCGCGGTGAGTGATTCGGGGCTGGGCTCTCGCCGCCGGTCACGAGTGCTGCGGAGCAGTGTCAATTCGTCCACGGTCCGTCTCCTGTTCGAGGTTGTCGATTCCTGCGGCGCGCCGCAGGTGCCGTCGTGCGCGGTGAAGGCGCGAGCGAACGGTTCCTACCGGTACCTGCATCGCTGCGGCGATCGCCTCGTAGTTCAGTTCGCCCCACGCGTAGAGCAGCAGGGTGTCCCGATCCGTCGCGCTGAGCCGGCGCAGCGCCGTGCTCAGCCGCCGCGTCAGCCGCTCAGCGTCGATGCGAGCGCCTGCCTGATCGATGAAATCGGGCGCGACCTGCGCCGCGAGATCAGCGACCATGCCCCGCCACGCGACTGCCTCGACGCGCGCGTGCTTGCGGATGAGGCGTGTGGCAATCCCCAGCAACCAGGGCCGCGCATCCGGCACATCGAGGTCGTAGGCCGACCTACGCTCGAAGGCGACGAGGAACGTCTCCGACATCACGTCATCGGCCAGGTGGTCACCCAGCCGCTGCGCGGCGTACCGATACACGGCGCTCGCGTGGCGATCGAACAGCGTCGCGAACACTGCCGGTTCTCGCGCGGAGCGTTCGATCAGTTCGTTGTCGGGGGGCACACTCGTATTGCTCGATCTCATCGATTCGGTTCACGCGAATTTTCCGGACATGGTGAACCGGCCTGTATCGCCCAATCCCCGCGGGGCACGCTACCGCCATCGGAGGGGTGACGCCCCGAGACCGCACGTGAGAATCTCCTCAGCGCGGCGCGAGCTCATCCGCTCCCGTGACACACTCCCTTCATGACGCGTCGCCGATCATTCGCCGCTGCCGGGGTCGTCATCGTGCTGGCGCTCGGGGTTGTGCGCAGCAGACGAGCGCCGAGGAGTCGAACGAGGACGAGTTCACGACGGCCGAGCCGTGGGCGTTCGTGAGCCGGCCCGACCTCACGCCGCCGATCGTGACGGTGACCATATCTGAGCGCGGTGCGACCCTGTCGCGCGACGGGATGTACGCGTTCGTCGGCCCCAAAGACCTCGACCGCGGGTCGGCGATGCAGGGCGCGATGATTGTGGATGGGGAGGGCGACCCGGTCTGGGTCGCGAACACCGGCGAGGACTCGGCGTTCGACCTGCGGGTACAGGAGTATCAGGGCGAGCCGGTGCTCACCTACTGGATCGGTCAATCGGGATTCCACGGCCGCGGGGAGGTCGTCATCCTGGATGACACCTACGCCGAGATCGCCCGGGTGTCGACGGGCGCGCCGATCGGCGCAGGAAACGCCGACATGCACGAGACGACGATCACCGAGCGGGGAACGATGCTGCTGCTCGCGTATGTCACCGCTCCCGCGGATTTGACCGAGGTCGGCGGCCCGCGCGACGGGTACGTTCTGGAGGGCCACGTTCAGGAGGTCGATATCGCCACCGGTGAGGTCATTTTCGAGTGGTCGTCGCTCGACGAGGTTCCGGTGACCGAGTCGCGGCACGTTCTCGACGAGGATCAGGGCACCCGCGCCGACCCCTATGACTACATCCACCTCAATGCTGTGTCGCTCGACGGTGACGACGGCTTTCTGGCGTCGGCACGGAACACGGGCACGGTCTACCGGCTTGATCGCGACACGGCGTCCGTGGAGTGGCGCCTGGGTGGGCGAGACAGCGACTTCGCGATCGATGACGACGCTCGCTTCGCATGGCAGCATGACGCTCACCGCCGCGCCGACGGCACGATCACGCTCTTCGACAACCAGTCCGAGGATGACGCCGGATGGTCTCGAGGCTTGCGGTTGGCTCTGGATGAGGACGCCATGACGGCGTCGCTCCTCAGCCAATACGCGCCCGAGCAGGAGCGGATGTCGGCGACGCAGGGCAACCTGCAGGAGCTCCCGGGTGGGAACGTCGTGGTCGGATGGGGCTCGCAGCCGTTCTACTCGGAGTTCGATCGCGACGGGACTCTGCTCTACGACGCCACATTTACCGGCGGAACAAGCTATCGGGCCTACGTGCTGCCCTGGTCGGCGACGCCCGCAACTCCCCCGGACGCGCAACTGGTCGAGGACGGGACCTCGGCGAGCGTCTTCGCCTCGTGGAATGGTGCGACGGAGGTCGCATCGTGGCAGCTCGTGACGGGGTCGGATGAGGCATCCGCCGTCGAGATCGCACGCGTGCCGCGGGAGGGGTTCGAGACCGAGATTCCGATCCCGGCGGGTGCGACGCTGGGGGCGTACGTCGGGGTGCGCGCGATGGATGCCGCGGGCGAGGTGATCGGCGGCGGTGCCGCCCAGATCGCCGCGCCCGAGCCGGTGGGCTGAGGTTGCTGCTACTAAGCCTTGATCCACCGATGAGCCGTGGGGTTGAGCGGGCGCGGTGACGCAGAAATGCCCCTCTGATCAGGAAGAATAGTGATTGTCTAGACCGCTGTTCGACCGATCCGAGAGGCATCTCGTAGGTGCAATTCAAGCATGCTCCCGCTGCTGTGTCAGCGATGTTCGATGATCCGAATCTCGTGTCGGCCGCGGGTCTGGTCCCGATGCTCCGCCTCGCCCGTTCCGTGGGCCTCGACGAGCTCGCGCAGTCGAGGTTGAGCGTCCCGACGGACAGGGGCGCGAACGCCGGGTCGAAGGTGATGGCGCTGGTGGCGGGGATGCTCGCCGGTGCGGACTCGATCGACGACATGAACCTGCTCCGTCACGGCGGGATGGGGCGATTGTTCGATCGGACGTATGCGCCGTCGACGTTGGGCTCGTTCCTGCGCGAGTTCCGTTTCGGGCATGTCCGCCAGCTCGATGCCGTCGCTTCCCGGACTCTGGTGAACCTCGCCTCGGCCGCACCGCTGCTGCAGGTTCGGGGCGGTGAGCGGGTGATGGTGGATCTGGACGACACGATCGTCGAGGTCCACGGATACAAGAAGCAGGGCGCCTCGTTCGGGTACTCCGGCGTCCGCGGACTCAACGCACTCCTTGCGACGGCGTCGACGACCTCGTCAGCACCGGTGATCCTGGGTCAGCGGCTCCGGCAGGGGAAGACCGGCTCCCCGAAAGGCGCCGCCAGGATCGTCGGTGACGTCCTCGCAACCCTCCGCCGCATGAACATCGGGAGCAGTGTCCGGCCGCTGCTGCGGGCCGACTCCGCGTTCTATGGGCACGGCACCGTTGGCACCGCGATCAAGTCCGGCGCGGACGTATCTGTCACGGTCCGGATGGACCCTGCGGTGAAGACAGCGATCTCGTCGATCCCCGAGGACGGGTGGGAGACGATCGAGTATCCGAACGCGATCCGTGACGAGGCCACCGGGCGGTGGATCTCGAAAGCCGAAGTCGCCGAAGTGCCCTTCGTCGCGTTCCGCTCCCGGAAGATCGCCGAACGGGTCGAAGGACGTCTCGTGGTGCGGCGCATCCCGGACCTGAACCCGAACAAGGTGGAGCAGCCGACCTTGTTCGACGTCTACCGGCACCACGCGTTCTTCACCACCACCGACAAGCAGACGATGGGCACCGTCGCGGCGGACAAGACCCACCGTGCCCACGCGATCATCGAACAGGTCCACGCCGATCTGAAGGGCGGACCGCTCGCTCACCTTCCGTCCGGGGTGTTCACCGCGAACAGCGCCTGGCTCGTGCTCGCGGTGATCGCGTTCAACCTCACCCGCACCGCCGGACTCATCTCCGACCGCGCCGGGCGGCTCGCCAGAGCGACAACCGCGACGATCCGCCGCACCCTCATCACTGTCCCGGCACGCCTCGCACGATCCGCCCGGCGCATCACCATGCACCTGCCCGCGGCCTGGCCCTGGCAGGCCGCGTTCGATCGCCTGTTCACGGCCACCCACGCCCCACCACACGTCAGCACGAACTGACCACCGCCGCGACGACGGCCCGACCGAGAACACAGTGGACGACCGGGATGCGACGCCCGGAACACAACCCTGCCCGCGGCCGGTCAAAGCCGCATCCATCAAGTCGAGCCCCCTCGCCCAAGGCTCATCGGTGGATCGAGGCTAAGGCCCGGTGCGCCGGGCACGCCGAAGCCCCGCCGGGAAACGCGACCCGGCGGGGCTTCGGTGATCTCGTACTACGCGCCGCGCTTGGCAAGCGGGGCTGCGGGGGCCTCTGCCGGGGTTTCTCCCGCAACCGCAACCTCACCGCGGTGGGCACGGACCTCGTCGAACGAGGTTCCGTAGTACGCCGCCTCCATGAGGGTCTTCATGTCGGCGAGCATGGGCATCCGGGGGTTGGCCGGTGCGCACTGGTCTTCGTAGGCGGCCATCGCCAGCTCATCCAGCCGTCCGATGAACGCCTCCTCGGCGACACCCTGCGCCTGGAACGAGCGCTCGATGCCGACCAGGTCGCGCAGCTTCTCCACGGCCCGGGCGTAGGACTCGACGCCCTCTTCCGGCGTCGCCGCCTTCAGACCCAGGTGCTGAGCGATCTGCTGGAACCGTTCGGGAGCGATGTAGCGCTCGTACTTGGGCCAGCTGGTCAGCTTCGTGGGGATGCGCCCGTTGTAGCGGATGACGTGCGGCAGGTAGATCGCGTTGGTGCGTCCGTGGATCAGGTGGAACTTCGATCCGGTGACGTGGGCCATCGCGTGCACGATCCCGAGGAAGGCGTTGCCGAAGGCCATGCCTGCGATGGATGCCGCGTTGTGCATCTTCTCGCGAGCCTGGATGTCGGCGGGGTCGGTGCTGCCGGGGCGTGCCTTCGCGCTGCGTTCGATGTTCTCGAAGATCAGCTTGATGGCGTGCAGGGCCAGGCCGTCGGTGTAGTCGTTTGCGTACACCGAGACGTAGGCCTCCGTCGCGTGGGTGAGGGCGTCGAATCCGGCATCCGCCACGACCTTGGCCGGCAGCGCCGAGGTCAGGACCGGGTCGATGATCGCGACCGACGGGGTCAGCGCGTAGTCGGCCAGCGGGTACTTCATGCCCGTCTCGTCATCCGTGATCACCGCGAAGGGCGTCATCTCGGATCCGGTCCCCGACGTGGTCGGGACGCACACGAGCTGCGCCTTCTTACCCAGGTCCGGGAACTTGAACGCACGCTTGCGAACATCGAAGAACTTCTCGCGCATGTCGGAGAACTGCACGTCGGGGTTCTCGTAGAGCAACCACATGACCTTTGCGGCATCCATCGGGGAACCGCCACCGAGCGCGATGATCGTGTCGGGGTTGAACTCCCGCATCTCGGCAGCACCCGCGACGACGCTCGAGAGCTTCGGTTCGGGCTGCACCCGGTCGATGATCTGCAGGTGCACGCGGTTGCGCCGGCGGTTGAGCACATCGATGACCTTGTCGACGAATCCGAGGTTGGTCATCGTCGGGTCGGTGACGATCGTGACCCGTTCGACGCCCTTCATGTCGATGAGGTAGCGGATCGCGTTCGGCTCGAAGTAGGTCTTGGCCGGAACCTTGAACCACTGCAGGTTGTTGTTGCGCCGACCGACACGCTTGACGTTCACGAGGTTCACCGCCGAGACGTTGTTGGAGACGGAGTTGCGTCCGTAGGAGCCACAACCGAGGGTCAGCGACGGCATGAAGGCGTTGTAGATGTCGCCGATGCCGCCGAGGGCCGAGGGGGCATTCTCGATGATGCGGACGGCGCGGACGCGCTTGGCGAACTCGTCGATGACGCTCTGGTCGTTGCTGTGGATCGCACCGGAGTGGCCGAGGCCGTCGAAGTTGACCATCTGCTCAGACAGCGAAATGCCTTCTTCGGCGTTCTTGGCGCGCAGCACCGCGAGCACGGGAGCCAGCTTTTCGCGGGTCAGCGGCTCTTGGGGGCCGACGACGGCGCACTCGGCAAGGATCACCGAGGTGTCTTCGGGCACCGTAAAGCCGGCCTGCTCGGCGATCCAGACGGGAGACTGCCCGACGACCTTCGCGTTGAGCTTGGCCTCGCCGCAGTTCTTGGCGTTGGCGTGGACGCCGAAGATGAACTCTTCGAGCTTGCGCTTCTCGTCGGCGTTCACGACGTAGGCGTGGAGGCGCGTGAACTCGGCCATCGCCTCGGTCGCGATCGGCTCGTCGAGGATGACGGCCTGCTCGGAGGCGCACACCATGCCGTTGTCGAACGCCTTGGAGAGCACGACGTCGTTGACGGCGCGTCCGACCTTGGCGGAGCGTTCGATGAAGGCGGGGACGTTTCCGGCACCGACACCCAGGGCAGGCTTGCCGCAGGAGTAGGCCGCACGAACCATGGCGTTGCCGCCGGTCGCGAGGATCAGCGCGACGCCCGGGTGGTTCATGAGCTCGCCGGATGCCTCGAGTGAGGGCTCGGCGATCCACTGGATGCAGTTCTTCGGCGCACCGGCCGCGACGGCGGCATCCCGAACGATCTGGGCGGCGGCCACCGAGCACTTCTGTGCTGACGGGTGGAAGGCGAAAACGATGGGGTTGCGGGTCTTCAGCGCAATGAGGGACTTGAAGATCGCTGTGGAGGTCGGGTTGGTCACGGGCGTGATGCCCGCAACGACACCGACGGGATCGGCGATCTCGGTGATTCCGGTGATCTCGTCGTGGCTGATGACGCCGACCGTGCGCTGCTTGATGATCGAGTGCGTGACGTGCTCGCACGCGAACATGTTCTTCACGGCCTTGTCTTCGAACAGACCACGACCGGTCTCTTCGACAGCGAGGACGGCGAGTTCGCCGTGGTGGTGGAGTGCCGCCACCGACGCCTTGCGCACGATCTGGTCGATCTGCTCTTGGGTGAATGATGCGTACTCGGCCAGAGCGTCTTGTGCTCGCGTCACGAGTGCATCGATGGTGGTGGACATCAGATCCTCCTACCTGGCATGGACCCGGTGTCCACGCCCTTGTCCTGACACCATCGTGGCACTGTGGTCAGACCACATACAGGGACTATGGTCCCCGTCGCGGGAGCGGTCTCGTCGGCTTCGGCGCTCGCTAGTGTCGAGCCATGGGCGCGCACGAGAACGGGATGCAGACGGATGTCGACCGAATGGTCCACGAGTATCTTGCGAGCCTGGAAGCCGCCGATGCCGACCGGGTGATCGCCCTCTTCGCTCCCGACGGAATCGTCGAGTCTCCCCTCTATGGCACGATGCCGGCGACCGAGTTCTATCCCGCCCTGTTCGCCGACACCGCAAACTCGCGGCTCACGCTGCGGACCACCATGACCGGATCGACCGAAGGGCGCACGGTCGTGAGCTTCTGGTTCGACTTCGACTGGACCCTCTCGACGGGGGAACCCGCGCCGTTCACGGTCGTTGATGTCGCCGAGCTCGATGGGCACGGCCTGATCGAGCGACTGCACATCGTCTATGACACCTTCCCGATCCGGGATGCCTTCAACGAGGCCCACTACGGCGAGAACTGATCCCATCGTCCGACGTAGTGTCGAGGTATGAAAACCTCGGCGACGTCGATCGTGGCATGGGCGGTAGCCGGCGTTGTGATCGCCGTGGGCGTCATCATGCTCGCGGTCGGTCTCGCGACCCCCGTGGAGTTTGGTTGGTTCGCGTATCAGCCACTCGCGGGCGAGGTCTTCACTCCGGGCAACGGTGGCGTCTTCGTGTCGCGGATCGCGATCGTCGGATGGGTCATCCTGACGATCGGACTGATAGCAGCCGCCTTTCTCACGGGCTGGCATGTGGCACGCAGGCGTCACCAGCGAACAGCATCTGAATCTGCCAGCTAGCTTCGATTCTCCGGGACGATGGGCGCTTGCTGCCGTCGCACAGGGGCTGCCGTCCCCTGTCTCCCAAGGGTCTGCGAGGCGCGCGTCTCGATCAGTGGAGCGTGTCGCCCTGATCCAGCATCCGGACGTATTCGGCGACGCGGGCGGCGCGAGACTCCGGCCGCTTGAGGTTTCCGACGCGGAACGACATCGCAAAGCGGTTCTGCGCGGACTGGGCGGCGAACGCGGCAGCAATCTTCGGGTCGGCATCCAGCGCCGCCTGCAGCTCGGCCGGGATGTCGCCATCGCTCTGGCGGTAGGCGGCATCCCACCTGCCATCGGCGTTCGCGCGGTCGATCTCGCGCTGGCCCTCAGGCCGCATCCGCCCTTCGCCGATCAGGCGGGTTACGTGCGCGATGTTGACTTTCGACCAGAGGCTGCGGGGGCGGCGCGGAGTGAAGGCCTGCAGGAAGTAGTCGGCGTCGAGGGACTGCTTCTGTCCGTCGATCCAGCCGAAACATAGCGCGACATCGAGCGCTTCGGAGTAGGTAATACCCGGCTTGCGCGATGCCGTCTTGCGCAGACGGAGCCGTACGCCATCGGGGCTAGGATCGGCATCCAGCCACTGCTCCCACACTTCGACGGTGTCGACGTGCAGCTCGGGCTTGTCGTTGTGGGCGACCATCCTCGAAAGCTACCCCCTCGCACCGACACCGCCCGGCGTGGTGGACTGTGCGCACCGCTTGGACGAGGAGGATGCATGCCAGCACGCTTTGTGTATTGGATGAACGTCTCGCTCGACCTGTTCATCGAGCACGCGCACGACGAGCAGGGCGGCGGCGACTGGATGAGCATCAGCGATGAGCTGCACGAGGAGTTCAACGCGCGCGCCGAGGCACTCACGATGATGGTGCAGGGCCGCAAGGTCTTCGAGACGATGGAGAACTTCTGGCCCGCCGCGCGCGAGAACACCGACTTCCCGCAGGTGTACCGGGAATATGGCCACATCTGGACGGACAAGCCGAAGATCCTCGTCTCACGCACACGCAAGGAAGCGCCGTACAACACGACGGTGTTCGGCGGGGATGACGCGATCGAGCGGCTCGGCGAGCTGCGGGCGAGTTCGAGCGGCGACATCGGCGTGGGCGGGGCGGATGTCGCCACGCAGCTTCTCGCGGCCGGGCTGCTCGACGAGGTACTGCTCTTCACGCATCCGGTAATCCTCGGGTCGGGACGCCCACTGTTCGATGAGGTGACCACGCCTGTGTCGCTGCGGTTGATCGAGCAGGCTGCCTACGCCGGCGATGTGACGATGCACCGCTACGCGATTCAGGACGCCTGACGGCGGCAGGCACGCCGATTCAGCTGTCTGATGCCGCCCGTGGCAGTTTCGCTCGCTGGCGCGTCGTCCGTGAGTTGAGGATGATCAGCGTCACGGCAACAAGGCTGAGCGCGAACGTTGCGAGGTCCGCGGGGCCGACGTCATCAGCGACGCTTGCCGCCGCATTTGCCAGGACAACCGCGATCGCGAACACGTCGATCAATACGCTGCCTCTGCCCGCGAACAGCGCCGCCGCTGCGAGGAGCGCTCCATCGGTGACCAGCAGCAGACCGATCATCCCCGCACCAGCGGATAATCCGAAGTCCCAGGCGCCAAGAAGCGCTCCGATGCCCAACGTTCCGAACACGAGCGCGAACCCCGACAGGATCACCGTCTGAGTGATCCAGGCCACTGAGCGAGGCGCACTGTTCTGCACACGAAGACGCTAACAAACGCCCCGCGGCAACGTGATCTGTCTCGATGACCCTCGCGCACGACTGAGGGCTGGCCTGGACGTCAGGGGGAAAGAGTGAACGGCTCGTAGCAGTCGTACGTCTCGTGAGATGCGACCAGGCCGTCCCTCACCGTGACGAAGCCCGCCATGTGCGCCACGATCTCCGTGCCGCCGAGGACGCCGCGCCAGGTGGAACGCACGGCGGCGCGATGGCCCGAAACGAGGATTTCGTGGACGTCAATCCGCTGGTCTGTCAGCCGCGACTTGCCGGAGAGGAACCCCGCGACGGCCTGTTCGAGGCTCCGCTCGTGCCCGCTCGGAGCAATGGGGTTGGGAAGTTCCCGGAAGACGGCATCCGGGTCGACGACCGCGCGCAGCTGGTCTTCGGTCGAGTCGAGATCGCCGACGACGGCGAAGTATCTGCGGACGACAGCACTGACGGCATCCGGAGAGGTCACATCCAAGTTCATATGCACAACTATAGTTGTGAGTATGGATGAGGTAGACCTCCCATCGCTGATATCGCTCGCCGCGGGAGCCATCGAGCGGCACGTTCGCGAGCACCTGCTCGCGAGCGGCTTCGACGGGCTGCGCACGCGGCACGGCTACGTGTTTCAGCGACTGATGACCGGCCCGCAGTCGATCTCCGACCTCGGCCGCTCGCTGAACGTCACGCAGCAAGCGATGTCGAAGACAGTGCGCGAACTCACCGACCTCGGGTACGTCGAGACCATCTCCGACACCTCAGACGCGCGTCGCAAGCTCGTACAGCTGACCGCACGTGGTCATGACTCGATCACAGCGGCGCGCGACGTCCGCTCTCGGCTCAACGCAAGAGTCGCGGGCCGTGTCAGCACGCCCGAGTTCGCGGGCGCGACAGTCGTTCTCGCGGCGCTCCTCAACGACCTCGGGATCGGCGGCCACGTGAAGGATCGATCGGTCCCCGACCCTGAGGGGCAGCCCGACAATCGTCACCATCGAGGCGGCTCAGCCACCGCCTCCTAGGAGGATGCCGACGTGCGAGGCCTATCGGGGAGTGGTCACACTGCGGTGACCCACATGCAGATCCGGCCAGGACACGACCTGACGAGTCCGATGCCCGTACGCCGGTCCTCGACCGAGCGCCGGAGTGGTACCGTTTTACGTACTACTCAGCCGAACGGAGAGCTACCATGGCCGCCATCACCGCGACCGAAGCACGAAAGAGTCTGTTCGGGCTCATTCAGCAGGTCAACGAGGACCACACGACCGTTGAAGTCGTCTCCCGCCGCGGCAACGCCGTGATCATGTCCAAGGACGACTTCGACGCGCTGACCGAGACTGCCTACCTCCTGCGCAACGCTGCGAACGCGGAGCGACTACTGGAGGCCGTCGAGCGTGCGCGTCGCGGAGAGTTTGAGCAGCACGACCTCCTCGACGCGTGACGCGATCGCTTTCCTTCGACCCGAACGGGTGGGAGGACTACGTCTACTGGCAGACACAGGACCGCCGGACGCTGAACCGGATCAACCTCCTCATCGCGGATATCGTTCGCGATCCGTTCGACGGCATCGGAAAGCCCGAACCGCTCCGTCACATACTTTCAGGCGCCTGGTCTCGTCGCATCGACGAGAAGAACCGACTCGTCTACTACGTGACCGATGAACACATTGTCATCCTGCAGGCGCGAGACCACTACTGACTCACGGGGGCACGCAGAACGGCCGGAAAGTCTCGGAATCCGAGTCCTCGCTACCTTGCATGCCAATAACTTGCATGCGAAGCTTCTGGTGTGACCGAAACCGCAGCGAGCGTCGAGGATGCCGTGTGCTTCGCGGTGTATTCCGCCGCGCAGGCAACCGTGCAGCTCTATCGCGAACTGCTCGCGCCGTGGGGCGTGACGTATCAGCAGCTCCTGGTACTCAGCATCCTGTGGCGCGAGGGTTCGACCAGTCCGAGCCGCATCGCCGCTGAGCTCCACCTCGACGCGAGCACGATCACCGGCATCCTGAACCGGCTCGAAACCGCGGGACTCATCGAGCGCACGCGCCCTGCCGGAGACCGCCGTGCTGTCGCGGTGACGGCGACCGAGGCATCCGACGATCTGCGGGCGTCGCTGCACCGCGTGGTCGGGTGCGTCGCCGACGCCATGAACCTCGAACCGGATGCCGCCCGCAGCCTCATCGATACCCTGCACGGTCTGCGCGAGAGCATGACCAGCGCCGACCGCCCCTCGCTTCGCTCCGCCTGACCCCTCCCGAAAGAAGGACCCTCCATGGACCTCAGCAGCATTCCCGTCACCACGATCCGCGGTGAGGAGACGACCTTCGGCGCACTCACCGACGGTAAGGCCGCGCTCGTCGTGAACGTCGCCTCCCGCTGCGGGCTCGCGCCACAGTACGAGCAGCTCGAGAAGCTGCAGAAGGAATACGCCGATCGCGGGTTCACGGTCATCGGTTTTCCGAGCAACCAGTTCCTGCAGGAGCTCGGCTCGGAAGAGAAGATCGCTGAGTATTGCTCGGCGACATGGGGCGTCACCTTCCCGATGTCAGAGAAGGTCAAGCTCAACGGCAAGAACGCGCATCCGATTTACCAACAGCTGACCACGGTGCCTGGCGCCGACGGCAAGGCCGGCAAAATCTCGTGGAACTTCGAGAAGTTCGTCATCAGCCCCGACGGCCGCGTGTGGCGCTTCAGCCCCCGCACCCTCCCCGACGCTCCCGAAGTCATTGAGGCGATCGAAGAAGCACTCCCCGCCTGATTCGCAGGCTCTGCACCCACCGTCGATTGACGTGGCGGCTTTGCGAAGTCGCCTCGGCGGATTAGCGGTGCGCGCTGACGCCAATCAGGTGGGCCCACAGCACCAGCGTCCGATCAGACCGCAGCGCGGTTGGCCCCGGAACGCCGCGCAACCACCCACACGGCCAAGCCGCAAACGGTGCCGACGACCGCGCCGAGGAGGATCCCCTCGATCCAGCCCTGTTGGGGTGCACGGTCCTCGATGACCCACTCGCCGACGAGATCGCGTGCGAGGTCGGCGGAGGCGACCGACGCGCCTGTGAAGCCAGAATCGTAGGTCGCGAACGTCTCGGTCGCGCCAGTGCCGGCATCCACCCACATGAACTCGGCGCCGTTGTCGTCACGGTAGGCCTGAACGATGACGGTATCGTCATCGTTCCACCCGCGAACGGCCGCGTAATCGATTCCTTCCAGCGGAACCACGGCTGTTGTGTCGGTGACGACGTCTGTGATCTGGAGCAATGCCTCCGTTCTCAGAGCGCTAGCCCACTCCTCTTCGTATGCGATTGTCGCCAGGTGCGTGCCGTTGGGCGACCACGCGTCGTCGGTGAGCCCTCCCCCGCCCGAGAGAGACGAAAGTGATCGGACGCCGCGGCCTGCCGCATCCATCACCACCGTGCCGTCCTCGATCTGGGCGGCAACGCGCGTGCCGTCGGGCGAGATGGCCGCCGCCATCACGCCCTCAAGCGGGTAGTCGGCGAGGTCGCCGCTCGCGAGATCAAGCAGGGCCAGCGTGCCGTGGAGCTTCATGGCTGTGTCGGCGTACCTGCTCATCTCGTCATCGCCGAGCAGAACCAAGACCTGATCGCCGTCTGAGGTAATGCTGAGCGGTACGGCGCTGCGCCCCGCGCCGATAGAGATGTCGTGCGAGACGCCATCGGCGAAGGAATGCACGACGACGGTGCCGTGCCCGTTCGCGCCGGCGATGACCGCGAACGTCCCGTCAGCCGACAGCACCATGTCTGCTGGGTCCCCCTGGTCGGCCGGAATCGATCGATCCTCGGCCGCTGCGACGCGGCGATACGTGCTGCCATCCACGCCCAGCGCCACTGCCTGGGGCGCGTCCATGAACTCGACGCCGACGCCGTTTTGGTAGGTCATCGTCACGGGCATGCCGGGGTCGCCGTGCAGGGTGAACCACGAATACGTACCCAGCTGGGAGGGGAACACGACTGCGCTCGACGGAAGTGGCGCAGTCCAGGATGCGATCGCGGTGGGGGCGATGCCAAGAGTGAAACCCACGGCCGCGGCGATGAGCGCTAGGACGATCGGCCTACGCTTCCATGCCGCCTTTGTGGCGGCCGCAGGTTCGTGTGAAGCCGTCTCTGTGGTCACTGCTCGCCCCCTGCGGGGCAGGCTATCGCGGGCGTTCGCCGACGGGGTGAACGGGAAGCGAACCCTCGCTACGAGCCTCCGCGGTTGCTGAGCTGACGGGACGGGTGGCGCTAGACGGCGACGGCAGACGTGACGAGACCGCCGACAGTCACGATTCCCGCTGCCACGACCACCAGCACGAGGTGCTCTCGAACCACCGCGTGTATCGCGAAGCCGACGAGCGACACCATCACCCCAAACAGGAAGAGCGGAAAGATCACCGGCGCCAGCGACCTCAGGGGCGGGATAACGAAGCATCCGGCAAACAAAAGAATTGCCGGTCCACTGCCCACTATGGCCGAGAGGATCAGGGCAATCGGCAGCGGGGCCTTGGCTCGCAGCACGTGCATCACGGGAGCGAGGTACACGACTGCGGCGAGGATCACCCAGGGAAGGAACCGACTGAACAGGTCGGCCGATCTCTGCAACCAGAAGAGAGGCTCGCCGGCAAAAGGGTCAGCCTGCACCGGTAGCCCCAACGAGATCAGCACGGCGGTAAGCGCGGCGGCGAGCACATAGCAGGCCGTCGCGTGCGTGGCCTCGGAGAAGGAGGAGGGCTCCCTCACTCGTTCAGACGTTTCTGCACTCACACGTGCTGCTCACCTGGTGAGGGTCGCCCGCGCGGTGGTCGGCATGTGGACCATGCTTGCACACGTCGTTTCTCGGCCATTCCTCCCGCCCCCGCTGGTCATACTCGAGCTATGGCGATCTCGCTGCTCATCAAACCCACCGACCGCACGGTGCCGATCACGGTTCAGCAACGCACCTGGGTCACACCCCAGCACGCGTTCCACGTGATCGTGCCCATCGATCTGACGCGGGTGTTCCACAAAGTCGGGCCGTTTCCGGGGGTGACGTCGGTGGCGAACCAGACTGGGGACTGGGACCACGCTGGCCCGACCCGCAACCCCCAATTCGGGGACGGGTCGCAGGCGGATGAGCAACTCACCGAATACACGGAGGGAGTCTCGTTCGCCTACCAGCTGAGCAACTTCACGAATGTCCTCGATCGTCTCGCGGTCGGCATCCGCGGCGAGTGGAACTTCAACCCAGACGGAGAGGGCACCCTCATCCGATGGACCTACGAGTTTCTGCCTCGACCGGGCCGCCGATGGATCCTCGCGGGACCGTTCGCCCCGCTCTGGCGGCGGTACATGGTGGCGGCTCTCAACGAGTGTGTGCGCACGGCGGAAGACCTCGCGAGCGACAGGCGGTAGCTCGGCTCTCGTGATCCGAGGCACACCCTCCCTGCCCGATCCGAACGCGGCGGCTCTCAGCCGCGCATGGCGACACCGCGGCGCCAGTAACCCATGAACGCGACCTGTGAGCGATGGATGCCAAGATCCTTCACGAGGTGGCGGCGCAGCGTGGTGACAACCGAGCTCTCCCCCGCAATCCAGAAGTAGCGGTCGATCGCATCGGTCGTGTCATCCAGCGCCTCACCCGAGCCCGAGAAGACCGGCGTCTCCCAGAGCAGCTCTTCGGTGCCGTCGTCGGTCACGGTCACCGTCGCGGTGGCGCCGAGCTCGCCGAGCACGGTCGGAATCAGCGCCGAGCCGACGGTTGCCCCATCCCGCGGCACCCACCGCACATCGACGCCCCGGGGCGCATCGATCGAGAGCGCATCGGCATCCGACGGCACCTCGATGACCGCGAGGCCCACGGCATCGCGGTCGATGTCTTCGAGGATGCGGGCGATCGCCGGCGCTGCGGTCTCGTCGCCGGCGAGCAGGATCTCGCGGGCGTCGCCCGGGGCGTACTCGATCCCTCCCCCGCTCGGGCGGCCACGGCGGGGTCCGATCAGCAGCAACTCGTCACCGACGGATGCCTGACTCGCCCATGACGACGCGGGCCCGGTGAATCCCGGCTCGAGGTGCAGCACGAAGTCGACGACGACCGACGTCCCACCCTCGTCGACGCGCAGCTGCCTCATCGAGTACGTGCGCATCGACCCGCGCTCGTCCTCCGGAATGGCCAGGAACGCAGACCACCAGTCGCCGCCCGGGTGACCGAGATCGGGAAGCCGACCTGAGCTGGGCGGAAAGATGAGCTTGATGCGCTGATCGAGCACGCGCTCGGGATCGCCGAACTCGTCGAAGTCGGCGCCGGTGAAGGTGATGCGCACGAAGGTCGGCGAAACCCGGTCGACCGCGCTCACGGTTCCGCGCGCGACGAGGAACGGCGACGCCTCGAGAACGGTGGACTCAGCTGCGGACATGGTGCCTCCCCATGGGTAGTACGACGGGCGACCCCGACACGGGATCGGGGATGACGCGGCTGTTCATCCCGAAAACGTCACGAACGAGGTCCTCGGTGACGACCCGATCGGGCTCCCCCGACGCGTGGATCTGACCGTCCTTCATGGCGACGAGCTCATCGGCATAACGCGCCGCGAGGTTCAAGTCGTGCAACACCATGACGATCGTCGTGCCGCGGCTGCGGTTCAGGTCGGTGAGCAGATCGAGCACCTCGATCTGGTGGGCGACGTCGAGGAAGGTCGTCGGCTCATCCAGCAGCAGGATGCCGGTCGCTTGCGCCAACGCCATCGCGATCCATACGCGCTGACGCTGCCCACCCGACAGCTCATCGACGGAGCGGTCGGCAAGGTCTGCGATATCGGTGGCCTCCAGCGCCTCCGCGACGACCTGATAGTCCTTGGCGCTCCAGCGGGCGAGCATACGCTGGTGCGGATGCCGCCCCCGACCCACGAGGTCGGCAACCGCAATCCCCTCCGGGGCGATCGGGTTCTGCGGTAGCAGCCCGATCTCGCACGCGATCTGCTTGGTCGGAGTGCGGTGGATCTCGCGGCCATCGAGCACGACGCGCCCCGTCTGCGGTGGGAGCAGGCGGGCGAACGCTCGCAGCAGCGTCGACTTTCCGCATCCGTTGGCGCCGACGATCGTCGTGATGGCGCCGGACCGGATCTGCAGGTCTAGGTCGCTGACGACCGTGCGGTCGCCGTAGGCGAGCGAGAGCCCTTCGGCAGCAAGCCGATGACCGACCGAACCGGGCACGGGCGCGGGATCCACCGTCGTCGCGGCGTCAGGTTCGACATCCGGCACGCGGAGCGTGGTTGTCAGTGGCGGGTTCACAGGGATCCTCCCGACCGGTGCGTGCGCACCAACAGATAGACGAGGTAGGGGGCGCCGAGGATGCCGGTGATGACACCGACGGGGTACCGCGACGCAAAGGCGAACTGACCGACGAGGTCGGCGACGAGCACCAGCAGCGCTCCGACAAGACCAGCCGGCAGCAGAAGCGACGGTCCGGGGCCGAGCAACCGCGCGGCGATCGGCCCAGCCATGAAGGCGACGAACGCGATGGGGCCGGTTGCCGCGGTGGCAAAGGCGAGCAGGATGACGGCGCCCAGGATGAACAGCACGCGAGTGCGCGAGACCCGCACACCCAGGGCAGCGGCAGAGTCATCGCCCAGGCGCAGGATGTCGAGATCGGCGCCGCGCGTCAACATGACGGGCACGACCAGCAGCATCACAATCGCAAGCGGAACGAGGCGCTCCCACGACGCGTTGTTGAGGCTCCCCGAGAGCCACTGCATCGCCGACTGCAGGTCCCACTCGGCGGCGCCCGAGAGCTGGTAGGCGATGAGGCTCTGGATCATCGCCGCGATGCCGATGCCGATGAGGATGAGCCGAGCTCCCGCGAACCCGCTACGACTGGCGAGCAGGTAGATCGCCGCGGCCGTGACAAGGGCGCCGACCAGAGCGACGGCCGACACGGCGACATCGCTGAGGGAGAAGACGATGATGCCGGTCACTGCGGCAAGACTCGCGCCGGCGCTGATGCCGATGACATCCGGTGAGGCGAGCGGATTGCGCAGCATCGTCTGGAATGTCACACCCGCCATCCCGAACGCGAAGCCCGAGACGAGGGCGAGCAGAGCACGCGGCAAGCGGAGTTCACCAACGGTGAAGGATGCCCCGGGTACGGTGTCGCCGAGGATGACGCGAAGAACCTCCACGGGCGTATAGAAGGTGTGCCCGACCATCGTGCTCACGGCGATGACAGCCAGCACGATCAAGGCAAGGATCGCGGTCGTGATGCTCCAGCGACGCCGGCGGCTGCGGCGCCCGCGAACGATCGCCTCGGCGGTCGACGTGGTGGCTGACGGCGTGGGGATCAGGGTGGCGGTCACAGCTCGCGCACCTTCTGGCGTCGGACGATCCAGATGAAGAGCGGCGCTCCGATCAGCGCCGTCACGATGCCGACCTCGATCTCTTCGGGCTTGGCGACCAGGCGCCCGACGATGTCGGCGGCCAACAGCAGCACCGCCCCGCCGATCGCCGACAGCGGCAGCAGCCAGCGGTGGTCCGGACCGACGAGCATGCGCACGCCGTGCGGGATGACCAGGCCGACGAACGCGATCGGTCCCGCGACGGCTGTCGCTGCGCCGCACAGCACGACGGCGCCGGCAGAGGAGATGAGCCGGGTTCGGGCGACATGTTCGCCGAGGCCTGCCGCCAGGTCATCGCCGAGGGCCAGGGAGTTCAGGCCGCGCGCGGTCGCGAACACGACGAGGGCACCGATCAGCAGGACGGGCGCGACGACGGCAATGCGATCCCATTCGGCGCCGCCGACCCCACCGATCTGCCAGAACCGGAACGTCGACATGACATCGACGCGGGGAAGCAGGATGGCACTGACCAGCGACGCGAGCGCCGCCGAGGTCGCAGCCCCGGCCAGCGCGAGCTTGAGGGGCGTCGCTCCCCCGCGCCCGAGCGACCCGACGAGGTAGACGAAGATCGCCGCGCCCGCTGCCCCCAGGATCGCCAGGCCCATCTGCCCGTAGGGATCCACGATGCCGAAGAACGCGAGTCCCGCGACGACCGCCAGGGCAGCGCCGCTCATGACCCCGAGGATGCCGGGGTCGGCGAGCGGATTGCGAGTCACGGCCTGCATGCTGGCGCCGGCCAGGGCGAGGGATGCGCCGACGAGAATCGCGAGCACCGTGCGCGGCATCCGTTTGATCACAGCCGCCGCCTCGATCGAGGACGCGTCACCCGAGAGCCCGGCGACCAGGTCGGCGGGACTCACATCGGCGACGCCGAAGGCGACGGATGCGACAGCGAGCACCACCAGCAGTCCGAGACCCGCGATGAGCCACGCGACGCGCACCGGTACCGACCGTCGCAACGAAGCGAGGGCCGGTACCGGTGCTGACGCGTGGAGAGTGGTCACTGCTGCTCGGAGATTCCCGACGCGAGGAGGGCGAAGTAGTCGTCGATGCCCCAGCCGATCGACAGCGGCGACGGGTTGGCCGAGGCCGCGAGCGGCGTGCCGTTTTCGAGCACGACGATCGAGCCGTTCGCGATCGCCGGGATCTGGGACAGCAGCGGGTCTGCCTGCAGCTGCTCGATGATCGCGCCATCGGCCTCGCCGTAGGTCACGAACACGTCGACATCGGAGAACCTGTCGGCCTCTTCGGCGCTGACCGCGGTGTAGAACTCCTCGGTGCCCGCCGACTCGTCCGCGACGATCTCGGGGACGGGGAAACCGATGCTCTCGAGGAACCCGGGGCGCGTGTCGTGGCTGGTGTAGAACCCGATCTGGCTGAAGTCGGCCGGGTCGATGTAGCTGAAGAGGATGCGTGCGCCATCAAGCTCCGGATAGTTCGACAGCGACGCCTCGACCTCGGCGTGCAGCTCGTCGATGAGCTCGTCGCCCTCGGCCGGCAGCCCGATCGCTGCGGAGTTCATGCGGATCATCTCTTCGTAAGTCGTGCCCCAGGGGACATCGGGATAGGCGACGACGGGAGCGATCTTCGAGAGCGTGTCGTAGTCCTCCTGCGTGAGCCCGGAGTAGGCGGCCAGGATGACGTCGGGCTGCGTGTCGGCGACGGCCTCGAAGTCGATGCCGTCGGTCTCGTCGAAGAGCACGGGGGTCTCTGCGCCGAGCTCGTCGAGCTTGTCTTCGACCCACGGCAGCACACCGTCGCCGTCGTCGTCGCCCCACGTCGCCTTGCTCATGCCGACCGGAACGACACCCAGCGCGAGAGGAACCTCGTGGTTCGACCAGGCGACCGTGGCGATCCGCTCGGGCTTCGCGTCGATGACGGTCTCGCCGTAGGCGTGCTCGATCGTGACCGGGAAGTCTCCGGTCGACTCGGGCTCGGTCGTCTCGGCATCCGTCGACGACGAACAGGCGGCAAGGGAACCGGTCAGGGCCACGGCGATGCCGAGGGCGATGAGACGGGAGGCGCGCACGAGCGCTCCTTTCGTGGGTTGCTGTGTGAGGCTCACTCTCGAATTGGTAAGCCTTGCCTAACCTACCTCGCGCGCGAACCATCCCTCAATCTGAAGGTTCATGCGAAAGACCCTGTCAACTTTGTTGACTCGTTCTCTAGACTGGGATCACGCGGTCCCGAAACCGCGATCGACTCAAGGAGGAGACATGGCCAAAGACAAGGCACTCAGCGCAAAGTCGTCGATCGGCGCGTGGTTGAAGCATCCGGTCGGCGGCCCGATCCTGCGCGACCTGCTCGCCCAGGGCGGCCAGAACGAGTCGGCCCTGGCGCCCGTCAAACTCTTCTCGCTCGAGCGTGTCGCCTCGATGAGCGGTGGACGGATGCCGCAGGAAATGATCGACGACATGGTTCGTCGCGCCAACGACCCCAACGCCCTCGCCGCGGCGCCCGCCAGCGATGGCGGTGACGACGACGATGAGGATGACGAACCCGCCGCTCCCCCGATGGCAGCCCCGTGGATCGAGCGCATCACCCCCGGGCGCTTCGACGGCAAGACGGTGATCGTGACCGGCGCAGGGTCGGGCATCGGGCGCGCCGTGGCGGCGCGCGTCGCTGCGGAAGGCGGCACAGTCATTGCCGTCGACATCTCGCAGGAACGCCTCGATGCGGCGGTCGCGGAGATGCCCGGCGCCGTAGCCGTCGCCGGCGACATCACCTCCGAAGACGCGATCGCGAGAATTGTCGCCGCCGCCGACGGGCGCGCCGATGGCCTCGCGAACGTCGCCGGGATCATGGATGACATGACGCCGCTGCACGAAGTGAGCGACGCGGTCTGGGCACGGGTGATGGCTGTGAACGTCGAGGGGACGTTCCGCCTGACACGCGCGGTTCTTCCGCTCATGCTCGAGGGCGGCGCAGGTTCCATCGTCAACGTCGCCTCCGAAGCGGGGCTGCGCGGTTCGGCGGCGGGCCTTGCCTATACGACCTCGAAGCACGCTGTGGTCGGCCTCACCAAGAGCACGTCGTTCATGTACGCGGGAAAGAATATTCGCGTCAACGCGGTAGCTCCGGGGCCGGTTGCGACCGGGATCGAGGCGTCGTTCGCCTCCGAACTCGGTCAGGAGCGCGTCGGACTCGCAATGGCGATCCTGCCGCCGATCGCCGAGTCGGCGCAGCTTGCGGCATCCATCACCTGGCTGCTCAGCGACGACGCGACCAACATCACGGGGGTCATCCTGCCCTCGGACGGTGGCTGGTCGGCCATCTGATTCAGCCGGTAATCGCGGCCTGCAACAACGCGCCGTAGCGGCGTACGAGGGTCTCGCGCTCGAGATGCGCGAGACCCTCGTCGCGCACCACCCAGAGGCTGTAGAGCAAGCCGCCGACGACGGCAGCCGCCAGGCGCGCTCGCGTGTCAGCGTCGGCGGAGTCGGCAGGGGCGGGGTCGGCGGGGTCACCCACCGACGAGGCGATACGCGTCCGGAAGGGACGGACGAACCCCTCTTCGTGCGCCGCCCGCAGGTGGGTCCAGATTCCCGTGGAGTCGCTGGCGCGCAGCAGTGCCAGGTAGATGCCACGGATGTCGGCATCCGCGTCGAGCACGAAGGCGATGAACCGCTCGCCCAGCGTCTCGATCGGCCCGTCGAAGGCAGCAGCCCCGATATCGACGTCCATCGTCTCCATGAACAGCTGCTCTTTCGAGCCGAAATGGCGGATGACCAGGGCAGGATCGATGGCGGCTTCGGTCGCGATCTCGCGCACCGACGTGCGAGCAAAGCCGTTCTCGGTGAAAAGTCGCTGCGCGGCATGCCAGATGGCCCGCTTCGACGCGGGAGCATTCTCTGGCAGGCTCATCCCCCATGGTCGCACGGCGTGCACCGCGTACCGGGCGCGACAGAGGCTTCGCAGAGCACCGATTTCCGACTTCACAACGCCGCCATCGTGCGGATTCCGCCGATATCCGCTGCCATATCGACGTATTCAGTTGTCTTCTGGCATCTCCTCTGCGATGATCGTCGCGTGGCAGATCGCACTCCCCGGGTTCCCCAACTCGACGACATCTCGCGCGCCATCGTCGAGCACCTACAGGCCGATGGCCGGCGCTCGTACGCCGACATCGGCAAGGCTGTGGGCCTCTCTGAGACCGCTGTGCGCAATCGCGTGCAACGGCTTGTCGACGCCGGTGTCATGCAGATCGTCGCCGTCACCGACCCCCTCCAACTCGGGTTCGCGAGGCAGGCGATGGTCGGCATCCGCACCTCGGGAGATTCAACCCGCATTGCCGAGGAGGTTTCCGCCCTCCCGGAAGTCACGTACGTCGTGCTCACCGCGGGCAGCTTCGATGTGCTCGCCGAGGTCGTCTGCGCCTCGGATGACGAGCTCATCGACCTTCTCAACCGGCGCATCCGCGCCATCGACGGCGTCGTCGCCACCGAATCCTTCGTTTATCTCCGCCTCGTGAAACAGCTCTATGACTGGGGCACCCAGTCATGAATCGATACCCAGTGATCACCACCCAGACCAGCGTGATCGCGCCCCGAAAGGACATGTCATGACCTCGTCCGCCGATCTGCAGAAGAAGGCACAGGACCACCTGTGGATGCACTTCACCCGCCAGTCGGTGCTGGACACCTCCGGGGTGCCCATCATCGTGCGCGGTGAGGGCCATCACATCTGGGACGACCGGGGCAAGCGCTACTTCGACGGCCTGTCGGGACTGTTCGTCGTCAACGCGGGGCACGGCCGCAAGCGCCTGGCTCAGGCCGCAGCGAAGCAGGCTGAAGAGCTCGCGTTCTTCCCGCTGTGGTCGTACGCGCACCCGTCGGCGATCGAACTGGCCGACCGCCTGGCAGACGAGGCACCCGGCGACCTCAATCGTGTGTTCTTCACCACCGGGGGCGGTGAAGCCGTCGAGACCGCGTTCAAGCTCGCGAAGCAGTTCTGGAAGCTGCAGGGCCAGCCCCTCAAGCACAAGGTCATCTCGCGCTCGATCGCTTACCACGGCACCCCGCAGGGAGCGCTGGCGATCACCGGCATCCCGGTCATGAAGGCACCGTTCGAGCCGCTCGTGCCTGGCGCTTTCCGCGTGCCCAACACCAACGCGTACCGCGCCGAAGAGGCCGGGTTCGTGTGGGATGGAAACGGCGACCGCCTCGAAGCCTTCGGCAAGTGGGCAGCCGACCGCATCGAAGAGATGATCCTGTTCGAAGGCCCCGAAACCGTCGCCGCCGTCTTCCTCGAGCCCGTGCAGAACTCAGGCGGATGCTTCCCCCTCCCCCGGGCTATTTCCAGCGCGTCCGCGAGATCTGCGACCGCCACGATGTGCTGCTGGTGTCGGATGAGGTCATCTGCGCCTACGGACGCATCGGCCACACCTTCGCCTGCAACGCGTACGACTACGTCCCCGACATCATCACCTCGGCCAAGGGGCTCACGAGCGGCTACTCGCCGCTGGGCGCAACTGTGATCTCGGACCGGATCTACGAGCCGTTCCGCCACGGTCACACGTCGTTCCTGCACGGCTACACCTTCGGCGGGCATCCGGTCTCTGCTGCCGTCGCCCTCGAAAACCTCGCGATCTTCGACGAGGAGGGCCTGAACCAGCGCGTCCGCGAGAACTCCCCCCTGTTCCGCGCGGCGCTGGAGAAGCTGCTCGATCTGCCGATCGTCGGCGACGTGCGCGGCGACGGCTACTTCTTCGGCATCGAACTGGTCAAAGACAAGGCGACGCGCGAGACCTTCAATGACGACGAGTCCGAGCGACTCCTGCGCGGATTCCTCTCCGGCGCCCTGTACGACGCCGGCCTGTACTGCCGCGCCGACGACCGCGGCGACCCCGTCATCCAGCTCGCCCCGCCGCTGACGATCGGACCCTCGGAGTTCGACGAGCTCGAGCAGATCCTGCGCGACGTTCTCACGCGCGCCGCGGGCCTGCTGTAGCGGATTCACCAGCTGCGGATTCCGGCAACGTCGGAATCCGCAGCTGGTGTGCGTGAAACCGTTGCGCACGTTACTCGAAACGACAGATTCCTGTATCAAGTTTGTTTCGGGCTTCGGATATCGCTTGCCGCCCGGGGCTGGTCATGGCACGATCACTGACAATCCGTGCACAGCACGCATTCAGCTGATTGAGGTGACCGACTATGCCCGACCGTCAACTCCCCTCCGATCCGATGATCCGAGCGCTCATTTCGCAGGCCCGTGCAGCGCAGATCTCCCGCCGTGGCGTGCTCGCCGGCGCCGGTGCTCTCTCGCTCATGGGATTCCTCGCGGCCTGCACCGGCCGCGTGGGTGGTTCGGACTCGACGGGCGGCTCAGCGCTGACCGCCCCCGAAGACCTGTCATCGAGCGTGAAGACCCTCACCTGGGCGAACTGGTCGTTCTACCTCGACGAGGATGACGACGGCAACCACCCGACGCTGCAGGCCTTCGAAGAGCAGACGGGGCTGACCGTCAACTACGACGTCTCGATCGACGACAACAACACGTACTTCGCGAAGGTGCGCGACCAGCTCGCTCTCGGCCAGGGCATCGGCGCCGACACCGTGTGCCTCACCGACTGGATGGCGAACATCTGGATCGCCTCGGGCTACACGCAGGCCTTCGACAAGGCGAAGATGCCCAACGTCTACGCGAACCTCAACCCGAGCCTCATGAACCCGAGCTTCGACCCCGGCCGCGCCAACTCGGTGCCGTGGCAGTCGGGCTTTGCAGGTCTCGCCTGGAACACCGAGAAGCTTCCCAACGGCCTGGCATCCGTCGACGACCTCTGGAACCCCGATCTGAAGGGCCGCGTCGGCGTCCTCAGCGAGATGCGCGACACGATCGGGCTCATCATGCTGAGCCAGGGTGTGGACATCTCCTCCGGCTCGTGGGGCGACACCGAGTTCCAGAACGCGATCGACGTGTTCGCCCAGCAGGTCTCGGACGGTCAGATCCGCAACATCAAGGGCAACTCGTATGCCGACGACCTCATCAACGAGGACACGCTCGCTGCCATCGTGTGGTCGGGCGACATCACCGCCATCAACGCGGAGGTCGGCTACGACAAGTTCGGATTCGCCCTTCCCGACTCGGGTGGGACGCTCTGGAGCGACAACTTCATGATCCCGATCGGCTCGCAGCAGAAGGCCAACGTCGAGACGTTGATCGACTACTACTACCAGCCCGAAGTCGCCGCCGAGGTTGCCGCCTGGGTGAACTACATCACCCCCGTGGTCGGAGCCCAGGAAGCGATGGCCGACATCGACCCCGAGATGGTCGAGAACCAGCTCATCTTCCCCGACGAAGAGACGCTGGCCAACGCGTTCATCTTCCGGGCGCTCAGTAACCAGGAGCAGGAGAAGTACAACGCCGAGTTCGAAGCCGTCGGACTCGGCGCCTGATCCCGCATGAGCGCATCGACACCCGAGGCCGGCGCTGACCTCGAGCTCCGCGGCATCCGCAAGACCTTCCCCGGTTTCACCGCTCTGCACGATCTGGATCTGGTGATTCCCGCGGGTTCGTTCTTCGCCCTCCTCGGCCCCTCGGGGTGCGGAAAGACAACGACCCTGCGGATCGTCGCGGGCCTCGAGCGACCCACCGCGGGGTCGATCTCGATCGGTGGCAAGGACGTGACATCCGTGCCCCCGCACAAGCGCCCGGTCAACACGGTGTTCCAGAGCTACGCGCTGTTCCCGCACATGACGGTGCAAGAGAACGTCGAGTTCGGGCTGCGCCGCCGCAAGGTGACGGATGCTGCCAGCCGCGCCCTCGACGCGCTCAAGCTCGTCGAACTCGACCACGTGGCGGGGCGTAAGCCGTCGCAGATGTCCGGCGGTCAGCAGCAGCGTGTCGCGCTCGCGCGGGCCATCGTCAACCGACCCGCGCTCCTGCTTCTGGACGAACCGCTCGGCGCGCTCGACCTGAAACTGCGTCGACAGATGCAGAGCGAACTGAAGACGATTCAAGACGAGGTCGGAATCACCTTCCTGCACGTGACCCACGACCAGGAAGAGGCCATGACGATGGCCGACACCGTCGCCGTCATGAATCACGGCCGCATCGAGCAGATGGGCGCTCCGCAGGAGCTGTACGAACTGCCGCGCACCGGGTTCGTGGCGAGCTTCCTCGGGCAGTCGAATCTGATCGCCGGGGCCGTCGAATCGGCGGCGGGCGGCACCCTCGTCGCGCGCACCGCGGCAGGTGGCACGCTCCGGATGCCGATCGAACGGGCGGTCTCGACATCGGGCACCATCACCGTTGGTGTGCGACCCGAGAAGCTCATGCTCGCCTCTGAGGCGCCCACCACCGACGACAACGTCCTCGGCCCCGGCCGCATCACCGACCTCTCGTTCACCGGTGTGAGCACGCAATACACGGTTGAGATGCCCGGGATCGGATCCATCGGGGTGTTCGAGCAGAACATGGTGTTCGGCTCGGTCTTCGCGGTGGGCAGCGAGGTGTGGGTGCGGTGGCGACCCGAGCACACGTTCGGGTTGGATGCCGACGCTCAGGCCGGCGCCGCCGAGGCCATCGCCGACAGCGAGGACGCCTAGCCATGGCGATGTCGGCGCTGGCTGTCGCCGATACCAAGAAGGCCTCGCCGCAGCGGCGGGCAAGCTGGGTAGCGTTCGCGCTGCTGCTGCCGGGACTCGCATACCTCGCCCTGTTCTTCGTCGTGCCGTTCGTGTCGCTGTTGATGACCTCGTTCGGCGTCAACGACACCTCGCAGTACGGCGCGTTCTACTACGCGTTCAACTGGCAGAACTATGTCGATGTCATCTCGGAGTACTGGCCGCAGTTCCTGCGCTCGTTCTGGTACGCGTTGCTGGCCACCCTGTTCGCGCTGCTGATCAGTTACCCGATCGCGTACTTCATCGGTGTCGTGCTGCGCGATCGTCCCCTCATCCGCAACCTGCTGCTGGTGCTGGTGATCGCGCCGTTCTTCATCTCGTTCCTGCTGCGAACCCTCGCCTGGAAGGCGCTGTTCGCCGACGAAGGCCCCGTCGTCGGATTCCTGCAGGCGATAGGAGTCTTCGGCCCGCAAGACCACATCACCGGCACCGGATTCGCCGTCGTCTTCGGCCTGACCTACAACTTCATCCCGTTCATGACGCTGCCGCTGTTCGCGTCCCTCGACCGGCTCGACACGCGGTTGCTCGAGGCGAGCTCCGACCTCTACGCGACACCGGGGCAGACCTTCTGGCGGGTCACGTTCCCGCTCTCGCTCCCCGGGGTGGTCTCGGGGACGCTCCTCACCTTCATTCCGGCGACCGGTGACTACGTCAACGCCAGCCAGGCGTTCCTCGGAAGCCCGTCGACGACGATGATCGGAAACGTCATCCAGTCGAAGTTCCTCATCACGGTGAACTACCCGCAGGCGGCCGCGCTCAGCATCCTGCTCATGGCCGTCATCCTGATCATTGTCGGCAGTTACGTGCGGCGCACGGGGACGGATGACCTCCTGTGAAGACGCAATGGACCGTGCGGTCCCGAATCCTCGGCATCTACGTCATCGCGGCGTTCGTCGTGCTGCTCATCCCGATCGCGTACACGTTCCTGTTCTCGTTCAACGAGACGACGCGAACCAACATCACCTGGAACGGGTTCACGATCGAGAACTGGCTCACCGTCTGTGAGCAGCCCGAAGTCTGTGTCGCGTTCGGCAACAGCATCCTGGTCGGTCTCGTCGCCACGCTCATCGCCACGACCCTGGGCACGATGATCGCCCTCGCGCTCGTGCGCTACCAGTTCAAAGCCCGCGGCTCGATCAGCCTGCTGCTGTTCCTGCCGATGGCCACCCCCGAAGTCGTGATCGGTGCGGGCCTTGCCGCCCAGTTCCTGACGATGGGCGTCGCGAAGGGTCTCGGCACGATCATCCTGGCGCACACGATGTTCTGTCTGAGCTTCGTGGTCGTGACCGTGCGAGCCCGCGCGCTCTCGCTCGACCCCTCGATCGAAGAGGCGGGCCGGGACCTCTACGGCTCCCCCCGGCAGGTGTTCTGGCGCATCACGTTCCCGCTGCTGCTGCCGGGCATCATCGCGGCCGCGCTGCTCTCGTTCAGCCTGAGCTTTGACGACTTCATCATCACGTACTTCACGTCGGGCTCGGTGCAGACCTTCCCCGTCTACATCTACGTGGCAGCGCAGCGCGGCATCCCGCCGCAGGCGAACGTCATCGCGTCCGCGGTGTTCTTGCTCGCGATCGTCGGAACCCTCGCGTACGGGATCGTCAACGCCCGGAGGGCTGCGGTTCGCCGGGGTCGGTGACGGCTACGGCGATTTGTCAACATTGTTGACACCGGTCGGCGGGCGGCGTTCACTGGGGGCATGGCGCGACGAAGCATCAGACCGGACACAGCCTGGGATCGCGAGGTCGACTACCTCGTAGCGGGGACGGGCGCGGCGGGATTATCGGCGGCGATCGCTGCCCGCCTGAACGGCCTCGACACCCTCGTGGTCGAGAGCACGGACAAATGGGGCGGCACGACCTGCATCTCGGGCGGCGGCCTGTGGCTTCCCGCCAACCCCGTCATGCTGCGCGAGGGAGCGCTCGACTCGATCCCCGACGCGCTCACGTACCTGGATCGCACAGTCGGCGAGCCCGGACCGTTCGCGAACGCCGCACGCAAGCGCGCGTTCCTGGACGGCATCCATGGGTTCGTGCGGATGACGGAATCTCAGGGTCTGCGCTGGCGCACGTCGGCGCAGTACCCGGACTACTACCCCGACCTGCCCGGTGGCCGCGTCGGCCGCGCGATCGAGCTGCGGTGGTTCGACATGAAGAAGCTGCGCGGATACCAGAAGCACTCCCGGATGGATGAGGGTCTCCCCGCGGCCATCCGCAACGACGACGTCTGGGAACTCGGTCGAGCGTGGTCGACGGTCAGCGGCTTCGTCCGCGGGGCGCGGATCGTGGCTCGGATCCTCAGTCTCGGCATCCTCGGAAAGCAGGCTCGCGGCATGGGACCTGCCCTCGCGGGCGGGCTCATGTGGGTCACCCGCAAGAACGGCGTGCCGGTCTGGCTCTCGGCGCCGATGACCGAGCTCGTCGTCGAGAACGACCGGGTGGTCGGCGCGGTCATCGAGCGCGATGGCAAGCCTGTCCGCATCCGTGCCCGACGGGGAATCATGCTCGGCTCGGGCGGCTTCGCCCGCAACACCGAGTGGCGCGAGAAGTACCAGGGGGTGCCCGGCTGGACGGCTGCCCCCGAGGGCCAGACAGGCTCCGGCATCCAGCTCGGCATGGATGTCGGGGGCGACGTCGCGATGATGGATGACGCGTGGTGGGGCGCCGGTGTCCCGGTCGGCGACGACAAGACGGGGTTCATCCTGTGGGAGCGGTCGTTTCCCTACAGCCTCGTGGTCGACCAGTCCGGAGAGCGCTTCGTCAACGAGTCGGAGTCCTACGTCGACTTCGGTCACGACATCCTGGCCCGCAACAAGACGGTGCCCGCGATTCCGTGCTGGCTCGTCACCGATACGCGGCACCGGCACCGCTACCTCAACAACGTCCTCCTGCCACCGTCCGGCGCGTGGACCAAGGAGCATGGCGCTCAGGTCGAAGCGCCCACGCTGGCGGAACTCGCCGCGAAGATCTCCGTCGATCCGGAGCGGCTCGCCGCGACCGTGGCGCGGTTCAATGAGTTTGCCCGCGCGGGAATCGACCGTGATTTCCAGCGGGGTCGCACCGAGTACGACCGCTACTACGGCGACCCGTCCGTCAGGCCGAACCCGAACCTGGGGCCTGTCGAGAAGGGACCGTTCTACGCCTACCAGGTTGTTCCCGGTGATCTCGGCACGAAGGGCGGGCTCGTCACCGACGAGCATGCGCGCGTGCTTCGGTCCGACGGCTCCGTCATCTCGGGCTTGTATGCCGCCGGAAACGCGACGGCATCCGTCATGGGTCACACCTACCCGGGTCCGGGGGCAACCATCGGACCGGCCGCGGTGTTCGGCTACCTCGGGGCCCTGCACGCCGCGCAGCAGGTCAACAACCCGCAGGCGCCGGTGCCGCCGACGTTCGTTCCGGCGGGTTACTGAACGCGCGCCGGAACGACGATGTCGATGCTCGGATTCGGCCGCGACGGTCCGTTTGCGGCGTAGCGTGAGCCCATGCCACGCCTGCGTCGCAGTCGCACCTCAGAACCGGGGCTTCGCCGCGTGCGTCGCGGACGGGGATTCGCGTACCTGGATGAGTCGGGGGCGGCGATCTCCGACGACGACACCCGCGAACGGATAACGGCACTCGCGATCCCACCGGCGTGGAGCGACGTGTGGATCTCGCCTCATCCCAACGGGCACATCCAGGCGACAGGCGTCGATGACGCGGGGCGGCGCCAGTACGTGTACCACGACGCGTGGCGGGAGCGACAGGATCGCGTCAAGTTCGAGCGAATGCTGGATCTGGCCGAGACGTTGCCCACGGCGCGGCGGGGCGTGACGCTCGATCTGCGCGCCGAGGGGCTCGGCCGTTCTCGCGTCCTGGCGACCGCGTTCCGGATGCTGGACACCGGCAGCTTGCGCGTTGGATCGGAGCGGTACGCCGACGTGCACGGCAGTTACGGCCTATGCACGCTGCTGTGCGCCCACGCGAGCGTGCATGACGGTGAGCGCGTCGAGCTGCGCTTTCCCGGCAAGAGCGGACAGCCGTGGCAGTCAGAGCTCACCGACCCTGACCTTGCCGCCGTCGTGCGCGCGCTGAAGCGTCGTGGTGGACGAGCGCGCCTTCTGGCCTGGCGTGACGGCGATGGCGAGGTGCACCCGCTGCATCCCGAGGAGATCAACGCCGACATCCGGCGCCGCACCGGCGGTGACTTCACCGCGAAGGACTTCCGCACCCTGCACGGCACGGCAGCTGCTGCGCTGAGCCTTGCGACGGCCGGCCCGGTGAGCAGCCCGTCCCGCCGATCGCGCATCGTCGCTGCCGCGATGCGCGACGCGGCGTTCGTGCTCGGCAACACGCCGGCGATCGCCCGGAGCAGCTACGTCGATCCTCGGGTGGTGGATGCGTACGAGCAGGGGACGACGATCGATCCGGCTCGCCCGGCATCCGTCGAATCGGAGTTGCGCGCGATGCTGCGCTGAGCAGTCTCCCCGCGATCAGCCGACGAGTTCTGCCGCGTGAGGGTCGTGTCCGGCAATCACTTGAAGACCGGGAAGGTGCTCACGCAGCGCCACGATTCGGCGCAGCGTGTCGAGCTGGACCTTCCGGTCGCCGACATCGGGTACGACGCCGCGATCGATCAGACTCGGATCGTACGTCGCATCCCCGACCAGCAGCAGGGGGTTCTGATCGCCGCCACGGCGAACGAGCATGCTCATCGATCCGGCTGAGTGGCCCGGCGTCGGGAGGAGCGTCAACGCACCATCGCCGAAGAGGTCGTAGGCGCCATCGAACGCCGCGAGAGTCGGATCGTCGGACGGAGCGAACACGGTAGGCCGCCACTGAACGCCGGCATCGAGCAGGTACTCGGCGAGGACGCCGTGCATGTGCGGCGAGCTGCCGGTGAGGAGGGCGTATTCGGCCTCGCTGACAAGCACGGGAGTTCCGGCGGCGGCGAGCTCCCCGACGTTGCCGGCGTGGTCGTAGTGCAGGTGAGAGACAGCCGCGAGCGTCAGGCGATCGAGGGGAACGCCGGCAAGCTCGAGCTGTTCACCAAGCCCCTGTCCGGGTGTGAGGGTCGAGTCCACCTGGCGTGCGTAGACCGCGCCGACGAAGCCTCCCGGAAAGTACTCTTTCGGCGAGTCAGCTGACGCGGGCGCTTGCCCGGTATCCCACAGCACCCAGCCCTTCTCGTGCTCGATCAGCACGACGTTGACGGGCAGCGGCTGCGTCCACCGCCGGGAGGTGAACGTCCACCACAGCATCGGGGTGCCCCGGCCCTGGATGTTGCGCGGCCGCAGCCGCACCTCGCCGATACTCAGAACCGATACGCGTCCGACGCCACTGGTACTCATGTGGTTCAGTGTGCCAGGCCGCTGTTTCCCGTCCGGGGCGGCGAGGTTTCGGCGCGTCAGTCGGCGAGGGTCCGCTCGCGCATGAGTCGGGCCACGATGGGCACGATGAGCACGATGACGGCGACGACGATCGCCGTGATTCCGATCGGCACGTCCACCAGCTCACCGAGCAGACGGGCGACGGCGAGCCAGCCGAGCCCCCAGGCGATCGACAGGACGGGAGCAATGCGCCATCCTCCCGATGCGGATAGCCCCAGCGCAACAACGGCCACGACCACGAGAACGAGAACCCCGACGACGGATGCCGCGCTCTCCCAGTCCGACGGTACGGTCGCGGTCAGCGCCGCCGCGATGTTGGCAACGGTCGCAAGCGTCACCCAGCCCAGGTGCAGGCCGGTCACAACGTCGATGAGGATGCCGTCCAGCCATCCATCGGCCGGCTCTCGCGTGCGAACGGCCCGGAGGTAGGTGGCGACGAGGGCTGCAAGCAGCAGGATGATGCAGACCACGGTCGCCCAGACCGAGAGGAACTGCACCGTGACCAGCCACAGGCCGTTGAGAACCATCGTGAGGGCGATGAGCCACCCCAGACTGCGCTGCCGGTCACGCGCGCGCTGCGAGGGCAACGCCTGCCAGATGACGTAGATCGCGAGGCCGAGGTAGATCGGCGTCCAGATCGCGAAGGCCTCGGTCGCCGGCGTGAGGTAGGACGTATCCGGCGAGAAGGATCCACCCTGTGCGTCCTGGATCGGCGTACCGCCGAAAGCTCCCAGGCCGACTGCGTCGCCGATGATCATGAAGACGAAGGCCGCGATCACCAGGATCTGGCGGGCCACGTCGCTGCCGCGTGCTGACTCTGTCGCGTTCATGCCCCCACGCTATTACGCACCGGCGTCGGCAGGACCGGTTCGCCGGCATCCAGCCACAGCGGTGTCCCCGCCGCTGGGGCGACGCGGCGGTTCAGTTGACGCTCTCGCCCAAGGACCTTCCCGGCTGCTGCGCCGCGTCGACCTGGATCACACGGCGCCCGGCACGCTCAGGCGGCGTTGGGGTAGAAGGTGGGAAGGTGTCGCTCGGGCTTCACGATGTAGCGCCGCCCGTGCGGGGATATCCATTCCAGGGACCCGTCGTCGCGGTGGGTGATCACCCACCCGCCGTGGTGCTTGACCGTGTGGTGTCCTTGGCACAGCGGTGCCGTGTTCGTGACGGATGTTTCACCGCCGTCCGCCCATGCGACCGTATGGTCGATCTGGCATTGGGAGGCAGGTTTCCCGCACCCCGGCCCCATACACCGGTCAGCCCGCCACATCACGAGCTTCACCAGCTCCGGTGGTGGTCGGTACCGGGTGCGTCCCACGCTGACCACGGCGCCGGTCTCCGGGTGGGTCAGCACCCGCATCCACCCCGACGCGCCACGCGCCAGTTCCCGGGCCCGCTCGATCGGGATCGGACCAACCCCTTCCACCTCCGCCGGATCGGCCACACCCTCGACGCCGAGCAGCGCGAGGGCGGGGACGGTGACCACCACAGTTGCGCGGATCCCCCGAGCCCCTTCCGGGTGCTGTTTCGCGGTCCCATCGATGAGGAGGTCGCAGAACACGTCAGCACGGATCTCATCCAGACTCCGCTCCCCCGAGCCGTCCGGCGAGCCGCCGCGTGCGACACCCCGGTCGTGGTCACGGATCACAACAGCCTGCTGAGTGACCCGGGTATAGATCGCGTGCGCCTCTACCGACGGAACCAAAGCGTGCACCCACGACATCTCATCCGCGGCAGGTTCCACCAGGATCCGACGGGCCCGCACCGCCACCTGGTGACGCTCGGTCAGGGTCGGGGCGGCTTCCCGGTCGATCATGCGGCGTAGCGCCCGCCGAAACGACCCCACCGGCAACGACTGCGCCAGGTCCAACGCCCGCCCCACAAGACCCTGCGCAACCACCGGGTCCAGAACATCCAGGTCATCGACAAGGATCTCCGCATGCCGCACCGTCACACCCGCATGCGAGAGGGACTCCAACACTGTCGGGTACGCGTGCACGAGAGACTCGGCCCGGGCAAGCATCATCCCCGCCGCGTTCTCCGTGACCCGCAGAGCAGACGCCAACTCCAGGCGCAGGGAGCGCATCACCAGCTCCCGCGACCCAACCCCATACCGGGTGACATCATCCAACGCCTCAAGGCGAAGATCATCGACCCGGGCGAAGCGTTGCGCGGCGAACACCGCCTCCAAATCAGCGGCCTCCGCCACGAGGGCGACAGCGTCCGGCCGGGGTGGCACCCACCCGGCCTCACCATCCCACTCCCGCACATCCGACTCGCGCACGAAACCGACAGCATCCGGCACCTCGGGCCACTCGCCCGCGCCCCCGACACCGATCGATTCCATACCCCGACACTACGAGGGGGTTCCGACATTGAAACCGGTCACGTCGCGCTGCGCCCGTGCCAAAACATGCGGCACCCTCGCCTCCGCGAATCCCTCCAGCATGGGGGTGGCTGGCGCTACGGTGATCGACATGACGGCATCCCTCTCCCCCGACCAGGCGCGGGGATTGCGCCACCGGGCTCAGCTGCTCGGCGGTTCGGCGCACTCCCCGCAGGAGGTCGTCGACCGCGCGATCGCGCTGCAGGGCCAAGACCTTCCTGCCGTGCTGCGTGCAATTGCTCTTCGCTCGGCTCCAGGGACGACCGTCGCCGATGTGCGTGACGCGTTCGACAGCGGTGCCCTCGTGCGGTCGTGGCCGATGCGCGGCACGCTGTTCGCAACAACGCCGAAGCACCTGGCATCCCTCCTCGCCCTGACCGGCACGAGAACGCTGCAGTCGATGGCGCGCCGGCGCGAGCAGCTCGAGTTGGATGACGCCACGATCGACCGCGCGCACGAGGTCGCCGTTGCGGCACTCGAGCGCGCCCCGCAGCGTCGTGCTGACATGCTTGCCACCTGGGAGGATGCCGGAATCCCGACCGACGGCGGACGCGGCTACCACCTGCTCGTTCACCTGTGCATCAGCGGGCACGCGCACTGGGGCGCCTTCACTGCCGGTGGGTCCGAGCAGTTCCTCACCCGCACCGCGACCCCGAGCGAGACAGACACGGATGCCGCCCTCGCCCGCGTTATCGCCGGGTACGTCACCGCGCGCGGTCCGGTGACCCTCGATGACCTGGCCTGGTGGACGAAACTCCCCAAGACCGGCCTGCGCACAGCCGCGGCATCCATCGACGGAATCGAGCAGGCACAGCTCGGCGAGAAGCCCGTGTACGTGGATGCCGAGACATCCGCGTCAGCCGACACGAGTCGGCCGGAACCCACCGAGACAGTAACCCTCGTACCCGCGTTCGACGAGTGGATCCTCGGCTACGCCGACCGGTCTCTCGTCGCCTCCGACGCGATGTTCGAGGCCCTCGTTCCCGGCAAGAACGGGGTCTTCCGCCCTGCCGTGCTCGTTGAGGGGGTCGTCGTGGGCACGTGGCGCTTCTCAGCACCCCGGAGCGCGCAGATCCGAACGCCGGTGGTTGAGCTCATCGAGCCGGTGTCCACGCGCACGGCCACCCTCATCGACGACGCGCTGACCGCGTGGCCGCACGACTGACGGGAGCCGCCGCGGCGGCCGCCGCGGCGGCCCTCAGAGCAGCGGTCGCGCGTGCCAGATCCGGTCGAGGTAGTCCCGCATCGAGCGGTCGGATGAGAAGAACCCACTGCGGGCGATGTTGAGGATCGCCGAGCGAGTCCAGGCATCCTGATCCGCATACGCGAGATCGACACGCTTCTGCGCCTCGATGTAGGAGGCGTAGTCGGCGAGAACCATGAACCGGTCGTCGTAGAGCAGGTTCGAAACGACCGGCTCGAAAACCGTCCTGTCGCCGCCCGAGAACGCCCCCGAGGCGATGAGGTCCATCGCGGCGCGCAGCTGCGGGTCGGCCTGGTAGAAGTCGGCCGGTTTGTAGCCCTTGGCCCACAGCGCCTCAACCTCGGGCTCGGACATGCCGAAGAGGAAGAAGTTATCGTCACCGACGAGCTGGCGGATCTCGACGTTGGCGCCGTCATCCGTGCCGATCGTGAGCGCGCCGTTGAGGGCGAGCTTCATGTTCCCCGTGCCCGAAGCTTCCTTACCGGCGAGCGAAATCTGCTCCGACAGGTCGGCTGCCGGGATGATGCTCTCAGCGAGGGTCACGTTGTAGTTCGGCGGGAAAACGACCTTGAGGCGCCCCTCGACGCGCGGGTCGTTGTTCACGACCGACGCGACCGAGTTGATCAGGTGGATGATGCGCTTGGCCATCGCGTAGCCGGGCGCAGCCTTCGCCCCGAAGATGAAGGTGCGCGGCTGGATGTCGGCGGCGGCGACCTTGCCCGAGATGATGCTCTCGTACTCGGTGACGATGTGCAGCACCTTGAGGGTCTGTCGCTTGTATTCGTGCAGACGCTTGACCATGACATCCAGCAGGTGGTTGTCGTCGATCGTGACGCCGTCCCGACGCTCCAGGACGTCGCTCAAGCGACGCTTGTTGCCCGCCTTGACCGCAGCGAAGCGCTCGCGGAACTCCGGATCCTCGGCGAGCGCTTCGAGCCCGCGGAGACGCTCGAGGTCAACGGTCCAGCCGGCGCCGAGCGCTTCGGTGATGAGGCTCGCGAGCGACGGGTTGGCCAAACGGATGAAGCGGCGCGGCGTGACCCCGTTGGTGACGTTCGTGAACTTGTCGGGGTACATCTCGGCGAACTCGTGCAGCACCTTGTCGCGGAGGAGCTGTGAGTGCAGTTCGGCGACACCGTTGACCTTCGCGCCCGCGACGGTGGCGAGGTACGCCATCCGCACCGAGCGGTACGGGTGCTCACCGATGATCGACATGTTGCGGATGCGCATCATGTCGTCGCCGAACTTCTCACGCACCTCCTCGAGGAAGTCGTCGTTGATGCGGTAGATGATCTCGAGGTGGCGCGGTAGCAGCCGGCCGAGAAGGTCGACCGACCAGACCTCGAGGGCCTCGGGCAGCAGCGTGTGGCAGGTGTAGGCGAAGCACTTCTGGGTGATCGCCCACGCGTCCTCCCACTCCATGCCCCGCTCGTCAACGAGCACGCGCATGAGCTCGGGCACGCCGATCACGGGGTGCGTGTCGTTGAGCTGGAAGATCACCCGATCGGGCAGCTTCTCAAGATCGAACCCCTCGGGCAGCACCCTGTCGAGGAAGTCGTTGATGGATGCCGCGACAAAGAAGTACTGCTGCTGCAGGCGCAGCTCCTTGCCCTGGGGCGTGGAGTCCTCGGGATAGAGCACCTTCGAGATGTTCTCGGCGAAGGTCTGCGCGCGCACCGACTCTTCGTAGTCGCCGGAGTTGAAGATGCGCAGATCGAACGCGTTGGTCGCCGCCGCCCGCCATAGCCGGAGGGTGTTGACCCGGCCGTTGTGGTACCCGGGAACCATCATGTTGTACGGCACCGCGAGCACGTTCCAGTCCGGAATCCAGCGCGTGCGCGTGACGCCCTCGTCGTCGTACGTCTCGGTGCGGCCACCGAACGAGATCGTCTGCGCGGCCTCGGGGTGCGGGAACTCCCACGGCGAGCCCATGCGCAGCCAGGCATCCGGCTGCTCGACCTGCTGACCATCGACGAAGGTCTGCCGGAAGATCCCGTACTCGTAGCGGATGCCGTACCCGATCGTCGGCACACTCATGGTGGCGAGCGAATCGATGAAGCAGGCAGCCAGACGCCCGAGCCCGCCGTTACCGAGGCCGGGTTCGACCTCGACCTCGCGCATGTCATCCATCGAGATGCCGCACTGCTCGAGAGCGTCCGTGGCGATCTCCCCCAGACGCGCCGCGAGCAGATTGTTGTCGAGCTGCTTGCCCAGCAGATACTCCGCCGAGAGGTAGCAGACCGTCTTGGCCTGCTGCTCGCGCTGCCGCGTCTGGTCTTCGAGCCACCGCGCCATGAGGTAATCGCGCACGGTTCCCGCCAGCGCGAGGTACTGGTCGTTGGCATCGGATGCCGACAGCGAGACGCCCTGATCGAAGTTCAGGTTCGCAAGAAACTGCTTGACGAATCCGTCCACCGACGCGGGTGGCGAGATCACGGGAGCAAGAGCGAGGGGGTGGGTGGGGCGCAGGGGCGCGTCAGGGTTCTGTGTGTCGGGCACGTCACGAAGATACCGAGTCGCGCGGAGCGAATCATCTTCATCCACCGATCGCCACGGGAGGTTTACACACCCGTCACGAATCGCGCCGCGCAGTCGGGTGCGAGCCGATTGCAGGATGAATGCGGCATTGCGGCGCTTAAGCTGAGCGGATGAAGCCGTTCATCCTGCTGGCGACCCGCGCCGAGGACGGCCCGGCCAACGAGGAGTACGAACTCTTCCTGCGCTACACCGGTCTCACCGAGTCCGAGCTGCGACGGGTGCGACTTGAAGCAGGCCCGATGCCCGAGCTCGACCTCGACGACCTGTCTGGGATCTTCGTCGGCGGCGGACCGTTCAATGCGTCGGATCCGATCGAGCAGAAGTCCGCCGTGCAGCGACGCGTTGAAGCTGAGTTCAATGCGCTCCTCGACCAGGTCGTCGCGCGCGACTTCCCGTTTCTCGGGGCCTGCTACGGCGTCGGCACGGTCGGGGCTCACCAGGGCGCCGTTATCGACCGCACCTACGGTGAGCCGGTCGGCGTCGTCGAAGTGTCGCTGACGGATGCCGGGATCAGCGATCCGCTGCTGGCCGGCATCCCACCTCGCTTCGATGCCTTCGTCGGGCACAAGGAAGCGATGCGCTCGCTCCCGGCCTCGGCGACGTTATTGGCGTCATCCGCCTCGTGCCCCGTGCAGATGTTCCGGGTCGGAACGAACATCTACGCTACGCAGTTCCACCCCGAGCTCGACGTGAACGGCATCACCGCGCGCATCCACGCCTACACCGGCTACGGATACTTTGCGCCGACCGAGGTGCATGTCCCCCTGGCTGCGGTCCGCGCACGCGAGGTGCTGCATCCGAGCCGCATGCTGCGCACGTTCGTCGAACGCTACGCCCGCTGACCGGGGCGAGGGCGTAGAGCCAGCGGGGGCGCATTGGCTCTACTCGCCGCGCGACCTGATCGGTTGAATGGGCGCCAGCCATCACGAAAGAGGAGAGCGATGCAGGATGCTTCGGTTGTCGTGGTTCCAGGGCTCGGCGGTTCATCACCCGGACACTGGCAGTCGATCTGGGAAGCGCAGCACCCGTCCTGGGTGCGAAGCGCCCCGGCGTCGTGGGACGAACCCGACTTCGAGGCCTGGGACCGCGCCGTCGGCGCCGCCGTGCAGGCAGCCGGTGAGCCGGTGGTCCTGGTTGCCCATAGTCTGGGGTGCCTCACCGCGCTGGCGTTCGCGGCGCACTCCCCCGAGCGCGTGCGGGGAGTCTTTCTCGTCGCTCCGCCCGATCCGGATGCGCCGTCGTTCCCGACCGAGGTGTTGAGCTTCGGGGCCGCCACCGCGACCCTCGATCCCCCGCCGATTCCGACGGTCGCCGTGACCAGCCCCACCGACCCCTACTGCCCCGCCGACCGCTCCCCCGACATCTGCAAGCGCTGGGGTGCACGTCAGATCGATATCGGCGACGCCGGACACATCAACGTCCTGAGCGGTCATGGGCCGTGGCCCGAGGGACTCGACCTTCTTCGCAGCTTCATCGGCGACCTCGAGGGCGGACGGTGATGACCGCGTCGTTCGATCCGCTCGCTACGGAGCTCGTCTCGGCAGCGACCGGCCGCGCTGAACTCGTCGCCGCGCTGCGACCGCCGGCGGGTCCGGTGACGTTGCCGTCACCGCTGCCCGTTGATGATCTCGCTCTCGCCGCGGTCGGAACCGCGTCGCTTGCCGCCGCCTCCCTCGAGTCTGTGCGTGCGTCGGGACACGAAGCCGACGTGGAGCGCCTCGCCCCCGTCGTGCTCGACGGACCGCGCCTGACTGCGGCGTACCGCAGCGAGCAGGTCTTTACCTGGAACGGCGAGAGACCGGATGGCTGGGCACCGGCATCCGGTCTCTTCGAGACCGCAGACGGCTGGGTCAGAACCCACGGGAACTACCCGCACCACGCGGCGGCGCTGCGTCGTGTGCTGGGACTTGGCGCCGACGCGGGCAAGGAACAGGTCGCTGCTGCGCTGCGCAAGGCGACAGGCGCGCACTGGGAAGAGCGCGCTGCCGACGAAGGCGCAATCATCGGCCGCGTCCGCACCGAAGAGGAGTGGCGTACCCATCCGCACGCGCACGCGGTGCGCGAACATCCGCTCGTGCGCCGCAATGTCACGGACGCGGGAGCATCGCCGCTGCCGGATCTGACATCGCGACTCCCCCTCGCAGGCATCCGGGTGCTCGATCTGACGCGTGTGATCGCAGGACCCGTCTGCACCCGGACGCTCGCGCTCTTCGGGGCCGACGTGCTGCGTATCGACAGTCCGCGTCTGCCCGAGATCGACTGGCAGTTCCTGGATACCGGCGCCGGAAAAGGATCAGCCCTCCTCGATCTCGCGGATCCGGACTCCCGCGCCACGCTGGATGCCCTTCTCGCGCAAGCCGACGTGCTCGTGACCGGCTACCGCCCCGGCGCGCTCGCCGGCTTCGCGCTCGACCCGGCGAGCGCCCGCGAGCGCTGGCCGCACCTGACCACGGCCACCGTCGATGCTTGGGGCCCCGGCCCGTGGGCGGGGAGGCGGGGCTTCGACAGCATCGTGCAGGCGGTCTCGGGCATCACGATGCTCCACGGCACGGATGCCGCCCCCGGCGCACTCCCCGCGCAGGCCCTCGATCACACAGCCGGTTACCTGCTGGCGGCAGCCGTCATGAACGCGCTCGAGACACGGCATCTGTCGGGCGCCGCATCTCACGTCGCCGTGTCGCTCGCGCGAGTCGCGCAGACGCTGCTGCACGCGCCGCGACCGCCGGTATCCGAGGCCCCGCCGGTCACGCCAGACGAGTCGTGGCGCGATCGCACCGTCCAGATCCCGCTCGCCGGCGGCGGGTCGGTCCGGTGTGCCGCACCGGCACCGGTGTGGAATGGCGCGCCGCTCGAGAGTCCTCCCCTTTTCCCCTATGGGGCCGCGGATCCGGCGTGGTGACGGACCGCCAGCGCTGCCGCATCAAGACGAGGCGGCGCGCGCAGCGCGGATGAGGTCGGCGGAGTGAGCCAGGTGAGCGCGCACGGCCCGTCCCCGAAACGTTGCACCTCGTCGAGGTACACCGTGTGTTCGCGCGCGAGTGAGCCCGCCGGATAATCCGGCCTGATGTGCGTGAGCAGCAACAGGATCTCCGACTCGAGCTGACTGTGGGCCTGGGAGATCCGCGGGCTCGCCGCCGCCTCGACGATGACACGGTGCACCTCGGCGTGCGCCCGCGTCGTGGCCAGCCAGTCACCGGATGCCTCGGCGAGCGCGAGACGACAAATCGCGTCGCGAACCGGATGAGTGACCGCATCCGGCCACGGGCTTCCGCTGCGCTCCGTGATCTGCCGCACCGCCTCGGCTTCGAGCGCCCCGCGAAGCTCCTGCAGTGCGCCGACGGCGGCGTCGTCGAGATGGGCCACGCGCGCACCCCGGTACGGGGCGATCGTGACCAGGCGTTCCGCGGCGAGGGTCTGCAGCGCCGCCCGGACTGTGTGCCGGGACGCGTGGTGGCGCGTTGCCAAGTCCTCCTCACGGAGGGGGAATCCGGGGCGATCGCGCCGGAGAGGATGCGTGCTCGCAGCGCCTCGGCGAGGGCGGCGGCCTGGGTGGGTCCCGGGTCGCGATCACGGCGGCGAGGCGACATCCGTCGTCTCCTTCCGAGCGACCGGGAGCGAGAGCGCGACCAGCCCCGCTGCCAGTACCGCGAGCCCGACGGCGGACACCGCCGTCAGCTGCTCGTGCAGCACCCATACTCCCAGCAGCGTCGCGCCGAGCGGCTCGGCGAGCGTGAGGGTCGCCACCGTCGTCGGCGAAAGCCGCCGCAGGCCCCATCCGAACAGGAGGTAGGCGACCGCGGTCGTGACGAGACCGAGCCAGAGCGCGAGGGCAAGACCTTCTGGAGTCAGGAGCCAGGCCGGGCCAGTCGCGACCAGGAGCGGCGCACTCGCCACGGCAGCCACGCCGAACAGGATTCCCATCGCCGCCTGGAAACTCCATCCGCGGTCGAGCAGGAGCTTGCTCGCGAGCGCGTAGAGCGCGTAGGAGGCACCGGCGCCCAGTGACGCCAGGATGCCGACAGGGCCGATTCCGGTGGCGCCGCCCCGCCGACCAGTCCAGAGACGAGCACGACGCCGACGAGCGCGATCGCGGTCGCCACCGCCCAGCGCACGGTCGGCATCCGCCGACGGATGAGCGCGTCGAGGACGCCCGTGACAATCGGCGCGGATCCGAGCGCGATGACGGTGCCGACGGCCACGCCGTTTAGGCGGGTGCCGGCGAAGAAGGCCGGTTGGTAGGCGAGGACGCCTACCACGCCGACGGCGACGATGATCCAGGCGGGGGCGCGGTGCGCCGCCGCAGTACCCAGACCCGGTGCGCGCGGCATCCGGGGTCGTGTCGCGAGTGCGATCGCGCCGAGGATGCCGCCGCCGAGCAGGATGCGTGCGGCACCGATCGACAACGGCGACGCCTCGACGTCCGCGAGCGCCTGAGCAGTCCCCGTCGTCGCGAAACAGAGTGCTGCAAGCAGCACCGCGACGACCCCCGACATCCTGACATTGTTACACAATGTTCCCGAACGTCGTGCTCAGGAGCTGGCGTCGTGGGCCGCCGCAGGGGTCGCGGCCGACTCCTCCGATCCCGGGGCAGGAGGGATTCGAGCACGACGTCTGCGTCGGACTGGAAGATGCGGGTGTCATTCCGTCGGGTGCCGATCCCGGATGCCCGGCGCTCGACCGCCGGGAGCATCCCCGGTGACGACACCCGAACCCGAACCCGCCCGGTGTCCGAGCAGAAGAGCGCCACTGTCGCTCGGCTGGCGCCGGAATGCTTGACAGCGTTGACGAAAGCCTCCGTCACGACCTCGGCAGCCCGCTCGTCGGTCTCACTATCGCGCAGTGCGGCCTGCGCGTCGGGCGTCGTGGTGTAGGAGATGTCGAGCACGGCGCGCCACGCTGCAATCACACGACCGAGGGAGCCGAGCGGACCGTGGCGGGATCCACGTCCGACCTCCAGCTCGCTGACGGGCCCCTGCATCCGGTCGAAAGCGTCGTCGGTCCGCTCCCGAAACTGCGCCACCTCGTCCACGGTGGGCTGACGCTCGTCGGCCTGCGCGGCGAGGATCACGCACTGCCCCTGCACTCCACCGTGAAGGATGCCCACCGCGTGCCGCAGCGGGTCGGATGCCCGCGCGCTCTCGAGAGCCAGGTCGCGCGCCGCGGCTTCGAGCATCCGCTCCGAGCGCAGTGCAGCCAGATGCGCTGCACTCAACGCGTCGGTGCAGACGGATACGACGATGGCGAGCCCCGGGATCACGATGATCCCGACGAGCCCAACCAGGCCGATGTGCGGCAACAGAGTCAGCGTCATGGCCGCGACCGCGCCGCCCGCCAGCATCCAGACGAGGAGGAAGAGCACGGGACGCGCCCCCGCGCCCGGCCGGGGAAGCAGCCTGCTCGTGACGAGTCCGGCCGCCAGATCGATCGCGACCAGTCCGATGAGTCCCGCAACCGCGACCCAGATCCCGCCGTTGAACAACGAGAACGGAAGAGTCGCGACGCCGTACACGGCCGCGATCACGAGCGGCGGCGGTCGCATGAGGCGCTCCGAGACGGTGCGGCGCCGCTCCGCGTGTCTGGCAAACGTGGGGTCGGGGACGGGCACCGACGCGTCGGCCTCGTCGGCCCGCGCCTCGAGGAGGTGACTCTCGCGGCGCACTTTCTCGGCGTATGCCCGCACGGTCGCGAAATCGACCGCGCGGGCGAGCATGAGGTTGCGGGACGCGCGAAGGCGCTGCGCCGTCGCCGCGAGGACGGCGTCCACCTCGCCTGCTTGATCGTGCGCCCGCTCCAGACGCGCCCGCATCGGGGCCAGCGCGGTGTCGAGGCGTGTCACGATCGCCCGCCGACGCCCGTACTCCGAGACTGCGATGCCGACGAGTGAGAACATCGCGAGGCCCGAGACCATGTTCGTCACCACTCGCGGCCCCAGCACGCCCGCCGTGCCCGCGCCCCAGAGCCACCAGCTGATCGCTTCGTTGAGCGGGGTTCGCACGGCACACAGGACAACCACGGTCCCGAGCGCGACGATGCCGCGAGCAGGCCGAGACGTCATCCGCCGTTCTGCGAGCGCCGCCGGGAGCGCGAGCGTTGCCAGCACCACCCATCCGAGGGCGCCGACCACCATGCCTCGCAGGTAGCCTTCGACCGAGGCGCCATCGAGGGTCGGGACACCGACGATGGCTGCCATGATGAATGACAGGAGCGCGCTCCACCGGTTGAAGAACGCGCCGTCAGTGACAGCACGCCACCAGATCGCAACGAAACTCCGCACGCGCAATCGTTCCCACACCTCGCTCAGCCCAGGGCCAGATCCACACCACGCTAGCGGCGGCGGCTGGGAAGCGTCAGCGGCGTTTGTCCCGGAGGCGTCCGATCCCCGCATCCGTCGCGGTCACGGCGACGATCGTCACCACGTATACGACAAGGTCTCGGGGGTCGAAGACGGTTCCGAGCACGAGCATGGCGGGCGGGAACGCCGCCCCGGCGGCGAGCGGCAGGCCCGTGAGCTGAAACAGCTCGATGCCCACACACCAGGTCACGGCGATGGCTCCGACAACGAGCGGGGACTGCCGCACGGCGATCCCGGCAACGAACGCATACACCGCAGCCGCGTAGAGCGCGTCCCCCGCAATGTCGGTCCCCGCGGTGTCCGGCAGCATCGTGTGGACCGCGAGGCCGGCGATCACCAGCACCGCCAGCGCCCCGGCGCATGCACTCCGTCGGATCAGGACCCAGCGGCCGGCGCCGGCGGAATCTCCCATATGTCCACCGTAGGCCGGAGCGCGACCTACAGCGTCGTCGTGAGCACGCCCCGTCCGCCCGGAGCGCTGCACCGTTGGTCGCCGACGCGCGCGGACTTGCCAGGTATGCCACGAGCGCGGCGATCTCGGACGGGTCGATGAACCGCTCAAGCAGCTCCGGATCATCCCCCAAGGCGGACGGCCCGCAGCACGACATCCTCGACATGATCCCCGCTGGCTGCCCCCGCTGGACGCGGCCTCTTCTCGTGCACCTCGATCCGCCAGCCCCCGTCCGCGGCGAGTGCCGCCGCGATCTCGGTGACGCCGACGTAAGCATCCGGGTCGAACATCCGGGTGTGTTCGGCAGAATCGCCCGCGTCGCGAGCCCACGCCGTGTCGTGCGAGACGACCAGGAGGGTGCCGCCCGGAGCGACCGCCTCGAGCAGGCTCCGCACGCCGCGGCCATCAGGCGTGCGCGTGAACGAGCCGTACTGCAGCGAGACGAGATCGAAGGTCTCCCCTGCGTACGGGTGGACGCTGTTGGCGTCGACGTGCCACGTGCGTATGTCGAGGCCGCGGCGCCGCGCCTCCTGCCGGATCCGATCGAGCGCGCGCGACGAGACATCGGATGCCGTGACCTGCCATCCGTTCTCGGCGAGCCAGAGAGCATCTGCCCCCTCTCCCGCACCGACATCCAGCGCCCGGCCGGGAGCGAGCATCGAAACCTCCGCGACCAAAGTGCCGTTCGGATTACCGCTCCAGATCTGTCCCTCGCCATAGCGGTCATCCCACTCGGCCTCGACGCCCGAGGGACGGGAACCTGCCGCAAGATCCTCGTGGGCGAGGCTGAAGGCGATCTGTGCGCCGACCATGCTGCCGTTCGCGGCGGCGTGGAGCACCTGCACAGCGGGATCGACGACGTTTCCCGCCGCGAACACGCCCTCGACCGCGGTACGACCCGTGGCATCCGCCGTGAGCACGTCCCCCCAGCCGCTCGGGTGAGGGGTGGCGCCGAGCCCCAGCCCGCCGAGCGCCTCGACGCGCGCCTGGAATCGCGCACCGACCAGCACCGCATCCGCCGCCAGGTGCGCGCCGCCCTCCAGCTCGATGCGGAGAGCGCCGTCGGCATCCGTGACGCGTTCGACCGCCGCCGCATGCACGGGCACACCGGACGCCTCGAGCGCCTGGACAGCGGTGTCGTGGGCATCGACGCCCTCGTGGAGCACGACCGACAGACGGTCGGTGAGGTGCCTCATGAGGGCTGTCGCGTGCAGGTTCAGAGGGTCGGTCACGATCTGCACGACACGCTGGTCGCGCACCTCCCAGCCGTGGCAGAAGGGGCAGTGGATGACCGAACGGCCCCAGCGCTCGCGAAGGCCGTCGATCTCTGGAAGCACGTCGGTGAGTCCGGACGCCACGAGGACACGCCGTGCGAGCAGCGCGCTCCCACCCGAGAGCTCGACGCGGAACAGGTCGCCCTCGCGGGAGACATCGACGACGCGACCCGACAGAACCTCCCCACCGTACGAGCGCACTTCCCCACGGCCGATCGCGCGCAACTCGGCGGGCGGAGTGCTTTCGCGGCCGAGGTAGCCGTGCATGTGGTCGGCGGGCGCATTCCGTGGCGTGCCGTCATCGACGACGATCACCGAGCGGCGCTGCCGCGCCAGCTGTAGGGCGCCCGCCAGTCCTGCGGCAGACCCGCCGATGACGGCGACATCGCAGCGACGCGTCCTGGCGGGGGCGGCGGTGTGCGCGTGAGGGGTGTCGGTGACCATGCGACGAGCGTACGGCCGCCTGTCATAAGTGGATACCACCTTGCGCAATTCGCAAGAGCGGCGGATGCTGGATCCATGGCGACCAGCGATGTGGAAGCGCTCGCACGGATGCGGCTGCGCAGCGTTCGGACGACCCTTGGGTATTCGCTCGATGAGGTCGCCGAACGGAGCAATCTCAGCGCATCGACGATCAGCCGCATCGAGACCGGCAAACGGGCGCTCAGTATCGATGTCCTTGTGCCACTCGCGGAGGCGCTGCAGATCAGCCTCGACGATCTGTTCCACGCCGAAGACGACGATGATGTCGTCATCCGACCGACCCAGCGCAGCTACGGCGCACGGACGACGTGGGCCCTCAATCGCATCGATGGCCGCACGATGGCGATGAAGATGCGGCTCGAGCCCGAGCCCGAGGTGCCGGCGACACGCGTGCATCCTGGCTTCGACTGGTTCCTCGTCCTCGAGGGCCGCGTGCTGCTGCAGCTCGGCGAGCGACGCATCGAGGTCGCGCAGGGTGAGGCTGCCGAGTTCTCGACCATGACCCCCCACGCGATCAGCGCCATCGACGCGCCTGCAGAGCTCGTCATGGTGTTCGACCGCGAAGGTCAGCGGGCGCACCTGCACCGCTGAGGCCGAATCGCGCCGAACCCACGGAGCGACTAGCGTCACACCTATGGCCTCTTCCCTCGATAACGCGACCGACGAGGCCGAGCCCCTCGCATCCGAGCCCACCTTTGCCGACCTCGGTCTCGACGACGCGGTCATGAAGGCGCTGAAGGATGTCGGCTACGAGACGCCTTCCGCCATCCAAGCCGCGACCATCCCTCCCCTGCTGGCAGGACGCGACGTGGTCGGGCTCGCCCAGACCGGCACCGGAAAGACCGCGGCGTTCGCGCTGCCGATCCTCTCCCGGCTCGACCTGTCGCAGAAGACCCCGCAGGCGCTCGTGCTCGCACCCACCCGCGAGCTGGCCCTGCAGGTGTGCGAAGCGTTCGAGAAGTATGCGTCGCACCTGCGCGGTGTGCACGTGCTGCCTGTGTACGGCGGACAGGGCTACGGTCAGCAGCTCTCGGCGCTGCGCCGCGGCGTGCACATCGTCGTCGGCACCCCGGGCCGCATCATGGACCACCTCGAGAAGCGCACTCTCGACCTGTCTGAGCTGAAGTACCTCGTGCTCGACGAGGCCGACGAGATGCTCACGATGGGCTTCGCGGAGGATGTCGAGACGATCCTCGCCGACACGCCCGCCACCAAGCAGGTAGCCCTCTTCTCGGCGACGATGCCCGCGCAGATCCGCCGCATCTCGGCGCAGTATCTCAACGATCCCGACGAGATCACGGTCAAGACCAAGACCACCACTTCGGCCAACATCACGCAGCGCTATCTGATGGTGTCGTACCCACAGAAAGTCGACGCCCTTACGCGCATCCTCGAAGTCGAGAACTTCGAGGGCATGATCGTCTTCACGCGCACCAAGAACGAGACCGAGACCCTCGCTGAGAAGCTGCGCGCCCGCGGATACACGGCGGCCGCGATCAGCGGCGACGTCGCCCAGGCGCAGCGCGAGCGCACGGTGAACCAGCTCAAGAGCGGCAAGCTCGACATCCTTGTCGCCACGGATGTCGCGGCCCGCGGCCTCGACGTCGACCGCATCAGCCACGTCGTCAACTACGACCTGCCGATCGACACCGAGTCGTATGTCCACCGCGTCGGACGCACGGGACGCGCCGGTCGCACGGGAGCTGCGATCAGCTTCGTGACGCCTCGCGAACGTCGGATGCTGACCTCGATCGAGAAAGCCACGCGGCAGCCGCTGACCGAGATGAAGCTGCCGAGTGTCGACGATGTCAACGCAACGCGACTCACGCGATTCGATGACGCCATCACGGCGGCGCTCGCGGACCCGGCGCAGATCGGGATCTTCCGCGACATCATCGCGCACTACGTCGAGCACCACGATGTTCCGGAGGCGGATGTCGCGGCGGCGCTCGCCGTCGTCGCACAGGGCGATACGCCTCTGCTGCTCGAACCGGATGCAGCACCCGAGCAGCGGTTCTCACGTGATGAGCAGGATCGGTCCGGGCGCGGCGGACGTGAGCGCAACGGACGCTCCGATCGCGGCCCCCGTGGCGGAGGCGGACCGCGAACGACCTACCGAATCTCCGTCGGCCGGCGCCAGAAGGTTGAGCCGCGCCAGATCGTCGGAGCCCTAGCCAACGAGGGGGGCCTTCGCCGCGAGGACTTCGGCGCAATCCAGATCCGCCCGGACTTCTCACTCGTCGAGCTGCCCGCGGATCTCCCGCGCGACACGCTGAAGCGCCTCGAGAACACCCGCATCAGCGGCAGGCTCATCGAACTCAAGCCCGACCGCTTCGGCAACTCGGCTAAGCGCGAGGGCCGCCCGCCGCGCCGTTGAGAGCACGGACGCCTCCGACCATGGCCCACCGCACCCGCTCCGTTGCGACCATCGCCCTTGCGTCAATCATGGCCGGCATCCCCGCCGGTTGTGCCCCGGTTGGGCACGCAGCCATGTGTACCTCTCAGGCCTCCTCACCAATCCCGACAGCGTCACAACCACGGGCGCGCGAGAGGCAACGGACACACTCTGTGTTGGGCTCGACGGATGCCTCGAAGCATGGACCACCGACCACGCACACTTCTATCGGTTTGAGTCGAACGCGCAGGCCGAGCAGTTCCTCACGACCGTTACGGATGGGTTCCAGTCGGATCGGATCGCGGTCAGCTTCGATGAGACCGAGCCGAGCGAACAGATGAAGCAGTGGACGCGTGAGCTCGTCGACGGAGCGCACAGCCTGACCTGAACGGCGGAGTCGCAGCATCCGCCAGAGCGTCATTCGCGGATGATCACCGGAGTCCCAAGCGGAAGTGTTGAGAGCGCGTGCGCTGCCGCTTCATCGACGCGCAGGCATCCGTTCGACACTCGACCGGAACGGGTGTCGTGATAGTGGAAGGCGGTGACGGCGACATCGCCACCGTCGAACCCGTCGAGAGTCGGACTCTGCACCGACAGGTAGGTGATCGGGTTGCCCCTCGTGTAGGTGAAGGTCGGCTCGGTGCGCACCGTCATGATGAAGGAGCGACCGAGGGGCGTTGGGGTCGCCTCCACGCCGGACCCGAAGTCGGCGGCGACGCGCTGCCGGTCCCCGCCTCGAACGATGTCGACGGTGCGGTCGCCGAGAGAGACCTCGACGAGCGCCTCTTGTGCCGTCAACTCGACATCCTGCGTCCGGAGCCATCCGGTCAGTTGCCCGGAGTTTCCCCCGGAGGGATAGGCCTGACGGCCTACAAGCATGACCTTCACCCATGCGTCGTACTGCTCGATCACCGGCACCACGGTGCCGTCGTAGTAATAGTCACGCGGGAGGGACGCCACCGGCGCTGCACCGGGCTCGGCGAAAACAGGGACTGCGGCGCCTGCCGCTCGAGCGGCGACGCCGGTCAGCCCGCCGAACGGATCGTCGTCGACGGGCAGCTCGGGAACGACGGCGAAGACGGTAATCTCAGGGAGTCCGGCGAGGTCGTAGTCGGTCGTGTCCGCGGCGGGCCCGATCAGTGTGGGTGTGGGCGTTGGTGTGGGCTCGACGGTCGCCGTGGGTGTGGGGCTCGGCGCTGCCGCGAGCGGTTCGCCCCGCCACGACGCGACGATCGATGCGATGACGAGCGCCGCCGCGACGAGGACACCGGCGACAGCAAGCGCGATCCATCCCGCGTTCCGTCGGGTGAGCGTGCGCGTCGTGGCCATGCATCCATCGTCGGCGCTGACGAGGACCCTCACAAGCGCCGACGCTTCTTCCGTGGCTGGGAGGCGACGTGTGCGTAGGCTGAAACGCATGAGCCGCGTCACAAGAATCGCACTCGGGGCTATGGCCGGTATTGCTGGTGTCGCTCTCGGCGTCACCAGCATGACGGGGTGCTCAGCGTCGTCGGAACTTCGCACGGCATCCCCGGATGAGACGGATGCGGCATCCTCGGGCGCCGCTCCGCTCCCTGATTCGACGACGCCCTCACCGCCCAGTGGACCAGATACCCAGACGATCGATGGCCACACGTTCTCTGCGATCGGCCCCGGAGACTGCGCAACCAACGCGATGGTCGCCATCGACCGAGAAGGGCCGGGGAAGCTCCTCGGCGAGCTGACCGACATGGGAGCGTCAGAGTACGCAGCCGGCCCGGTGGGCTACGACGAACACGGGCGGATCGAGACCTACACGGTGCAGCCCGGCGACGCACTAGCCGCCATCGGCGAGCGCTTCTGCATCGACTACATCACCGTCGGGATCCATAACCACCGGATGCCTCCCGGGAAGACGATCCAGCCCGGCGACATCCTGGTGCTCCGCCCAGACCCGACTGTGACGTGGTCGCCCGACGACGGATACGCCGCCCCGAACCCGTGAGAGCGGCTCGGGCACTTCATGCCCCCTGTCGTGAGACGCGGAGCAGACGCCCGCCTGCGCGCGCCCGAATCACTCGCGGGAACGACGAAGAGACCGCTCGACTCGAGCCGGGCCTTGTGCACTCCGGTCTAGCCGCGACCGAGCGGAATCACCCGTGGACCGATGCGAAGCCTCCAGCAACCGCCATTCTGCTCCGGACCTGGGTCGATCGCCGCGCCGACCACTTCCAGAATCTCACTCAGATTCGCTGAACCCAGATCGACGCTCAACTCGGGGACAGATGAGCCGCGAAATCGCGACAGGTAACGAATACGCGTCGGATGTCATGTCTTCCTCCAAGCTTCGGCGCCCGAACTGAGAATACGGTTGGTCTCCGACATCGGGAGCGCCTTCGGTGAGGAAGGCGACCAGGTGCCGGGATCAGAGCCCTTACCCCGAGACGCTGACGGCAGCCACGCAGCGACAAGCGAGCCTCGACAGCATGCTGGAGAACTCCAGATAGGTTTTGACTGACGAGACGGGGGCGCCGTGGTTCATGAGATGCGACAGCAGGTGGACTACATCAGGGCCGCCCTGGAACAGGAGAAGAAGCCGCTCGGGTTTCTGATCGGAGCAGGCGCACCGATGTCGATCCGACCGAATGGGGTTCCGCTCATTCCTGGGCTTGAGGAACTGACGGCCAGAATCCGCACGGACATCGATCCGGCCTACGCCACCGCCATAGACACTCTTATCAGCCACTTGGATCCCAAGGACGCGGGCAACCTCGAAGCCCTTCTGAACTACGTTCGCTCGCTCGCGTCACTTCCCGGCTCCAGCGATATCCGCGGAGTCAGTGTCGATGTTCTCTCCAAACTCGATGCTGAAATCTGCAAAGTAGTTCGGATGCATGTAGACCAGCCTTTACCGGCCGGCGACAGTCCATACTTGGCTCTCGCGCTGTGGATTGGTGCTGTACGACGACTAGTTCCGGCTCAGCTGTTCACCACCAACTACGATCTCCTACTTGAGCAGGCGCTGGAACGCCAACGCGTCGCCTATTTCGATGGCTTCATGGGATCACGCGAGCCAAGTTTCGATCTGCAAGCGATTGAAGAGGATCAGCTGCCGAGCCGGTGGACTCTCCTGTGGAAGCTTCACGGCTCAATCAACTGGTCGCAGAATTCGGACGGAGAAGTGGTCCGACGTCCTGCCGATGCAGATGATGCTTCATCCGCTCTTGTATATCCCAGCCACCTAAAGTACGACCAAAGCCGCCGTCTTCCTTATCTTGCGATGATGGACCGACTCAAGGCCTTCATGCGTCGACCTGGAGCTATCCTCATCACGACCGGTTTCTCCTTTCGCGATCAGCACATCAACGAAGTCATCGATCAATCATTGAGGGCGAACCCGACCGCCAGCGTGCAAGGTCTGCTCTTCGGATCACTGGACGGCTACGACGAGGCTGTATCGCTAGCGAAGAACCTGCCGAACCTGCTCCTCCTGGCCGAGGATGCTGCTGTTGTGGGAACCGTTTCGAGTCCCTGGGCACCGGCTGAATCCGAGCCGGATGGCTCAACAACGCCGACGAAATGCACGCTCGGAGACTTCGCTGAGCTTGGCAATCTTCTCCGCAACCTCACCGGTGATCTCCCGCATAAGGACACTACCGATGAGTAACGATCCCACCCATATCGGCGATGTGACTAACGTTCAGGGCGACACGATCACCGCGGCTGTTCGCCCCGAAGCGGCACCCGGATTGACATTCTCTCGTGGACACGCCTACTTCGTCGGGCAGGTGGGTGCATACGTCCGCATCCCGCTAGGCCTAGTCGATCTCTTCGCTGTCGTCGTACAAGTGGGCTCGTCCGCCCAGCTAGATGAGCCTGTCGAAGGCACCGTTCCCGGACGGCCATGGATGCGTCTAGAACTGTTGGGGGAAGCGCATCGCGATGGCACCTTCGATCGAGGCGTCGCCAGATATCCATCTATCGGAGACCGGGTCCTTCTAGTCACCACAAATGACTTGAATCGCATCTATGAGGTGAAGGACCGCAGTAAGTCGGTTCGGATCGGTCATGTTGCTAACGCACCTCACCTTCCGGCGATGATCGACGTGACCAGACTCGTAACTCGTCATGCCGCTGTGGTCGGGAGCACCGGAAGTGGGAAATCCACAACGGTGTCCGCGATCCTCAGTGCCCTCGCTTCGCCAAGTCGATTTCCGTCGTCAAGGGTTCTTCTCGTTGACGTTCACGGCGAGTACAGCCATGCTTTCGGGGACTTAGCGATGAGTCTTCAGGTTGATGCGACCGAGAGCGCGCCGGGGTCAAGAACAGCCCACCAGTTGTATCTGCCGTACTGGGCTCTTCCGTTCGAGGACTTCATCTTCCTTGCGCTCGGCCCAGTCGACGACAACTCCGCCACGATCGTCCAGTCGTCCGTCACCGACGCCAAACGCGCATACGCTGACCGTCACCCCGAGCTCGGATTGAACGTCAACGCAGTCACTGCCGACACTCCCCTTCCGTTCAGCATAAGGAAGCTCTGGATGTCGCTGCATGAGATGCACTTCTCGACTCATACCGCCGCGCCCAGCGCGCAGACAGACGACACGCGAGCGTATGCATTGGATGCGACCGGCCGTGAGCTACGCGGCGATATCGAGACTGTTACGCCACCGACTTATAGACCGGCCACAGCGGGTGGAAAAGACCGCATCTATCTCAGTGCTTCAAGCATCAACCTACGGCGACAGACCGATGCGCTAGGAGCCAAGCTGCGTGATCCGAGATACGACTTCTTGTTCCGTCCCGGGCCTTGGGATGTTTCTCTGGCAGGCGAAGCCCAGGAAGACCTTGGCGAGTTCCTCAAGGTTTGGCTCGGCGCGGACAGACCGATTGTGATCGCCGATCTTTCCGGAGTCCCAAATCAGGTGTTACAGCGCGTCGTTAGTGTACTTCTTCGCCTTCTCTACGAATCACTGGTGTGGGCACGAAAACTCTCAGAGGGTGCGCGTGAACGGCCGCTTCTTGTCGTACTGGAGGAAGCCCATCGTTACCTGAACGACAGCAACGATACGGCAGGTGAAATAGTCGAGAGGATCGTGAAGGAAGGCCGTAAGTTCGGGGTCGGTGCGCTCATCATCAGTCAGAGACCTAGCGAGATTAGGCCGACCGTGCTCTCCCAGCTGGGCTCTTTCATCGTGCTACGGCTGAGCAACACGTCAGATCGCGGTCTTGTACGGTCGACGTTGCCCGACAACCTGTCGGGCCTATTTGACGCCGTGCCCGTGCTACGCACGGGTGAAGCCTTGATTATCGGCGACATCGTCAAACTTCCAACCCGGGTTGTTATCGATGTGCCCGAGGCCAGGCGGCCCGACAGCGCAGATCCAGAGGTAATCGGCCGCGACTATCCCGGTGGATGGGATGTTCCTCGGGTCCCGCAAGACTATGACGATGTCGCGTGGGCATGGCGCCGCCTAACACCAAACAGTCGTCGCGTGATCGCTAACGATCCCACTAATCAAGATGAGGCAACACCATGAATCGGGAGCCAGTAACGAGTTCGAACTTGTCCTCCGTCGGCTACGACGAAAGCAGCCAGACGCTGGAGGTCGAGTTCAAGAACGGCAACATCTACCAGTACTTCGATGTGCCAAGTTCGGAGCATATCGAACTCATGCGTTCAGACAGCGTCGGAACCTATTTCTCCGCGAACATCCGAACTGCATATAGGTATACGCGCTTGTAGCTGCTCTACGGGAGGACGGTGCGACACGCAACGCCAAAGCTGATGCAGACGATCGGCCCCTGGTAGCGGGAGGTCGAAGCTGGGCAGACCGCACAGTCACGGAACCCGCAGTTGAGCGACCAACCTGCACTCAGGCGGAAACGACCTCGCGGACAGCTTGCTGGCGATCGAGATAACCGAGCTGATCCATCAACGCTCGGACCACAGCCTTGCCAAGCTCAAGCGGGACAGCATTCCCGAGCTGACGCTGCACGTCCGCGCGGGTACCTTCGATCTTGAATTCGTCGGGGAAGGACATGAGGCGCAGCATCTCGTTGACGCGGAGGCGTCTTGCGCGTTCGTCTCCGGAGGCGGTGCGGACGTTCTCCCAGTGGAACGGGCCAACCCACGGGCCGGGCTGTGCCTGGAGGGTGGTGGAGGGCCGGTTGGGGTCGAGCCGGAGCAGGAAGGTCCAGTAGCGACTGCGCCACTCGAAGTGGTTGCGGCCGCCGTAGCGTTCGGTGTGCCAGAGGTAGTTCTGTCCCGGCGGGATCTCCGCCGCGAGCTGTCCGTAATTGCCCTCGACGATCTCGTCCTCAGCAGCGCGGACCAGCCTGGGCAGCCCGACGAACGCCTGAGACGCAGTGACGTGAGGGATCTTGCTGGCGTCGACGGTGCGGCTGTGCTCGCTCCATCCTGAGTGGGTGGGCCCGGGGAACTCGAACTTCTCACCGTCGCGTCTGCCGACGACGAACACGCGGCGGCGCAGCTGCGGGACTCCGTAGTCCGCGGCGAGCAGCACCTTCCACTGCGGGTTGTAGCCGAGTTCGCCGAGTCCCTTGAGGAGTCGGTCGAATTGGGCTTTGTGGGTCTTGTACGTCAGGCCCTGCACGTTCTCCAAGATGAACGCCTCAGGGCGTGACTCACGGACGACACGGACGTACTCGTCCAGCAGCGAAGCGTTCGGGTCGCGGCTCTCCCGCTTCTGCTCCAGCCAGAATCCGGACTTGCTGAACGGGGTGCACGGCGGCCCGCCGACGACGAGCACAGGCTCCTTGGCCCGCAGCCCTGCGGTGGCGAGGATCTGCTCGGTGGGGACCTGTCGGATATCACCGGTGAGGGTCGCGGCGCCGTCGAAGTTCGCCTTCAACGTCTGCAACGCGGGCTCGTTGTAGTCCGTGGCGACCGACACGCGAAGGAGGCCGCTGCCCCGGTCGCTAGAGGCAAGGGGCTCGGCGTCGGCACGCTCTACGGCGAGGTCGAGTCCGCCCGCTCCGGAGAACAGGCTCACCACCGGGAGCTGCTCGCCCATCTGCCACCTCTTCCTATACGTGCACGCACGGCCCGGCCTCTGCGGGCAGTGCGTGTCTGATCAGTATCGTCGAGACGAGTCTGCCGACAGCTACCGACATGCCCAACCTGACCAAGGACGTCGGTGGATAACCCAATCCGGAAGGGTCCTGTGGAGGAAGAGCCGCTCGCAGGACGCGCCTTCGGCGAGGTATACCGCGTCCAGGGACGCAGCGACCTGCGCGCGTTCCTCCTCGACGCGGTGCGTGCATCCGGCGGCCGTGTGCTCTACGCGAGCGATCCTCACCGCGCACCGATCTACCTTGGCGTACAGCTTGGCTCCGACGAGCGGATCGGTATGCTCGTCTATCCCTTCCGCGTCACCCGGAACTCGATCAAGAACCGCCCCGACGACGAGGTCCGCGGCCAGCTCCGATATGGCGCTGAGCAGTCCTGGAAGCGAGAGCACCCCGTCGGACGCGATGTCACCGGCGTGGACGTAACCATGATTCTCGGGGTCGATCTCGCCGACGGCGTCATCCTCGGCCTGGACGCCAACCTCTGGGACCCTCTGCCGATGGGCATCTCCTTCTACGCCAAGGACGCAGCGATCCAGCGGGCCAAAGCGTCGAGCTGGCACGTGTGGGAGAAGATCAACCGGCCAGGAACGAAACGCACCGAGCCCCGCTCCCCCACCAGCCTGGAGACACTCGTTGCGTTCACGCCCGACCGCCTCATCGACTACGCGCGTCTCGAACGACGAGCCACCTCCCTGCGCCTGGACCCACCGCTGCGATACTCGGCTGCCGTCGCCCTCGCGGGCAAGTCGGCGGTCGACGAGCTGCCGCGGCGGCACGTGCTGGAAGAGCAGTTCGCGCTCACCAGCGAGCAGATCCTCGACATCATCGGTGGCCGCAACCGGCTCTCCGTCGCCGTCCGCGGCGGGGTCGCCGAGTACCACCTGGAGCACCTGCTCGAATCATCGCCCGACGTCGCCGCGGTCGAGCGGCTCGACGTGGACGCGATGCACGACTTCAACGTCACCCTCACGGACGGAAGGCTGGTGCGGGTCGAGTGCAAAAACGCGAGCCCAAAGACGTCCGCTAGCGGGAGCTTCAAGGTCGAGGTACAGAAGACGCGCGCCTCCAAGGGCGATCCTGCGTCGCGCTTCTACCCCGTCGACGACTTCGATGTCGTCGCGGCATGCCTGTTCTCACCGACTGGACGGTGGGATTTCCGTTACGGGCACACCTCACGAATGGCGCGGCATAAGGACTTTCCCGACCGGCTCGCGCCTATCCAGACGATTACCGACGAATGGGAGGAGAGTCTGTCTGCGCTCGCCGAGTGACCTCGTCGAGCGCAAAGGAGGGCATGTCGGAGGTCGCTGCTGTAATCGCGATATGCAGTGAGCGACATCGACCCGAACGGAGCGCCCGCGTGAATTTCCTGAAGTACGACCTTGGCAACGTCGAGAAGGGCTCCATGGTTGTCGTGACGCTCAGCACCGGGGCGAACGTCCGCCTCATGGACTCGGCTAACTTCAATAGCTATCGACAGGGTCGCCGCCACCGCTTTTACGGCGGACTTGCGAAGGTCTCACCGTCACGGATCGTCGTTCCGTCGACGCGTCACTGGTACGTCACCATCGACCTTGCCGGCCTGCGCGCAAGCAGTGTCCGTGCCAGCGTCAACGTCGAGCCAGGGGCTCTTCGGCCGCTACGCTCGGCGGACGGATCGTTGGCAGGCATCCGGACTGAGCCGCCCGTTCGTCTCACTCCAGATGAAAGCGGCCAAACTTGGGACGTCTTCATCTCGCATGCAGGCGAGGACAAGGCCTCCGTCGCCCTCCCCCTCTATAAGGCGCTCACCGAACGTGGCCTCAAGGTATGGCTGGATAAGGGGGAACTAAGCATCGGGGACAGCCTGCGCCGAAAGATCGACTACGGCCTAGCGCACTCTTCGTTCGGCGTCGTGGTCTTCTCGAAGTCGTTCTTCGCGAAGGGCTGGCCACAGTACGAGCTGGACGGCATCGTCGGTATGTCAATCGCAGGCAAGCAGCGGATGCTTCCAATATGGCACGAGATCTCCAAGGATGAGATTGAGTCACAGTCGCCATCGCTGGCCGACAAAATTGCCCGCACTACGGCCACCAGCACCATCGCAGAGATCGCGGATGAGATCGTCCAGGTAGTACGCGACGTGGACGCCACCTGAGCAAACTCGCGCCCGGTAGCCTCGAATCAGCAGATCAGCACGGCGAACGGGGCGTAGATGTCGAACGAGGACGAGCCGCGCTCCGAGATCGAGCTGGTCAGTGATGGGGACGGCCTTGCGGTGATCGGTGACCCCCTGGCGGTCGAACGCTTCCTGTCCGCCGCGGGCGTCGCCTCGCGCGACCTAAACCTAGCGCACGCCTTCGGCGGTGCGCTCAACGTCGGCTCGGCTGCAGCGAAGGGCGGCTCTGAGGTCGCTGCTAGCGCCGGTCGCTGGGTGAAACTCACCGAGGAATCGGCCAAGGCGCTCAAGCTTGGCAACGCCATGAAGGGCTCGTCGGACAGTGTCAGCCGTGCCATCGTGACCACGAGCAAAGGCAAGATCACGAACATCCTCGAGTTCGTGAAGCCCGGCACCGTCGGCTCAATGCTCACTAACCCGGCGATGCTGGCTGGTGCGGCGGGCATCATGGCGCAGCTCGCCATGCAACAGACCATGCAGGAGATCACGGACTACCTCGCCGTGATCGACGAGAAGGTCGACGACATCCTGCGGGCACAGAAGGACAATGCGCTCGCCCGCATGATTGGGGTCGGGCTCGTCATCGACGACGCCATGCTGAAGCGCGAGCATGTCGGCCGCGTCTCTGAGGTGACTTGGTCGAGCCTGCACGGTGCTGCGCAGACCATCGCGGAGACGCAGTCCTACGCCCTCCGCCGTCTCGATGCTCTGGCCGAGAAGCTGGAGAAGAAGTCTCGCGTCGGGGATATCGCCGAGGTCGCGAAGGACGCCGAGCGTGAGGTCGAGGAGTGGCTGGCCGTTCTGGCACGTTGCTTCCAGCTCCAGGACGGCCTGGCAGTGCTCGAGCTCGACCGTGTGCTCGACTCCACGCCAAATGATCTGGACCGGCACCGCGAGGCTATTCAGGCGGGCCGCGCCAAGCGCCGGGATCTCATCGCGAAAAGCACGGAGCGGCTGCTCGCTCGTATGGATGCCGCCGCGGTGACTGCGAACACTAAGGTGCTTTTCCATCCCCTCAAGCCGGGCGAAGTGGTGCGCTCGAGCAATGAGGTGGGCGCCGCCGTGCTGGTCTTCCACGAGACGCTCGGCATCTCCGACACCCGCGTCACCCTGGAGAAGAAGCGCTGGAAGATCGCGGCTATCGAGGCGCGAGACGCTACGGTCGAAGCCGGCGCCGCAGGAGTTCAGACGGCCGGGCGACTCGGAGCACGCGGAGCAAAAGTGGTCGCGTCCTTCAGCGTCGACGTCGCTCACAATGCGAAGGACATGGCCGGGAAGGTGTCGAGCACCATCGCTTCCAAGATGCGTCGGCGCGACAGGGAAGAGCCGTCGGACGCCGACGCATCATGAACCTGCTCGAGGATGGCTCGTTCCGGCCGGCGGGTGAGATTGATGCCATCGTCCCGAACGACTTCGGCGTCTACGCAATCCGCCTTCGGGTGGGCTCGTCGCTACCCGAGCCGTTCCCGACACACCTGGCGTCACGTCGCTCTCGACTCATTTACATAGGGAAGGCGACCTCGCTGTTAAAACGCATGCTCCGCAACGAGCTACGCGGCCGCGGCCATGGCACCTTCTTCCGCAGCATCGGAGCCGTGCTTGGTTACCGGCCGGTGGCAGGATCGCTCGTCGGCAAAGCGAACCAGTACAACTTCAGCTTCGTGGCCGAGGATCGGGCGCGCATAGTGGCCTGGATCGACGAGAATCTCGAGGTGAGCTGGGCGGTGTTCCCCGAGCCGGATGTCCGCGAGGCGGAGAAGGCGCTCATCCTCAAGCACACGCCGCTGCTCAACCTGGACGGCAACCCCTTGGCGCTGGCTGAACTCGACGCGCTCCGTATCGAGCGCCGCACCACCGCAGCCGGGTTGTCCACTCCCGCGTTGTAATTTCTAATCCAGCGACCGTCTTGTCAGCATCGCGCTCATGGTTCATAGTCATGCGCAGATATGGCGCGAAAGGCATCACGCAGCAGTTTTGCGCTATCGACCAACTCTACGGCGAGTTGGAATTGACGTCGAAGCGCCACGGATTCACAATCGTCGAGCTGCTCATCGTGATTGTCGTCATCGCGATTCTCGCGGCGATCATCTCTGTCGCGCGCCGCCCCAACGGAGGTCTTCGAGCATCAGATACGCATCAGCTTCAGTCTTCAGGGAAGACGCGAGCTTTGGGATGCGCCCCGCCTGAATAATCCGGTCGTTCCTGTCGGGATGCGCCCCACGGCGGCGGCTCACCTGCATCACTCGCGGGAATGCGTAAGGCCCGGCTCATTCGAGCCGGGCCTTACGCATTCCGGTCGGGATGACAGGATTTGAACCTGCGACCCCTTGACCCCCAGGTGGTACGGGTATGGCCCATAGCCCACTTGACCAGGGATTTTGTGTTTCAGGAGTGTGCTCCGCGCATCACGTTTGCACAGTTTGCAGGCCGTTGGTCACCCGATTGGTCCACTTCAACCATGGCTCAGAGAGACTCTTCGAGCGACTGCTGAACGTGCAGCGGTGAGACGATCGGAACAACTGTGGGTGTCCCCACATCTCGGATCCAATCTTCTAGGTTCGCGCCGGCGAGCGTTCTGTCGGCCTGCCAGGTTCGACCTCTCGTGTAGATGGAGACCTCAGTATCCTCGAACTTCGTGCCAGCCTCGACAATCGACACCACGTTGCACTGGACCTCAAGCCCGTACTTGGACAAGGGAGCCTTTCCGACCACGTCCAGCAAAAGCTTCGAAAGTCGAGCACTTTCAATCTCGGAAAGCTCGTCGGCAACCACAACCGAGCAATCGATCGTTCCGTAACCCGTGCGAGCGGGTTTGTAGTTCACGGACTCGACTTCCATAAGCACGGCGCACACCTGCGAAGTCGTGAAGCCTCCCCGAAGCAACTGCTTTGCAAGCTCCTTTGGATACTTGAGCATTCGCAGTTCAAGCAGCCGTTGAGTCATGACGCTCACTGGCTTTGACTCCAACTTTTCCCTGGGAACTGCCGGGGCACCTCCGCGGAACAGCGAGACGTACTCCGGATTCAGTTCAATACCGAGGCCACGCCGCCCCTCTTGAATAGCACCTGCCACAACGGCACCGCTACCGGCGAAAGGATCGAAGACGACGTCACCTTCATCTGACGAGAGCACGACCATACGTCGAACGAGCTCAGGGGGAAACGGGCACGCGTGGCGGAATGCAGCGTTGTCCCAACTTCCCTGCACCGGGATCGGTATCTCCCAAACGTTGTCCGGTGACATACCCCACGGGTTGTGCCGCTCGGGATACTTTACCCACCATGACTTGAGGTTCCCGGTGTCCCGGAGGCGGTCAACGTTGAACGTGAAGCTATTCGACTTCACGAAAAACAGGACGTACTCGAACCCATTTCGGAGTTTTCCGCGGTGAGACCATGGACGGGTTCTATCTTTCCGCCAGATCACAACTTCTCGAAGAGTCCAGCCGACGGACTCCGCCTGTGCCGCAAGCTCGAACGGCAAGGGCACAAGGCGAGAAGGGGATCCGTTCTTACGCCTATCAAACAAACTATCGGCAACGACCCACATAGAGCCGGTATTAAGCGTCCACTGGTGAACACTTCGAAAGATTGACTTGCACGATTCGAGATAGTCCTCATAGGACTGCCCGAATCCAATCTGATTTTCGCTGCCATAGTCCACGAGTGTGGCGTAGGGCGGCGACGTGATCGTCGTCTGCAGGAACGGTTGACCTTCACGGCCCGCGGCGCGAGCAGCACGCTCCATCAACGCACCCAAGTCTCTGGCGTCTCCCTGGTGCACCGTCCAGAAGGCCGGATCCGATGCGTCCAAGCCGGCCGGCTGTGACGCGGCGACAGCGTCAGTCACTCGTATCGTTCTCCTCCGCCGAACAGTCTCCGGGCCACAGCCCACTCTAACGGCAGGCGCCGACGACGAACGCTACCGCGCGCCGAGCCGGCGCGACACGGCGCTCACGCTATCCTGGCAGCCCGGTGCTGGTGAAGTCGCCGGCCCGAACGAGGGGAAACCGAAGGTGGCGAGCCCGAAACCCAGGACGAGGACTCGGAAGAAGGCTACTCGTAAGCCGGTAGACCCTGCCATCCTCGAACAACGCCGCTTCGCTCGGTTGATTAGGACGATGTTCACAAACATGGGCTTCACCCATGTGCCCGCCGAAGGCAAAGAAGCCAAGTTTGGTAACAAGACGGGCGAACTGGACGCAGTCTTCGTGTACGAGAACGTTCTGCTGGTTGTCGAAGATACCACCAGCAAGAAACCTTTCGATCACGCTAAAAACAAGAAGCTCCTGGCCGAACAGATTCAGAGCTCAAAGGTCGAGTTCATCGAGTGGCTCCGCTACACGTTTCCAGAGCACGAAGATGCAATCAAGGCCTACTCCCCCAAGAGATTTCAGCTGTTCTATCTCTACATCTCACGCACCGAGATGGATCTCGATGACGACGACCTGGCGCTCCTTGCGCCCATGAAAATCGTTTCGGTGCGAGCACTCAACTACTTCGACAAACTCGCCAAGACAATCCGACGCTCCGCAAAGACGGACCTGTGGCGATTCCTCGAACTGACTTCGAGCGATATTGGCGCAGCAAATGCAACAAACGATGTCAAGTCGATCGATACAACAATCATCTCACCGGATGACAGCACCGGATTCAGCAACGGAGTCCGACTTGTCTCGTTCATGATCTCAGCGGATGTACTGCTCCGCAACTCATACGTGCTTCGAAAAGACAACTGGGGATATTCGACAGATCTTTATCAGCGCTTGATCGACGCTAATCGCATAAGGAAAATCCGACAGTATGTAGCCAGCGACGGCTCTGCCTTCTTGAACAACATCATTGTTGGACTCCCGCCCGACGTCACCTTCCAGACCTCCGACAAGTCTCCGATAGAGCTCGACGACATTCAGGACTACTCGGCCTATCGGATGACCATCCCTGACGAGTTCAATTCATTGTGCATCATCGACGGGCAGCACCGAGTCTTCGCCCACTACGAGGGCAACGACGAGCTGGAGCCGAAGGTTGCCGCGATTCGTGGCAAGGTACACCTCTTGGCAACGGGCCTCATCTTTCCTCCGGGCATGGACGAGCTCGAACGTCTCAAACTACAAGGCGAGATATTCCTCGACATTAATTCGAATACCAAACCCGTACCCGCTGATGTGCTCCTAGCGATCCAATCGCTGCGAGCCCCTTATGCGGATGTCGCAGTCGCGCGCCGAGTACTCGAACTCTTGAACAAGCAGTCGGCTTTCCGCAACATGTTCCAGCTGTCCCAGATGGACCAGGCGCCCATCAAGATTGCATCGATCGTCAAGTTCGCCCTTCGCTACCTAGTCGATATTCAGGCAAAGTCCGGACTATTTGCGGAGTGGGTAAAGGGGGACCCCGCGCGCACAAGCCTCAGAACCAAGAGCAACAGCGAGTTGCTGACCGAGTATGTGAATTACTGCACGGCGACACTTAATCTGTACTTCAATGCGCTGAAAGCTCATCATTCCAGCGAATGGAATGATCCTCAAAACAAGATCACCTCCACAACCGTCATCAACGCAATGATCATCGCGCTTCGCCGTTCACTGCCCGCCCTAGGAGTCCTGACTTTTGAGGAGTATGCGTCTCTGGTGAAGGCATGGCATGTCGATTTTTCAACAGGTACCTTCCCCTACGCCTCAAGCCAGTACGCACGTTTTTCGCAGGAGATCCTAAGAGATATGTTCAACCTCGTTGAAGAGGATGGACGCTGGGTCGCCTCGAAGTAGTTCCCGACGCCATGGTCTCGATGTCGCGGAGCCGGTTCTGGGCGATCTCGCCCTCCCAGTAGTCGCGGTTCGTCAATGACATCTTGAAGCGCTCAGGTATCCGTGCCAGTAGCAACCGTCGATGAGCACCACGACCCGGGCGCGAGTGAACAGCAGGTCCGCCGCTCGACGCAGGTCGCGCTCCGGTCGCGCGTTGACCCGGTACCGGTGCCTTACTACGTGCACCAGGCGGCGCACCGCCAGCTCCGCCTGCGTGTCCCGGCTTCGATTGCCCTGCACGGTCTTCCGGGTGGCAGCTGGAGGCACACGGCACGCACATGGTGCGAGACTACGCGCGCTGCGTTCCCGCCTGACCGAGTGGCGGACGCACCGGTGGCTGAGCCGCTCACCTGCGCCACCATCGCCACCGGACCTCCCGGGGGACCAGGCCCGCAGCGAAATGGCATCAATCAACCGCTATCCCGAAAGGTGGAAAGACCCTTCTCGGCTGCTCCCAGCTTCTGCTCTAGATTGTCCAGCCGAGGGTATACCCACGAAAGCGCCTCGGCCGGGCCATGAACATCGATGGCGGGCAACACGTCACCCCTCGGGGGGTACTGTCCTGCGAGGACGCTAAAGAGGACGTCCTTAATCTGCGCTAGAACGACGGCGCCGCTGTAGCCGTACGTTGGCCCCTCCGGACGAAGCCCGTATTCTTCGCGATGTGGCTTGGGCAGTGCCCAGTATCGAGCGTGGGCCGAGGCAACTCTCTTTGGTAGCGCTCGGACCTGCTCAAGAACGATCTCATCAGCCGCCATCGCCTTGAGATCCATGATCGATGTGACGTGCACGTTGCTCTTGTGAGTCACGGCAACTGCGCCGCTTTGAGCCCCGGACTCGGACAGCAAGACCCCACGATCTGCACCGACGTCCTCGACGATCGATCTCAGAGTCAACACGTGGGACTTGTCGACTGGTCGCTTCCAGTGCTTGCACTCGATGACCCAGTTCACGGCCAATCCAGCACGCTCGAAACTCGCGTAGACATCGACGTCATGGCTCCCACGCGCCCCAATAACTCGCAGATCGGTGCGCACGTCGAAGCCGAGCTCTTGGAACAGTCCTGCTGCCTGTTCTTGGTAATCACGCCAACCCGTCAACCTAGTTCGCCGCCTCCGTGAGCAGGCGCACGGTCGCACGCGCGATGTCGGCTGGCCTGTGGCTGATAGTAAGAAGCCGCAACAGTTCTTCGTCAAGGTGAGGACCAATAGCGGCACTAGCGTATGCGTCATGCAGCGCGTCCAGCGCGACTAGGACCTGTGCGTCCTCACCGTCAGCGGGGTACGCTCCGGGCGCCCAACCATCGAAAAACTGCGGATATAGACGCTGCGCGACTGCGGCTGCCGCGCCCCCGTACCCTCCGGCGACGAGCAGCAGACGTCCGGACTGAATGGTCAGACGTGCTTCTTCGACCACGCCGGGTTCCGCGCCGACGTAGCCCGCGAGGCGCCCCCAACAATCAGACGGGCCGTTGTTCCGCTCGCGACATATTCGCGCATCGCGGTCAATGCGTTGCCCGGCGCGTGACTCCAAGAGCCGTCCAGGGCACGCGAGATCGGCACCGTCTTACGCGACTCGGAAACCAACGTCAGTCTGCCGACGTCACCGAGATTCCTGTCTGCCGTCATCAGCTCGTCTGCCGTTAGCTTCCGGTACTCAGATTCGGCCAGCGTGATCTCAAGCGCGGATCGTCCACTGCTGAAACGTTGGGCCTCTTCGATCAGGATCTCGGTGTAGCCACCGGGATTGAGGTGACCGCCGTATACGACGGTTCCTCCCGCGAGCATGATCGCTCTGCCAACTTCGGCGACGACCAGTCGGCAGTGTTGCTCAGTGAGACCAAGACGCGAGAGATCGGCGCTCTCAGAGACTGACAAGGCGACTTTCTGGCCCGAGAGAGCGTCTCGCGAGATGAGGGTGGGTTCGCTCATGTCTTGAGTGCTCCACCGCGCGCAGCGAACGTTCGGGGCGTCAAGATGTCGACGTTGACGTCGTAGCCTGCCACCGCGCACAACTGCAGCAGCACCTCTCGTTCCGCGTGCCCGAGCGGCGGATCGGGGTGAATGACCCAGAGGTGCTTGTCATCTGGCTGCGTCTCTTGATGTGAAGCGAGCCAGGGGGCGAGTGTGGTCGGCTCAGGCGATTGCGCGGGAAGCCAATCGAACCCGTCCTCCGAGAGATAGGACGTCTGCGCTTGCCAAAGAGTGTTCTTGAGCGTCTCGTCGACGAGCCTGTTGAGGGCGACGGCGACACCCGGATCAGGGTCGGCGAGGTCACAGACCACCGAGGGGACGTGGTCCATCAGGAAGGAGCCCCGCTCCTCACCGGCAGTGAGCGCGTACATGCAGACGACCGGCATGCCGCTGTGCTTCGCGGCGTGGACCTCACGTTGCGTCCAGTCTCGCGCGGCATAGACGTCGGTGCGGATCATCAGCAACGCGCTGCTGCCAGCGGCGTCCTCAAGCGTCCTCTCCCAATCACCGCCAGGTTGGATGTCTTGCGCGTCGAAGAAGGCCGACAGGTGAGACTGCTGGATGTGGTCGCGCACACGCTCGAACATCGCGGGGCCGGAACGCGAGGCTTCCTCTGAAGAACGGTGCTTCGTGTGGCTCACGAACACCGTCAGCCGTGCGGGGAGGCTCGCCTCCTGCTGGATCTGTTGGGCGATCGCCTGCGCCAGCTCGCGCCCGAACAAGCCGGCATCCGTGTTCACATGAGCGGGCAGAGTCTGGATGCCGCCGAGGATATGACTGACGATGCTGGTGTCCCATTGCAAGCCGTTCGCCACCACGGGGTAGACGCCTACGCCAGCCCTCTGGTTTAGTGCGGCGATCTCGCGAAGGTACGTGTTCCATGGATTGCCCGGCTCGGCCGCTGCGCGGAGCAAGTTCGTGTCGATGATCGGGACGATCGCGTTGAACTGTGCGGTCGGGAGTCCCTCGCCGAGCGGCGTCGCAATGCCCAAGGGTCGTGGCGCCGCTCCGTCCTCCCAGGGATCGCTGCGCGCATACACCTCGACGGCACCGCCGGCCAGTCCCGAGAATGCCGGGCTATGGAAGTGCTCATGGAGCTCCGCGAATCGCTCGGCGCCGATCGCGTCGTCGGGATGCCAGACGACGAACACGTCGAGGATCGGCGGGATCGGCACGCGCTCTCCTCTCGAAATGCCTCCTCATCGGGGCGATGTCGGTGGTGAAAAGTAGACTATCCCTGGAAGGGAGGAGCCCGAGATGAGCGACCAGCACAACATCTTCATCAGCCACCGTCACGAGGACGACGCGCTGGTCGGAGATCTCAAGAAGATGCTCGCCGGCAGCGGAGCCGAGATCCGGGACTCGTCGATCACGAGCGAGACCCCGAACAACGCGAAGAGCCCCGACTACATCAGGACGCTCCTGGCGGACCAGATCCGATGGGCGGGAAAGATCATAGTCATTATCTCCCCCGACACGAAGAACCATGAGTGGGTCGACTGGGAGATCGAGTACGCCCGCAAGTTCCCCGACAAGCGGATCGTAGGAGTCTGGGCGCCAGGCACCACGCACGACGACATGCCCGAGCCGCTCGAAGACTACGCGAACGCGATCGTCAACTGGGATGCCCAGGCGATCATCGACGCTCTTGACGGTAAGGACAACTGGACAGAACCCAGTGGTGCTCCCGCGCCCGTGCAGTCGATTCCGCGGGCTGCCTGCTGACAGGGAGGTCGAGCGTGAAGGTGTTCAGCTACATCGTGCGCTACGACGTCGGGTTCGCGCCAAACCCCTTTCACGGGGTCTGCTCTCTCGCCACATGCAAGCAGGACATCCGCAAGGTCGCCCAGGTCGACGACTGGATAGTCGGCACCGGCTCCCGACCGAACGGCAAAGCCGGCAACCTCGTCTACGCGATGCGCGTCTCAGAGATCCTGAGCTTCCAGGAGTACTGGGACGAGGAACGCTTCGCCGAGAAGCGGCCAAACCTTCGGGGCAGCCGCATGCAGCACTTCGGCGACAACATCTACCACCGCGATCCCGCCGGTGATTGGATCCAGGAGAACTCACGCCACAGCAAGGACGACGGTTCTCCGGAGGCGCGTCACATGGTGCGCGACACCAAGAGCGAGCGGGTGATGCTCGGAGACGAGTTCGTGTACTTCGGCGGAGACGGCCCGGTCATCCCCGAATCGCTGCGCAACGACTACGGCTTCGACCTCGTGCACTCGGCACCTGCATACCGCAGCAACTTCACGGACGAGCACGTCGCTGCGATCATCGAGTGGGTGCGATCGCTCGAGCAGGGGGTGCAGGGACGCCCATACGACTGGCCACGGCGCCGGCAACCGGCAGCACAAGCCGCATGAGCGCTCACACCTAGAACATGGGCTCGAGGACGCGCGCACGCGCGTGCTCATCGCCCAGCACCTCGTTTTGAGGAAGGTGATCGTTGATCCCCCACTTGGGCGGGAAGAAGAGCGTCATCGGCTCCGGCGTGGAGACGTAGCGCGACTTGATCCGGCTTCTCGCACTGGCAAGCTCCGGAACCGCTTCACGGCAGTACTTATCCGTCTCGCAGAAGAGATTCTGAGCGTCGATCGCCTGGATCGGCCGACCCCAGAGACCGCTGAACTCAAGTTCCAGGCGGGCGAACTCGGCCCCTGGTTGTCGACCATCCACATGATCACCTCTTCCGGTGTGAGGCCGCCCAGGTCAGAGAACACCTTCTTGATGCCGCGCAGCGCGCCCGGACCAGGCTTCGTGAAGTCGTTCTCAGAGAAGTTCACGTGCTCTGAGTAGTTCAGGTCAATCGCCATCTGGTAAGACATGAAATCCCCCATCAAGGGGAAATTGTGGAGCAGGTCGTAGACCTCTTCCAGCGACTCAGCCTCAAGAATCCGCTCGGCAAGGCACGACCGCACGAACATGTCCCGGAACAGCTCCACATGGTTCAGATGCTTGGTCTTGCGACCGTAAGCGTCCGTGGCGCAGAGGATGAACGCCCCCGTGTAGAGGCCGCCGTTGCGGTCCTTCGCCTCGGTGAGCGCCGCCTCGAACACACCGGTCTCCAGATCTGCGATCCGAGGCGACCGCCCAAGTAGCTCGACAACGGTCTCCCACGTACCGACATTGCTGAAGTTTCGGAACGCGACGATCTGGAACAGACGATCTGCAGGGCTTGAGTCGTCATCGCGATAGGCGACGTCGCGGATGAGGTACTGGCTGACACGGTCAGCGGCCCGGTAGACGTTGCAGAACTTGTACTCCTGGAGAATCCGGTCCTGCGTCCACGGCCCCGGGGCCCCAGCGACGCGCGCTTCAAACACATGCTGCCGCTCAGCGGCGAACTTCCAGTAGAGCTCGTAGACCCCGTCCCGGGGAGTTGGTGCTCGCATAACCCGTGCCTGTCTCCGTCTTGCGCTGCCTATGGTCGTCCGCCTCTCGCGGCGACGAGTGAGTCTGACCCGTCGTCCCCTGCTTTCGCTCCATCATCTCTTTCCGGACGCGTCGCAGCCCACCGGAATCGCCGTTATGACCGTCCTGCATCGCGGCGTAGCGCGTTGACTCCATCCGGGTCGGACAGCGCGACCGCAAGCACGAGCCTTAATGCGGTCGCCGTCAGCCGCTCTGCCAGTGCGAGCTTCTCCATCCACTGGCCCTGCGGGTGGAGTTGAAGGAAGGCGTCCAGCTCGTCGAACGCCGTCGAGGCCTCTGCGGCTTCTGCGTGAACGGTCCCGACCTCGCCGACGACGTGACGCGCCCGCATGAGTTCCTCGAAGCCATCCGGACCGTCGCTGAACCGCTCACCGCCATTCGTGAAGAGCTTCTCGGCGACGTCGGTCGACTGGTCCGCGAGGAAGGTCTCATACTTGACTGCATACACGAGGAGATCGACCACAGTGTCCAGAAGTGCCTCTCTACCCGCCGCCGCACCGCCTACCACCTGATCGATGCGATCGATCTTGCGAGCGAGGTTGGCGGCGATGCTGATCAGCTCCCCGCGCCTCTTCCACGAGTTGCCGTAGGCGGCATCCTTCGACCGATGCAGATCGATGACGGACTCGCGCAGGTCGGCCCAATCCACCGTGGAGACGGCCGGGGTCAATAGCTGGGCGGAGTCTCGAAACAGTTGCTCTCGGAGCGCGAAGGCGATGTCGCTGTGGCCGAGCTCGTCAACGAGTTCACGTTGCCGCGCATCGTCGGCACCCGCTGCGATCGCCCACTTGATCGCGATCGCTTGAAGGAACTGACGCAGTAACGGGTCGGAGAACTCAGCGATCTCCACGTGACAGTCCTCCCCGGAAGCCAGTCGAGCTTCGAGGTCAAACCAGCGATCGAGCACATCCGCGAAGTCCTCCCACGGAGTCCCGAACTGGGCGCCCGCCCACTCCTGCTCATAGCCGGTGGCGCCACCAAGACCCTCGAGCGCACGGTCAGCTTGCTCATTCCGCTCGTCGTAGAGATGAAGGGATGAGATGAAGAACGACACGTGACCAACTCGCGCACCGAGCCAGAAGGCCATCATCTCGTGCAGCACACTCCACTCGAACGTGTTGATGCCAGAGAATCCCCACAGGATGTCGTTGGAACGCACGGTCACGTTGAGGTAGACGCTGCCATCCCTGACGAGGAAGTGCAGCCAGTTGTTGCAGGGCACATCGAGCGTGTCCACGAAGTCGCGCGCCGGATCGAACAGGACAGCGACCGCCCGGCGAGACTCAGGGTCCGAACGGAGGAGCTTGCGGATCTCATCCACTTGATCGACTCCACCCCAGTCGCGCAACCGTGGCCCATAGCCACCGCGCCATGTCACCTGGTCGTCCGAGAACTGCAGCGCGCGGCCGAGATAGCGGGCCAGATACTCCATGTCATTGCGCCCAGCGAGCACCCACATCGTCTCGGCGATGGTCGCGAACACATCGTTGCGACGACCCGGCACTGTGATGAAACGTTCCGTTGGCTGCGCCAAAGTCACAGTACGTGCGAGACGCTCGTGAGTAGGCAGTCCGCGAACCGTCACCGGTTGCCCACTCGAACGAATCTCGGCAAGCTCGGCGATGAAGGCCCGCGCAGCATTGCGATAGAGCATGCATCCCTCCCGGGGCGGCTTCGATCTTGAGATCGAGTATCCCGCGCGGCGCGAGGAATCCGGCGATCGTACGAGTCCAGCGCCAGTCGTGTCGTCCTGCCGCGTCAGTTCCTTGGCGATGGGTTGCATCAGGATGCGAAGACTGGCCCAGTCGTGCCAGCGCGTTAGCGCCAGACCTTGTCATATCGCTCGGTCTGGCTGACCCGATGAGCTCGGCGTCGGGTGGCTACGTCGCACGTCCATGCGCAAAACAGGAGCAGCACGGTGATCGGCCCATTGACGATGAGCTTCAGCATGTTCCAGATGGCGAGGAGAACGAGCAGGTTCAGCCAACCCGGACCGCCGCTGTCAATAGTGGTGATGCACCAGCTCGCGACGAACCAGTAGGGCACGGCGAGGAGCATGGCCGGGATGCCCCAGCACAGGCCGCGGCGGGTGCGGGTCGCGGCGATCAGGAAGTTGGTGGGCGCGTAACTGAGGATGATGTGGGCGCGGACGCCCGCCGCCCAGATGAGCCGGAACATGGGCATAGTCCTCTCAGGGGTTCGGCGACAAGAACCTGAAAGGACCGCCCGCTGTTGCGGGATGGTCATACCGTCGCGGCGAGCGACAGCGCCAACATAGAGGCCGCCTCGTCATCAACTGTACGACGCGGCTCTGACATCGGGAAGGGCACCCGCGTCACAGCGAGCGACGCACCTGCTCCCGTCCGGTCCGGCGCTGCGGTGTCTGCTCCGGCCCGTGGGCGATGGCTTGCGCCCGGTCGAGGGCGGTACGGGCGCGGGCGGCGTCGACCTTCTGTGCCGCGCTCTCGGCCGGCGCTCCGAGCGGCGCGGGGCCGATGATGCTGTAGCGGTCGCGGTAGGCGGCCACGGTGCGAGCGTGCCACCGCCAGATCGCGGCGGCCTTGTCGTCCTTCGGCTCGGGGCCGAGCGCGACCGTCCATGTCTCGCCGTCCTGTAGAGCGCCGACGAGTTCGGTGTCCGCGCGGGCCTCGATGAGGTCGCGGCGCTCGGTGAGCGCCTGCCGCGTCTCGGGCGTCATGGTCCCGGTGGCCTCGGGGATGAGTCCGGCGATCAACCGCGGCGTCTTGCGGGTGCGGCCCGAGCCTGCCGGCCGGGCGGTGGCTGTGGCGACGCGGTAGTGCAGGGCGGCGGCGATGTCGTCGGCATCGGTGAACCCGCGCGCCCTCACGAGGCGCGGCAGCAGGGCCTCGATGTCGTGGTGGTTGGCCTCGGCCCGGCGTAGTTCGGCGGTGAGCGCCCCGAACGCCTCGGAGGCGATCGCGTCGTCTGCTTCGTCGTCGGTGAGGCCGGAGGCGCGGATGAGGGCGGCCCAGCGGTCGTGCTGCGCGGCGGCGGCGATCGTCTCGTACTCGGCCGCGAGCTGAGCGATCGAACCCCAGGCCTCCTGCTCGGCGGTGATCGTCTCGTGCGCGGAGAGCTCGGCGCCGACGTGTTGGAGCACGCCGAACAGCACGCTCCGCGCGGTCGCCTCGGCATTGTCGGCGGGGTGCGGTGTCTCGTGTGCGGGGTCGGGCTTGTCGACGGCGACGTAGGCGGCGTTGGTGTGGCTGCCTCGGGTCATGGCGACGTAGAAGTTCTCCCGCGTGGTGCTCGCGTCGGCCAGGACGTGCGAGGCGTCCACGGTGATGCCCTGGGCGCGGTAGGCGGTCACCGCGTAGCCGAGCTCGACGTGCTCGGCGGCGTAGTCCGCGGGCAGGACGACGGAGCCGCCCCGCTTGCGGCCGGCGCGGCGCAGGGTGAGGGAGCCGTCGTCGCGGACCTCGGTGACCGTCCATCTGTTGCCGTTGCGGACCCAGCCCCTCCCGGCGCGCAGGCGGCGGTCGTTGTGGCGGGTGATGACGGTATCCCCAACCGCAGCACGGGTGCCGTCGCGCAGCTCGACCTCACGGCGCGCGTCCACGGTGCCGTCGAGGATCAGGTCGGCTCTGGCCCGCTCGTTCAGCGCGAGCACCGATTCGCCTGTATCCGCGACCAGCACCGCCGCCCTGCCCGCGAGGGTGTCTGTGCGCCAGGTGCGGTAGGCGGCGTCGATCATCGCCTCCGTCTCGCCCTCGGCGACGCGGCCGTGCTCCAGGTAGGCGTCGATCGCCTCGGGCCGGCCGTGCCGGAGCCCGAGGGAGGCGGCCTTCTCCCACTCATTGACGAGGCGGTGGATGTCGACCAGCTCGGGGGCGTCGTCGCGGTCGTGCACGAGCATCGCGAAGGCCCCCGATGCGGCCGGGGACTGGAGTTGCGCGTAGTCGCCCACCAACAAGACCTTCGCCCCGGCTTCGGCCGCAAGCCCGGTGATGCGGTCCAGGGACAGGGAGCCGGCCAGGGACGCTTCATCGACGATGACGAGCTGGCTCTTGCGGAACGTGGCCCCGGTGCGCTGGTGGGTGTCCCACCACTTCGCGGTGTTCTCGGTCTTGATCCCGAGGTCATCGGCGAGGACCTGCGCCGCGACCGCCGAGGGTGCCAGCCCGACGACGGAGCCGCGGCCGTGCTCGTTCTCCCATGCCCGCCGCAGCGCCGACATGGCCGTGGTCTTGCCGGCGCCGGCCGGCCCCACGAGCACGTCGACCACACGGCCGGAGACGGCGACCGAGGCGAGGGCGCCGGCCTGGTCGTCGCCGAGGACCCGGCCCTCGCGGTCGGGCTTGGCTGTGATCCTCTCGACGGTCGCCAACGGCACGGTCGGGCCGGTGGTGGTGCGGGCGCGCTCGAGGAGGCGGTCTTCGGCCGCCAGGAGGACCTCGGAGGAGAACACCGTCGAGTGGCGGGGTCGGAACACGCTGGTCCCGTCCCGCCGCTGGAACGCGGCCGGGGCGGACGCGAGCTCGGGCGGCGTGAGGCGCAGCGATCCGGCCTCGGCGGCATCCACGACGAGCCCGACGACCGTCTCGCGGTCGTGGATGGTGGCGAACCTGTAGCCCATCGTCTGCCGGGCCGCCTCGGCGGTCAGGTTCCAGCGCCGCCAGGTGGACCGCTTCTCGCCGACCGCCTCCACGACGCTCTGCCCGAGACTGGCGATCACGTCCAGGGGCACGTCGTCGGCACGCAGCAGCAGCGGTGCGTCGTTCGCGGTAACGGCGCGCGCCCACGCGGTCGCATCAGCTCCGAGCAGCCGGCCCGCGCGCCGCCGCCAGTCGGCGGTGAGGTCCGCGAGCGAGCGGACCTCCTTCTCCGGCCGCGTGGACAGAGTGGCTTGGGCGCGGAGCTTGATGATCGTCGCCGTCGAGGGCTGCCGGCCATGCCGGGCCACGTACTCGGCGATGAGTCGGTTCTTCTCCGCGTCGATGTGCCGGGAGCGGGAGGAGAACTCGGCCACCAGCTCCTCCGGCACCGAGGCGATCGCCCACGCCGGGTTCCGGTCCCGGCCCATGTCGCGGGCCTCCCACTCGACCCCGAACGCGCGGGCCAGGTGGTCGGCGAACACGGCCTCGTGCAACTCGGACAGCGCAACAGTCGCCGCGTGCATCGGCCGCCCGTCCAGGGACCGCCACTTGCCGTCCAGGACGGTCTGCACCTTGTTCGACACGACGACGTGCGTGTGCAGGTGCGGGTCGCCCGCCCGGGAGTCGTAGTGGTCGAACGTGGTAGCGACCAGTCCGGTCACGTCGACCTGCGCAACCGCGCCGTTGCGTCCGGTTGCGCCGGTGCGGGTGGCTGCAACCTCCCGTTCCATGAACGCAACCACCTCCGCAACCGCCGCATGGTGCGCGTCCGCGATGAGCGCCTGCGTCCCGGCGTCCGCGACCGCCCACAGCACCGACGCGGACTTCGGGATCGAGAAGGTAAAGTCGAACCCCGCAACCGCCCGCCGCGTGCCGCGCTCGGTCTCCTCGGCCTCGATCCCGGCGACCGCCTCGGCCTTCGCCGTCGGCGCCATGTCGGGGTCGAGGCCGGCGACGCGGGCGGCGACCCGCTCCGCGACGCTGCAGTACTCCGGGTACGCGCGCCCCAGCGGGGCGCCGGTGATCGGATCGCGGCCCATGCCGACGAGGAGCTGGAGCTGGGCTTCCGAGACCTGATCGCCCACCGCGATCCACCCGCCGCCGAGCGCGGCGACGCCGGAGCCGAGCCAGCGACCGGGCGGGCTTCCCTCCTCCGCGTAGTAGCGCGTCAACGGCGTCGAAAGCGACCTGTCCCCATCGCCGACCGCGACCGTGCGCAGCAGGTACTTGTACCCGTCGCCCGCGCTCATCACTCGCATCGAAACCGTCACCCGACCCACCGCCTCCGCTCACCGGGCAGGTGAGCGGAGGCGGTCTGTCGCATCGGATGCGACACAACGAATCTCGCGGCGCCCTCGATCTGCAAGACGCGTGGGTCGTCGTCGAGAACGTGTGCGGGCTGCGCTGGGTAACTGCGATCCGCCCCTTCGGAAGGAGACGACGATGAGCGACGCAACCCTGATCCCGCGGCCCTCGAGAATGCAACCCGACGCGGTGTCGTTCCGGACCCTTGGAGTCCGGGAGACCATCCATCCCGACCTCCACGCGCAGTTGGCGCCGTACTCGAAGGCCTGGTGACCTCCGGCATGACGCATAGGATCGGCCTACCCGCTTCCGCAATCGACGCACCGCGTCCCGGTTCCGTCTCTTCGTTCTCGCCCATGCCGCTGCTTCGTAGCGTGCTGCGATCACTGCACGCGTCCTAACTAGCGTCGGGATGAACTGCGGACTCGTCCGCTGCTAGGACGCCGCAATCAGCCAACACTGAGCCACGGCATCGCTTCGGAGCCTGCCCTAGAACCATTCGAGGATGTATCTGACCCTGTCTTCCGCGCCTAGGACAGGGGCGCACAGTCGGGAATGGCAGGGCGAGACAGACCCCCATGAGCAGTTCGTGGATGTCATTCTGGTCGGCGGCCTCTTCGGTGAAGAGCTGATTCGTGCCATACGAGCAGTGCGCCCAGGAGGATCGCGCGGGTAGTTCCCGGGACGTACATGAGACAGCTCCTTCCAGGAATTCTGTCACCGGACATACCGGGGCGAGCCGCGCGGTATGCTGTATGGGATGGTCTCTTCGGCCCGGACTCCGCGTGCCGCGACGCTGAACGAGCAGTTGTTGATAATGAGGCTCATTGCCAGCGTCGGTTTGGCGTTGCTGCTGATGCTGGGGCTGGCGGCGACTGGGCACACGGACGCGGATGGTTCGACTCCTGTTCCCTTGGTGATATCTGGGTTGATGGATCCGGACGTCGAGCCCATGGCTGATAGCCCGGCTGAGCATGAGGCCTTCGCTGGTGGCGGCACTTCTGGGCCGAACGCGGTGGTTGGCGCTGCGCTGTGCATGTTGGGTGCGTTGTGCGGGCTGACGCTCGTTGTGGTGCTGCGGGGGTTGTGGCATCGGCGGACGCCTCCGCTTCTCGGTGACGCACCACGAATGCCTTCGCTGCTTCCTGCGCCGGCCGCCCGCCCCCACCCGATCGTCTTTTCGTTGACGCAGTTGGGTCTTTCCCGAACCTGACATCTGGTACGCCGCCCTGCCGGGTGGCGCTTCGTCCCGGGCTACGTGCCCGGGTTCTGTCTTGTGCCGTGTCTTGGTTTGGAGTACCCGATGAAAGCCCCTGTGAAGGCGACGCTCGTCACCATGGCCGTTGTGGTGGTGATGGTGATCGCCGCGTTGATCTATGTCCTTGTCAATCAGAGCCAGACCGCTTCACCTTCACCTGGGGGCGGTGACGCATCCCCGCAGGTGGTGCGGGGGAGCTCGCATGTCCTCGACGACGGCGGGGAGGGCGCTGTCACCCTGGTCGAGTTCCTCGATTTCGAGTGTGAGGCGTGTGGCGCGTTCTTCCCGATCGTGGAGGATCTGCGGGACCGGTTCGCGGGGGAGATCACGTATGTGGTTCGTTACTTCCCGTTGCCGGGCCATTTCAACTCGAAGAACGCGGCGGTCGCGGCGGAAGCGGCCGCGCAGCAGGACCGGTTCGAGGACATGTATGTCCGGCTGTTCGAGACGCAGGCGGAGTGGGGTGAGGCGCAGGAGTCTCGCGCCGACCTGTTCCGTGGCTTCGCGGAGGAGATCGGTCTGGACATGGCCGCATATGACGCCGCCGTGGCGGACCCGGCCACGACGGAGCGGGTGGAGCTGGACTTCGAGGAGGGCCAGGCGCTTGGCGTGAGCAGCACCCCGACGTTCTTTCTCGACGGCGAGCTGCTCGAGCTGCAGGCGTGGGACGACCTCGAGAACGCCATCCAGGCTGCGGTGAACGGTGGCCAGTGATGCGGGCGGGTTTGACGCATCGGCGCGCGATCATCGTCGGCGCCGGGCAGTCCGGGCTCGCGGTTGCCGCGGCTCTGAGCGCGGAAGGGCTGCGGCCGCAGCACGAGTTCGTGGTGATCGACGCCGCCAGCACGGGGCAGCGTTCCTGGTCCTCACGGTGGCATTCGATGGAGCTTCTCAGCGACGCCCGGCATAGCGCGCTGTCTCCGCGGCGGCTGCTGGGTGACCAGCGCCGGCATCCGCGAGTGGACGAGATGGCGGACTACCTCTCTTTCGTGGAGGCCAGGCTGGGTGTGGAGACGGTCTGGGGTGTTCGTGCGGTTGGGGTGGAACAACGAGGGAACGGTTCGACGCTGTTGCTGTCTACGACGGCGGGGAGGTGCAGACCCGCAACGTGATCTGTGCGACTGGTGCCGCTGCGCGGCCTCGTCTTCCTGAATGGGCGGCGGGGATGACGGTGCCGGGGGTAGTGCTGCACAGCAGCCAGTACCTGTATCCGAAGCAGATCCCGGCAGGGGACGTGCTCATCGTCGGTGGCGGCAACAGCGGTGTCCAGCTGGCGCGTGAGCTGTCCGCGTCGCACACCGTCACTCTGTCCGTGCGCACGCGGCGGCAGCATCGCCCCGCGATGAGCTACCCCGCCGCTGCCGGCGAGCGGGTGTCCTTGTTCTCGCGGGAGCGTCGTCCGGAGCCCGTGTTCGGCGAGAGCTATGAGCAGCTGCGCCGCGCCGGGGTCACGATCGCTCCCGGGGTGGAGACCAGCACAGGCTCCGTGGTGGCCTTCGCTGATGGCACGCAGGCCTCCCCCGGTCGGTGATTCTCGCCACCGGCTACGACCCCGGCGATGACTGGCTCCCGGAGCCGGCCCGCATCAACCGGCCTCGGCGCACCATGACCGGGCTGCCCGGGCTGTTCGTGGCGGGGATGCCGCAGTACGGCGGCCGCGGTGCCGACACCCTCGCCGGGGTGTGGAAAGACGCGACGACGATTGCCCAGCACATCATCAACAGGCCCTGAAAGGACCACCGCCTTGACCACCGTCACAGACCACGAACGCCCGCACCGATCCGGCTCGCGGAGACGTGTCTTCCTCTTGCCCACCCTGACGTCGCTGCTGGTGGCCGCTGGGCTCCTGTTGGCCACTGCGGCGCCTGCGGCCGCGCACGATGAGATCGTCTCCTCGTCTCCGGAAGCCGGGTCCACGGTCAGTGTCGTCCCGGAGGAGATCTCGCTGACGTTCAGCGGTGAGATCCTCACCGATTTCAGCGCCGTGATCATCGAGGTGGTCGCCCCGGACGGGGGGAACCTCGCGTCGGGGGATCCGGTCATCGACGGGACCACGGTCACTCAGGCGGTGACGCCCGGTCAGGCCGGGGCGTACACGGTGCGGTGGCGGGTGGTGTCCAGCGACGGGCATCCGATCAGCAACGAGTACCAGTACACCGTCGAAGCGGTCACCGTCCCCACCAGCACCCCCACCCCCGAAGCGACCGAGGAGCAGACACCCGCCCCGTCTCCCACGTCCACCGATACCACCGGGAACCCCGGTCACGGTGAGCCCTCCGGGGGTGGGGAGTTTCTGCCGGTCCTCGCCGTCGTAAGCGGCGTGATCGTTCTCGGCGGCGCAGTGGTGGTCGTGCTCATGGTGGCCAGAGAGCGTCGCCGCCGCGACCGAGCAGCCGCGGCTGCGGATGCCGCGGATGGCGGACCCGCCGACGCACAGCAACAGAATGAGTACCCGTCATGAAATGTCCGGTCGACGGCGCCGCTCTGCTGATCACGGATCGCTCCGGGGTCGAGATCGACTACTGCCCGCAGTGCCGGGGGGTGTGGCTGGACCGTGGCGAGCTCGACAAGATCATCGACCGTGCCGCCGACCTCGCCGGTGGCGGGCGGCAAAGAAGCACCGCCCCTTATCCGCGTGAGGGCGACCACCGTTCTGACCGCGACAGGGATCATCACGGTCGCTCCGGGCGTCGGCGGAAGGAGGGGTTCCTCGGTGACCTCTTCGACTTCTGACCCCAAAGGCCTCTGCCTGGACGTCCGGCGTGTCAGCGACCGCATCTGTCGCAGGGAGCACCGCTGATGGTTCGTGAGCAGACCCGGCGGTTCGCGGTCGCGTGCCTGGCCGCCGCTGTGGTGGTCCTGGTCGATCAGGCGACGAAGGCGGCCGCGTTGGGAGGGTTGAGTGAGACGGAGCGGATCCCGCTGCTCGGGGATCTGCTCGGGCTGCAGCTCGCGTTCAATCCGGGCGCGATCCTTTCCCTCGGGTCCGGGTTCACCGGACTGCTCACTCTCCTCGGGGTCGGGGCCGTGGTGTTGCTGGTCGTCGCCGCCGCGCGGGCGCGGACCGGATGGTGGGCGGTGGGGATCGGGCTGATCCTGGGCGGTGCGATTGGGAACCTGATCGACCGGCTGTTCTCCCCGCCCGGGTTCGGGGTCGGTCACGTCACCGACTTCCTCGCCTACGGGAACCTGTTCATCGGCAATCTTGCCGACGTCGCGCTCGGCGCCGGCGTCATCGTCCTGGGCCTGACGATCTGGGCCCGTCACCGATGCGCCCGCGCGAGCGCAGCCGAGGGTGCGACAAACGCTGCCTCGCCCGCGGCGGGCTCGGTGGTGAACGGGTCATGATGGCGAAGCAGCGAACCCCGTCCGTGTACCAGCGCAACGCGTTCGCGCCGGGGCTGCTCGCGGCGGCGGTGCTGTTCGTCGCGCCGCTGCTGATGGGCGGGGGCTGGTTCACGCTGGTGCTGTTCGTCGCGGCGATCTTCGCGGTCATCGTGGGATGGTTCGCGATCCAGGCCAGGCAGTGGTGGTGGCTGCCGGTGTTCGCCGCGATCGCGGTGATCTGGAACCCGGTGCTCCCGTTCCCGTTCACCGGACCGGTGTGGACGGCCGCGCAGCCGGTCGCCGCGGTCGTGTTCCTGGTCGCCGGCGCGTTGATCAAGGTCAAGCGCGCATGAACCGCCGCGCCGTCCCTGCCGCCGTGACGCTGGTCGCGGTGCTGCTGCTGACCGGGTGCACGTCCAGCGACTCGCTGGCGCAGCAGTACCGGGACGGGAACGAGAAGGGCTACATCGCCGGCGACTTTCAGGTCGTGGAGATCCCGGATGCCGAGCGCGGTGAGCCGGTGGTGTTCGAGGGCGTCACCGAGACCGGGGAGGCGGTGTCCAGCGACGACTACCGGGGCGGGGTGCTGGTGGTGAACTTCTGGTACGCCGCGTGCGGGCCGTGCATCGTCGAGGCCCCGATGCTCGAGGAGGTCTGGCAGGAGTATCAGGACCAGGGTGTGGCGTTCCTCGGGGTGAACACCTACGACCAGCCGGCCACGGCACTGTCGTTCGCCCGGGACAACAACGTCACCTACCCGAGCGTGATCGACGTGAACGACGGGCGGGTCAAGCTCGCGTTCGCGCAGGTCACCCCGATCCAGGCCACCCCGACCACTCTGGTCATCGACCGGGACGGGCGGGTTGCGGCGCGGATCATCGGGCAGCTGGCCTCCGCGTCGATCCTGTCCACCCTGGTCGCCGACACGCTCGCGGAGGACACGTCATGAACCCGGGTCAGGTGATCGTCGACGGTGCCCTGTGGGTCGCGATCCCGGTCGCGATCCTCGCCGGCCTGGTCTCGTTCGTGTCCCCGTGCGTGCTGCCGCTGGTGCCCGGCTACCTGGGCTACCTCGGCAGCACCACCACCACCGCGGCGTCCACGGGGACCGGCGGCCGCACGGTGACGGCGGAGCGCGCCCGGCTGCTGCTGGGCGTGAGCCTGTTCATCGCCGGGTTCACGGTGGTGTTCGTCGCCGTCACGATCCTCGGCGGCGCCTTCGGATACGTGCTGCTGCAGTACGCGAATGTGCTCACCCGCGTGTTCGGGGTCGTCATCATCGCCCTGGGGCTGGTGTTCCTCGGGTTCTTCGGCATCGCGCAACGCACCCTCCGCCCCCGCGCCCGCGGGCGGGCCGGGCTGATCGGGGCGCCGCTGCTCGGGTTCGCGCTCGGTGTCGGTTGGACTCCCTGCATCGGCCCGACGCTCGCGGCGATCATCTCGATGTCGTGGAACCTGGGCGACCCCGCCCGCGCGGGCCTGCTGGGGCTGGCGTACTCGCTGGGTCTGGGCATCCCATTCCTGATCCTCGCGGCCGGATGGGGGTGGGCGTCCCGATCGGTGACGTTCCTGCGCCAACGCATCCGCGCCCTGAACATCATCGGCGGAGCCATGCTCATCGCCCTGGGCCTGCTGATGGTGACCGGGCTGTGGACCGCGCTGATGTCACAGCTGCAACAGGTGGTGATCAATGTCCCCCTCCCGCTCTGACACCGGCACCGACGTCACCGCCGACCCGCTACGCCCCGGCGATCACGCCGACACCGACGTCGACACCTCGACCGAGATCTCCCAGCCGACGCTGGGTGTCATGGGGTGGCTGCGGTGGGCGTGGCGGCAGCTGACCAGCATGCGCACCGCGCTGGTGTTGCTGCTATTCCTCGCGATCGCCGCGGTTCCGGGGTCGCTGTTCCCGCAGCGCAGCGCCGACCCCAACGGGGTCATCCAGTGGGAGCGAGACAACCCCGACGTGTTCCCGCTGGCAGATGCGGTGGGCCTGTTCGACGTGTACCTGTCGCCGTGGTTCTCCGCGATCTACCTGCTGCTGTTCACCTCCCTGATCGGCTGCGTGATCCCCCGCGCCCGCCACCACTACAAGGCGCTGCGTTCCCGCCCGCCGCGCACCCCCGCCCGGTTGTCACGGCTCTCGGAGCACCGGGAACTGACTTTGCCGAGAGGGGAAGGGCAGACCGACCCGGCCGCGCACGCGATCGACGTCGCGGCGGAGCAACTGCGGCGAGCCGGATACCGGGTGGAGCGCTACGACGCTCGCGGAACCACGTCGGTGTCGGCAGAGCGCGGCTACCTGCGCGAGACCGGAAACCTGATCTTCCATGTCGCCCTCGTCGGGGTGCTCGTCTCGGTCGCGATCGGCGGGTCGTTCGCATACACCGGGCAGCGAGTGGTGGTGGAGGGCACCACGTTCGTGAACGCGCTCAGCGACTACTCCTCGTTCAACCCCGGCCGGTTCATCGACGGCACCAGCCTTGCCCCCTACTCACTCACCCTCGACGACTTCCAGGTCTCCTACCGCCTGCCCGGCACCCCCGGCGCAGGGCAGGCCGGCGACTTCTCCGCCGACGTTACGATCCGCCAACCTGGGCAGGATAACCGGGCGCAAAGCGTGATCGTGAACTACCCGATCACCGTCGAAGGCGACCGAATCTACCTGCTCGGCAACGGCTACGCCCCCACCCTCACGATCCGCGACGCCGCCGGTGAGGTGGTGTACAGCGAGTCGCAGCCGTTCCTGCCGCAGGACTCCAACATGACCTCGCTGGGGATCATCAAGATCCCGGACGGGCTGCCCGAGCAGGTCGGGCTGGTCGGGTTCTTCTACCCCACCCAGGGGTGCTGCCCTCCGGCGCGTTCACCTCCGTCTACCCCGACGTGGTCAACCCGGTGATCACCCTCAACGTGTTCAGCGGGGATCTCGGCATCGACGATGGCACGCCGAGGTCGGTGTACACGCTCGAGGTCGACGGGCTCACCCAGCACACCGGCGGCGACACCGCGGCCGACTCCCTCGAGCTGACCCCCGGCGCCACCGTCGATCTGCCGAACGGGTGGGGCACCATCACGTGGGAGCAGGTCACGGCGGAGGAGCCGGTGAAACGGTTCGCGTCGCTGCAGATCCAACGCGACCCCAGCAGCGGGTGGGTGCTCGCGTTCTCCGCCCTTGCCACCCTTGGCCTGTTCGCCGGGCTGTTCGTGCCCCGCCGGCGGCTCTGGGTGAAGGCCCGCAGCACGCCGGAGGGTGTTCACGTCGAGTACGCGGGGCTGGCCCGCGGTGAAGATCCTGCTTTGGAGCGTGCGGTCGACGAGCTCGCGATCCGCCACGTGCAGGCTCTTGACGCGGAGCGTGATAGTGGGGGTGCGCCGTGATGAGCGTGTGGATCCCGGATGCCCCGCCGACCCTGCCCGGGTTTATCACCCCGGCCCCGCTTCCGGCTCCGGCGCTGCCGCTTATCGCGGGACTTCTCGCAGTCGTCTACCTGGCCGGTGCGATCCGCATGTGGGTGCGCGGCCGCGGCTGGCCGGTATGGCGGACGATCAGCTTCCTGCTCGGCTGTATCGCTCTCGCCGCGGTGACCGGGCTGGCGGTGGAGAACTACGGGTATGCGCTGTTCTCGGTGTTCATGTTCCAGCAGCTGACCCTGATGATGGCGATCCCGCCGCTGCTGGTCCTCGGCTCGCCCGGCACCTTGCTGCTGCGCGCCACCCCGCACCGCGGAGCGGGCCTGCTGGTGCTGCGTGCCGCGCATGCCGGGTTGCGCAGCCGCACCGCACGGTGGCTGCTGAGCCCGTGGCTGGCGGTGCCGCTGTATCTGCTGGCGTTCTACGGCTTGTATCTGGCGAACTTCGCCGACCCGATCCTGTCCACTATCACCGGGCACACCCTCCTCGAGGTCGGGTTCCTCGTCGCAGGGATGCTGTTCACCATCCCGGTGCTGTCCTCTGACCCGTTGCCGGTGCGGATGAGCCACGGCGGCCGCGCCCTGGACGTGTTTGCCGAAGCGGCCCTGCACGCATTCTTTGGGGTGTTTCTGATGATGGCTGCCACCACCCTCGTCGACGGGTTCGCCGGCCCCACCAGCGCGCTGGGCATCGACCCGATCGAGGACCAGCGCCTCGCCGGCGGGCTGGCGTGGTCCTACGGTGAGGCCCCCACCCTGCTGATGCTGATCTACGTCATGCACCGCTGGTTCCGCGATGACACCGTCGAGGCCGACGCCGCCGACCGCCGCGCCGACGTCCACGGCGACCCCGAGCTCGACGCCTACAACGACTATCTCACCCGCCTGCACCAGAAAGACATCTGACCGATGCGAACGACCCTGCCATCCCCTGCCCCGGCCGCCGCGCCGGAGCAGGAGTCCCCGCGCCGCACCCCCGGGGCATGGTCGCTGCCGTTGTGGGTGGCGGTGCCGGCGTCCGCGGCCGCCGGACTGCTGCTGGATCTGGCGTCCCCACCGGTGGGATGGTGGCCGGTGACGTTCGTCAGTGTCACGGTCGCCGTGGTGACACTGATCGGCCGCAGTATCGGCGGGGCGCTGCTGGTCGGCACCGTCTTCGGCGCCGTGTTCTACACGACCCATCTGGTGTGGGTGGGGGAGTTTCTCGGCCCGGTGCCGTGGCTGGCCCTCGCCGGGCTGGAAGCGGCCCTGTTCGGCGCCGGGGCGGCGCCGATCGCCCTCGCCTACCGGTGGACCGCCCGCTACCCGGCCCGGGGCCTGGTGCAGCTGCTCTTGGTTCCTCCGCTGATCGGGGGACTCTGGGCGGCCCGTGAGGTGGTGATGGGCGCATGGCCGTACTCCGGGTTCCCGTGGGCCAGGGTCGGGATCACCCAAGTGGGCGGGCCGTTCGCGGAAGTCGCGTCGTGGACGAGCGTGACCGGCCTGTCACTGCTGATCGTCGTGATGTGCGCCGGCGTGGTGCAGTGGATCCGCGCCGGCGGCATCCGGTTCCTAGTGGGACTGCATCCCGCGATCAGTGTCGCCGCTCTCCTGGTCATCGCGCCGCAGTTCCCCACCGCGCCGGCCGGGGAGTTCCGGGTCGGCTGGGTGCAGGGCAACGGTCCCACCGGGTACTTCGACGACAAGACCCCCGGCGAGGTCCTCGCCGCACAGACGGCCGCCACCATGCCGCTGTACGGGCAGCCGATGGATCTGCTGGCCTGGCCGGAAGGCGGCGTCGATGCCGACCCCCTGAACACCTCGGCCGCCGCTGCTGCCCTGGACCGGGTCGTGAAAGCCGCGGGGGCGCCGTTGCTGATGAACGCCGCCACCACCCGCGGCGACGACATGTTCAACACGTCCCTGCTGTGGACTGCGGATCCCGCAGGCCGGCAGTGGCACGACAAGGTCAACCCGGTCCCGTTCGGGGAGTACGTGCCCGACCGGTGGTTCTACGAGCTGCTCGCCCCCGACCTGGTCGGGCTGATCCAACGCGAGTACACCCCCGGCAGCAACCCGCCGCTGGTGCAGGTCGGGGACGTCGGGGTGGGATTGGCGATCTGCTTCGACGTGATCTACGACACCGTCATCTGGGACGCTGCCCGCGCCGGCGCGGAGATGTTCGTGTTCCAGACCAACAACGCCGACTTCCGCGGCACCGACGAGAACCTACAGCAGCTCGCGTTCGCCCGGATGCGCGCCATCGAAACCGGCCGCGCCGTCGTGAACGTCTCCACGGTCGGCACCAGCCAGGTGATCGCCCCGGACGGCACCACCCTCGACGGCATCGGCGTCGACACCGCAGGCGCGGCGATCACCACCGTCCCGCTGCGCACCGGCCTCACCCCCGCGACCGTGCTCGGCCCCTGGTTTTCAGGACTGGTCCTTGTTGTCGCCGGCGCCGCCCTGGCGGTGTTCGGATTCGCTCACCGTGCCCATGTCCGGTCGGGCACCAGGCCCCGCCGCTCTTACGAACGGAGTCGGCCATGAGCGCAACAAGCCGACCGCTGATTCGGTGGGGCGCAGAACCGGTGGTGAGCAGGCGGGCTCTGCTCGGTGCGGGCACGGCCGCTGTCGCCGCCCTGTTGGTGGCCGGCCCATTTCTGCCTGCCGCGTTCGCGGCAACTTATCCGTCCTGGGATGACGTGCAGGCCGCGAAAGCGAACGAAGCCACCAAGGCCGCCGAAGTGCAACGGATCCAGGGCCTCATCCAGAGCCTGACCGGCGAGGTCGCGCGCACTCGCACCGCCGCCGAGCAAGCCGCCGGCGCGTTCTACACCGCCCAGCAGGAGTACTTCGACGCATCCATCCGCGCCGACACGTTGCAGTCCCAGGCCGACGCGGAAGCGCGGAACGCGACCGACGCGGCGAACAAGGCCGGCCGCATCGCCGCTCAGCTGTACCGCGATGGGGGCGACACCACTTCCCTCGAGCTGTTCTTCTCCGGGTCGGCTGCGACCGCGGACGATCTCCTGTCCCGGCTGGGCGTGATGGACAAGCTGCTGGAACGCAACCAGACCGTCTACGCTGCGGCGCTCACCGCCCGCGATGCCGCGCAGAGCCTGACCGATCAGGCGGTGGTGGCCCGGGATGAGCGGGACCGGCTGCGCCGGGTCGCCGAGCAGAAGATGCTCGAGTCGCAGCAGGCCGCCGATGCCGCACAGGTCGCGCTGGACACGCAGTCCCTCTATCTCGGCCAGCTGCAGGCCCAGCTAGCCGCGCTCGAGGACACCACCGCGAGGACCGTCGCCGACTATCAGGCCGGAGTGGAAGCTGCCCGGATCGCAGAGGAGCAGCGGCTGGCGGCAGTGCGGGCCGAAGCGGAGCGGCTCGCCGCCTCAGGCGGTGGCGGCGGGGCTGTGGTCAGCTCCGGGTGGGCGCGACCGACCTCCGGGCATCGCACATCCGGGTTCGGGCCGCGCAGCTCCCGATGTGGCAACGGATACTGCTCAACCAGTTACCACTACGGCGTCGATCTCAGCGGCGGGTGCGGCGCCGGGATCTACGCCGCAGCGGCCGGCATCGTCGTCTACGCCGGGTACAACGGCGGCTACGGCAACTACATCAAAATCGACCACGGCGGCGGGATCGGCACCGGCTACGCTCACATCCGCCCCGGCGGCTTCTACGTCGGATACGGCCAACGTGTGAACGCCGGCGACCTGATCGGCAGCGAAGGCAACACCGGCAACGCGTTCGGCTGCAACCTGCACTTCGAGGCCTACGCGAATGGCTCCCCGATCGACCCCACCGCGTTCCTCGCCTCCCGCGGCATCTCCATCTGACCCAACGCGAAAGAGAGCTCCTCATGAATGAACGGATCACTTCATCACTAGGCGAACAGCCCCAGACGCCGCTCACCAGACGTAGCCGGCGCCAGCAGGCCGCCGCGCACCTACTGCCCGCGCCGCCCACACCTGGCGAATACTCAATGCCTCCTTCGTCCACCCAAGCCCGGCCGGTCCGGACCTTGACGGCCCTCTCAATGGTCTGCGGCCTGGTTGCCACATTTGCACTCCCTGCATACGGAGCTGGGCAACCCACGGACCAGGACTCCCCGACCTTGCAACAGGTTGCCTCTGAAGACGCCCAATCCCTGGTCGTGGCCTCCGGCAACGGCGGTGCCCAGTTGAACCGGGAAAGCTATGCGGCCACCACCCCGGAGGAAATCGAGCGGAAAAAGGCGGCGGAGGCTGCTGCGGCGCGCGCTCGCGCATCGGGTAGCGTCGCCTCGATTCCGTTCGACCCGAGCATGGTCAGTCCCAGTAGTGGGGTGGTGCGGTGGCCGCTAGGCGGGCCGTTCAGGGTCACCGATCGGTTCGGGGCTCGCGGCGGCGCCCACATGGGAACTGACATGGTAGCCGCCGGGGGGACCCCCGTCTACGCGTCGCTGGACGGCATGGTGCGGATCTCCCAGGATAGTTATGCGGCATATGGGGTGACCGTCGTGGTCGACTCCGTGTTGAACGGGCAGCGGGTGAGCACGGTCTACCCGCACATGCAGACCGGAAGCCGGCAGGTCGCCGCCGGGCAGACCGTCACGGCCGGGCAGCTGGTCGGACTCGTCGGCAGCACGGGACGCTCCACCGCGAACCATCTGCACTTCGAGGTCTACCTCGACGGAACCGCCGTGGACTCGCTGGCCTGGCTGGAAGCGAACGCGGGCTGACCCATGTGCCGCACGGATCTACCGCGCCACCCCGCTCGCGCGCACCCCCTGACCGCAACGACGAAGAGGACGACCCTGCCATGACCGGAACCGACGCGCTCTCCCTCGACAGCATCTCGCTGCTTCTGGTGTGGACGGCGATCGCCACCTACCTACTCGCGTTCATCGCGTACACCCTCGACCTGGCCGGGCGCTCCGTCCCGGCCAGCGTCGCGCAGCGGGAGCCGGCCCTGGCCGGCGCTCCCGCCCGGGCGGGCCAGCAGACGGACAACGCCGAGAGCGGGTCGGTGGACAGCGTTCGCACGCCGCCCGCGCAGCGTCAACGGCTGCTGTGGGCGCGGATCGGGACGTCGCTGACGGTCCTCGCGTTCCTGTTTCACCTGGCCGGCACCATCCTGCGCGGGATCGCCGCGGAGCGGGTGCCGTGGGCGAACATGTACGAGTTCGCGCTGACCGGTACGGTCCTGATCGTCGCCGTCTACCTGCTGGTGCTGCGCCGTTACGACCTCCGCTTCCTCGGCGCGTTCCTAGTCGGCATGATCGTGCTGCTGCTGGGCGGGGCGACGATCTCGTTCTACGTCGAGGTCGTCCCGCTGATGGATCCGCTCAAGAGCGTGTGGCTGATCATCCACGTCTTCGTCGCCTCCCTGGCCACAGCGCTGTTCGCGATCGCCTGCGGCATCTCCATCACCCAGCTCCTGCAGGCCCGCCGGGAGCGCCGCGCCCGAGCATCCTCGGACACTGCCCGCGCAGCCGGTCCCGGGTTCCTGCGCACTCTGCCCACCGCCGACGCGCTCGAGTCCCTCGCGTACCGGTTCGCGATCGTGGGGTTCGTGTTCTGGACCTTTACCCTGATCGCCGGCGCGATCTGGGCCAACGACTCCTGGGGCCGCTACTGGGGCTTCGATGTCAAGGAGGTGTGGACGTTCGTGATCTGGGTTCTCTACGCCGGCTACATCCACGCCCGCGCGACGCGCGGCTGGCGCGGCACCCGCTCCGCCTGGCTGTCCATCATCGGGTTCGTCGCGGTGCTGTTCAACTTCACGATCGTGAACATGTTCTTCCAGGGCCTGCACTCCTACTCCGGGCTCACCTGACCCCGCACCCCTGCTCCGACCGCTTGCCCGAACCGAAAGCACGCAGATGTCCTCGATACCCGCGATTTCCGCCATCAAGCGTGCGGACAACCTTAAACGCGGACAGTGGTCCCGCCACCCGCGACGGGAATGAGTCCTCGCGTCTTGGGGATCGCCGGTCCTGCGATCCTCGTCGGGGTCGCACTCATCGCCTTGGTCGGGGCGTTGTGGTTCGGTGGAGGTGCAGCGCAGATCCCGCTAGGCGACGCCGGCCCTGCCGTGCGCTGGGGGCTTCCGGTCGCGAAACTGGTCGTGAATCTCGCGGCCGCGGGCATGGTCGGTGTGCTCGTGACTGCGTTGTTTACGCTGCGGGCCGGGGAAAGCGCGTTCGACGTCGCCCTCGACACCGCGTCGATCTCTGCCGCCGTGTTCACCGTGGCCGCGGGCACGACCGGGTTCCTCACGTTCCTCAGCGTGTTCAACCCGGCCATCGACGCCGGCCCCCAGTTCGGTGCCCAGCTCGGCCGGTTCCTCGTCGAGCTCGAGGTCGGCAGGACATGGCTGATCACGACGGTCGCCGGCGCCGCACTCACCGTCCTGACATTCGCCGTGCGGTCCTGGGCGGGAACGCTTTTGGTCGCCCTGGTGGCGGTGGCCTCGCTCGTGCCGATGGGCACGCAGGGGCACTCCGGCGACGACGCCTTCCACCACGAGGCGATGATGGCGCTCATCCTGCACATCATCGGCGCCGCCGTGTGGCTCGGTGGGCTCCTGCTGCTCATCGCCGTCCGTCCGGCCCTCGACCGTCACCGCATCCCCGATGTCGTCGCCCGCTACTCGAGCATCGCTCTGGCCGCTTTCGTGCTCGTGGCCGTGTCCGGCACCGTGCGCGCCGCCATCGGCCTGCAGGAGTGGTCCGATCTGCTCTCGCCCTATGGCGCGATCTTGGGCGTCAAGGTCGTCGCGCTCGTCGGCCTCGGCCTCTTCGGGGCGTGGTACCGCACCAGCCTGATCGGCAGGATGCGCAGCTCAGATGCGGCATCCCGGCCTTTCTGGATGCTGATCGCGTTCGAGCTGGCGCTGATGGGCGTGGCCAGCGGCGCCGCCGCAGCGCTGGCCCGCACCCCGCCACCGAACCCGGCCCCGCTTCCCGAGACCCGCTCGCCGGCGGAACGACTCACCGGCGCGCCGCTGCCCCCGGAACTCACGATCGAACGGTGGGTCACCACGTGGAACGTGGACCTATTGTGGGCGGTGCTCGCCGGATTCGCGATCTTCTTCTACCTTGCCGGTGTGTGGCGGCTGCGTCGCCGCGGCGACGCGTGGCCGGCGTATCGCACGATCATGTGGATCGCCGGCATGGTGCTGCTGGTCTGGGTCACCGGCGGAGTCGTCAACGTCTACCAGGGCTACCTATTCAGCATCCACATGGTGGGCCACATGCTGCTCACGATGGCGATCCCGGTGCTGCTAGTCGCCGGCGCCCCGGTGACGCTCGCCGCCCGGGCAATCCGCAAACGCGACGACGGCACCCGCGGCGGGCGCGAGTGGATCCTGTGGGCGGTGCATTCGCCCGTCGCCCGCATCCTGACGAACCCGTTCGTCGCTGCCGCCCTGTTCATCGGCTCACTGTGGGTTTTCTACTACACCGACCTGTTCCGCTGGTCGCTGTACGACCACCTCGGCCACCAGTGGATGATCGCGCACTTCCTCATCACCGGCTACCTGTTCGCGCTCTCCCTAATCGGCATCGACCCGGTGCCGTGGCGGCTTCCCTACGCCGGCAGGCTGCTGCTGCTCATCGGCGTGATGGCGATGCACGCGTTCTTCGGCATCGCCATCATGATGCAGTCGGGGCTGATGGTCGCCGACTGGTTCGGCGCGATGGGTCGCACCTGGGGTGCCACACCGCTCGAGGATCAATACACCGGCGGCGGCATCGCCTGGTCGATCGGTGAGATCCCCACCTTGATTCTCGCGATCACCGTCGCGATCCAGTGGAGTCGCAGCGACGCCCGCGAGACCAAGCGGCGAGATCGACACGCCGACCGCACCGGCGACGCCGAACTCGAGGCCTACAACGCACGCCTCGTCGAGCTCGCCCACCGAGACGCTCGCAGCCGCAGGTAGAGCGCACCGCATGACTACGAAGGAAGAACTCGCCGACCGGTACGGTCGTACCCCGCGGCCCCTCCGCCGCCACGTATTCTGGATCACCGTCGCGACGGTAGCTGCCCTTTCTATCGTGGGGCTTTCCTGGCTGACCATCTCGAATGCGATCGACGACGTCGGATTCAACGAGACCGGTTATGAGCTGGTCGATGCCCGCACCGTGAGGGTGTCCTTCCAGGTCACCCCACCCGCCGAGACAACGTTCGCGTGTGCTGTGCAGGCGCTGGACGAGGACTTCGGCATCGTCGGTTGGCGTGTCATCGAATACCCCGCGTCCGCGCAGATCACGCGAGCCCTCGTGGAGACAATCCGTACCGTCGCGCAGCCAACGACCGGCACCGTGCAATCCTGCTGGGCGACATAGCCGCGCGCAGGCGGCTCGCTCAGCCGGATTGCGGCTTACGCGTTCGGCCTGTCTTCGTGGTCGATGCCGTGGTGCTCCTTGCCGCGCTCAAAGTTGAGCAAGCGGAGCGCGTTGACAACCACGATCAGGGTGGAGCCTTCGTGGATGAGGACGACCGCGCCAATGTTCAGCCCAAGGAACGTCGCGAGGATGAGGAACGCGACGATCGCGAGGCTCGCGATGAGATTCTGCCGGATGATCCGGCTGGTCGCACGGCTGAGCCGCACCGCGAACGGGACACGGCCGAGATCATCGCTCATCAGCGCGATGTCGCAGGTCTCGAGCGCAACGGTGGAGCCGGCGGCGCCCATCGCGATACCGATGTCTGCACGCGCCATCGCGGGAGCGTCGTTGACGCCGTCGCCGACCATCGCGATCGGCCGGTGGGCTTCGGCCAGGTGGGTGATCTGGGCGACCTTGTCTTCGGGGAGAAGCTCACCGATCGCGGTGTCGACGCCGACTTCCCGGCCGACAGCGTCGGCGACACGCTGGTTATCGCCGGAGACCATCACGAGCCGGCCCACGTCCGCGGCCCGGAGGGCGCTGAGCACCTGACCGGATTCTGCGCGTGAGGCATCCATCACTCCGACGATGCCGAGGAACCGGTCTCCGCGGCGCACGATCATCAGCGTCTGACCGGAGTCCCGCGCGCGCGTGTATGCGGCAGCAAGCGTGCCGTTCAGCGCGAGCTGCTGCTCGTCGAACATGCGGAGGTTTCCGACGTCGACCCGATCTCCGTCGATCGTCGCAGTGACGCCACGACCGACGACTGCGTTCAGGTCGGTCGCGGTGAGCCGCTGAGTCTGGGGGACGCGGGGCTCGAAGTCTCGGACGATGGCCTCGGCGAGAGGGTGGTCGCTGAGGGATTCGACGGCGACAAGCGTGCGGATCAGCTCGGCCTCAGGGACATCGCCGTCGGGAGTGATGGACGTTACTCGGGGTGCTCCCCAGGTTAGGGTCCCGGTCTTGTCGAACGCCATCGCCTTGACCCTTCCGAGCGTTTCGAGCGGGGCGCCGCCCTTGACGAGCACGCCGGCGCGCGCCGCACGGGCGACACCCGCCAGGACCGCGGCCGGGGTCGCGATAGCGAGGGCGCAGGGGCTGGCGGCGACGAGGACCACCATGGCGAGGTAGAAAGCGTCGGGGAACGGCTGCGCGAACGCGAGCCAGGAGACCAAGAGGGTGACCGCGACGCCGAGAATCACCGCGGGCACGTACCAGCGCTGGAAACGGTCGATGAACTGCTGGGTAGGGGACGCGGCCTGGTCGGCGGTGCGGACGAGCTCGACGACCTTGCTCAGCGTCGAGTCCGCCGCGGTCGCGGTGACCTCGGCCTCGAGCACGCCGGGCCCGTTCACGGTGCCGGCGAACACCCGATTGGCGGCGGGGAGCGTGTCGACGGTCCGCATCGCGCGCTCCGGATCCCCCACCGCCTCCTTCTCCACCGGGATGGACTCCCCGGTCACCGCGGACTGATCAACCGCAGACACACCCGATATCACGAAGCCATCTGATGGGACGCGGGAGTTTGGACGGATTACTACAATGTCCCCGACCACGATCTCCTCCACCGGAACCTCCACCGGCTCCTGGTCGCCACGGCGCACCAGCGCCCGGCGGGGAGCGAGCTCGGCGAGGGCCTCGATGGACTTGCTCGCCCGGCTGAGGGCGTACTCCTCGAGCGCGTGGCCGAGGCTGAACAGGAACAGCAGCACCGCACCCTCCGCCCACCGGTCAATGAGCGCGGCACCGATGGCGGCCACCAGCATGAGGAAATCCACTTCGAACCTTCCGCTTAGCGTCGAAACGATTGCGGTGCGGAACGTGAAGAACCCGCCGAAGAGGTAAGTAGCGAGGAAGAACACAATCGGCCATCCGACCATCGGCAACCCCAACGCAAACTCGGCGATCATCCCGCCCGAATAGGTGACGCCAGCGGCGATCGCGAACCACAGTTCCCACCTGGCCGAACCGTGGGAATGGTCATGCGTCCCAGCAGCGGGCGCGACCGTCGTCGGAGAAGAAGCAGTCATGCCACGATAATACATCACAAGATCATGATATTTTGTATGTGTGAATGATTATCGTGATTGGAGGGCACACTAGTGACCATGGTGGGTGGTGAGACGCGTCGGGAAGCAGGCTCCCTGTCGGTAGCGGATGCTGAGCGGCTCGCCGAGACCATGCGAGCGCTGGCCTCGCCTGTGCGGCTGCGCATTCTGAGCACCTTGAGTGTTCAGTCGAGTACCGTGACCGACCTCAGTGAGCGGCTGCACATCGGCCAGACGACCACATCGAACCATCTGCGGCTGCTGCGGCATCTGAGCCTGGTCATCGGCACGCGCGCCGGCCGACACATCCACTACTCACTCTTCGACGACCACGTCTCCGAACTGCTCGCGGAAGCTATTGGGCACCTTGAGCATCTGCCCGGCGGAAGATGACGCATGACAGATCTCGCCCGATCGGCAAGGGCAATCCCGCGTTCACGTCAACGAGCTCTGCTGCGACCGGGGAGAGCGTCGCTGCCGGCCCGCAGCCGCTGCATGGTTGCGTAGCCGATCGCCGCGGCGGCCATTAGTCTCGTGCAGGAATCCGCCATTACTCGTCGAATCCTCAACTCGAATCTGGTGCCAACTACCGTGGGAACCCATCGCTCTCTTCGCCATCTCGAGCGGGAACCTACACGTACTTCACATGGCTCCGTCTTGACGGCCAGCGCCTAGGCGGCGCGATCGATGGACGGTAGCGTGTCGGCACAGGCGTTCGCCGCCGGGGCCGGACCGGGCTTGCAGGCCATCGTCGCCGGTCGGATGGTCGCCGCCGGCTGCGCATCCCGGATCACCGAGCGCTGGGCACGTCCGCTACCCACCTAACTCACCGCGATCGTCGCGGCGGAAGAGGCGGTGGGGGTGACGGAAACGGTAGTGGCGTGGGGCGGACAGATACGCGGTGCGATCAGCGTCGCCGACACCATCAAGCCGACCAGACCCGGAGCAGTCGCGCGGCTACGCGAGCACGGACTAACCCCACTGCTGCTCACCGCCGACAACCCCGGCGCCGCCCGCGCCAGCGCCGATCAGGTGGGTATCGAAGACGTCCGCGCCGGGGTCACGCCGCAGGGCAAGCTCGACGCCGTCCCAGAGTTGCAGGCCGCAAGGCGGGTGGTCGCGATGGCACCGGTAACGACGCTGGCATCACCGCCGCCGACCTAACCACCGTCTCCGGCGACCGCGCCCCCGGCGCCGACGCGATCCGGCTCGCCCGGCGCACCCCGGGAACTATCAAGAGCAACCTGCCTGGGTATTCACGTACACCGTCGCTGCCATACCGGTCGCGATGCTCGCCCTGCTTCACCCCATCCTCGCCGACGCCGCGATGGCGTTCAGCAGCGTGTTCGGGTCCAGCAACAGCCTTGTTGGACGCAGACCCTGGACGCTGCGTGACGGGGGCTCGATATCAGGAGAACTCCGGGATGGACACGGCCGTCGGCTTGGTGCTGGCCAACCTGCGAGTCAACAGTTACGTCGCCGTCGCCGAGTATCCGGGGGGTGCTGGAAGCAATCGGACGTGGATCGCCGCGCACCCTAACCGACCTGGATATCCTCGCGATACGGCCACGCACCCGGCGATGATGTCACCCGGCGCTGGGTGCCCGCCCGGGCGGAAAGTGTCAAGGCGGGTGAGACAGATTCCGTCAGGCGGTCTGTATGAGGGCCTCCTGTGAGGGCTGGTTGATCCAGGCGGCCTCGGGCAGCTTGGGCGCCTGGGGTCGGCGGTGGCCGAAGCGCTCGGGACGGGCGGCGTAGGCCGCGTCCAGGGTGGCCTGGCGCTGGGCGCGGACCTGCCCGGCGGTGCCGAAGTGGACGCTGGCGGGGGTGTGCAGCCCGATCCCGCAGTGGCGGTGCTCGTGGTTGTAGTAGGCGAAGAACTGCTCGGCGAACGCGCCGGCGTCGGCCAGGGACCCGAAGCGCTCGGGGAAGACCGGGGCGTACTTCAGCGTCTTGAACGCCGCCTCGCTGTAAGGGTTGTCGTTCGACACGTGCGGGCGGGAGTGCGACCTGGCCACCCCGAGGTCGACGAGCAGCTGAGCGACCGGTTTGGAGGTCATCGAGGTCCCGCGGTCGGCGTGGATCGCCTCCGGCACGCCATGGATGCCCATGGCGTGCTCGAGCAGGTTCTTGGCGATCTCGGCGTCCTCGCGGGCCGCGATGGTCCAGCCCACGACGAACCTGGAGAAGATGTCGAGCACGACGTACAGGTCGTAGTACACGCCCCGCTCCGGCCCCTTGAGCTTTGTGATGTCCCAACTCCACACCTGCCCCGGCGCCGTCGCGACGAGCTCGGGCCGGGTCCGGGGCGGGTGGCTCGCCTGCCGGCGCCGTTCCCCGGCCATGTCGTGCTCGCGCAGGATCCGGTGCATCGTGGACATCGAGCACAGGTAGGTGCCCTCGTCCAGCAGCGTGGCCCAGACCTGGGCGACCGACTTGTCCGCGAACCGCTGGCTGGTCAACACGGCCAGCACGTGGGCCCGCTCGGCGGCGGACAGCTTGTTCGCCGGTGCCGGCCGCGGTGTCCGTGGACGTGGCGGTGGCGGGTTCTTGGCCCGGTAGTGACTGGCGCGGGAGCGACCCAGCAGCGCGCACGCAGCCGCGGTGCCGACGTGCTCGGCCAGCCCGTCGACGGCCGGGTTGATCACCGCGGCGACCGCGGCGGCTTGTCCGCGCTCTCGGAGAGCGTCTCCAAGAGCGCGTGTGCTTTTCCCATCAGGTCCAGCGCCGCCCTGGTCTTGGCCAGCTCGGCCTCGGCCTTCTCCGCCCGGGCCCGTAGCGCCTGCAGCTCCCGCTCGCGCCGGTCCCGCGGCTTGCTGCCCAGCCCGGACAGCGAGCCGGCGGCCGCGGCCTTGCGCCACTCGATGATGTGGGAGGTGTACAGGCCCTCCCGGCGCAGGATCTCCCCACGCCCAGAGCGGTCCGCGGCGTCGTACTCGGCCAGGATCGCCGCTTTGAACTCGGCGGTGAACGTCCGCCTCTTGGGCCGGTCAGCACGAGGAGCCATAGCCCCATCATCGGTGCCGACGTCAGCAACCGTCATCGTCATCTCAGTATTGGTCCGTTCTCGCCCCGTGCAGTGCGAAGGTCAGCAGTGCTGGTGTCTCACCCCATCCTGACGCACAGGGGGGACGCCATATGTGATCGTGGACGAGTTCAAGGAGAGCCCGCTACGGATCAACCGGGCGATGCTGATCCCGCGGTGCTCCAGGCTGCGTTCACTCGGTTCGGCTGCTGCGTGCCCACGCACGCACCTGCGCTCATTGACGAAGTGCTTACAACTAGGCAAACCGCAGCACCGGAGAGCGCCTGATTCGCAGTGTCTCGTTCGGCAACTCTGCCCACCAGAACCGATCCGGCTCCTGGCAAACCGTCCCGCCAGCTCGCATCCGCTCGATTCCCTGCACCTGCATCTGGTCCGAAACTGGGCCACTCTTGGACGCACACCGATCAAGGACGACATCCTCGGGCTGCTCACCCTTGTCGAGACGGCCCATCGCAGCGGTGGATCGGCTCGATGAGCCCGGAGGGGCACCTCCTCGATACTTCGAGACTTACGCTCGATCTGGACGCAAACGTGTAGGCCGTCCGACGCAGGAGTACCGGGCGCCAGTGGTGACGCTGGTCCAGGCGGTACCGTGGACGCGGGAAGGAGGTCGGCGGTGAAGCACATCCGAGCTCCGATACGCACTCTCTCCGGTTTGCACCGGCTGCTGCTGACCTTTTTGACCGCCTTCCTTGTGATCATTGGTCTGGTGGCCATGCATACCCTCGCGAGCGGGCTCAACGCGGAGCATCGTGAGACCCCGAACGCTCCGCCACGAGTATGGAGAATTCCACGGCGAGCATGCTCGATGCTGCGACCGGGGTGAGTCCCGAAGCCTGGGCTGCGCATTGTGCGGGCGACTGCGACGGTCGTTTCAGTGGGATGCCCAATCACTCGATGCTGACGGTCGCGTGCGCGCTCGCTCTGCTCTCCGTCCTTGTCCTCCTGTTGGCCCCGATGCTGCTCGGTCGCGTAGGCGCCGCCCTTTCCCTGCTGCGCCTGCACGGTCACAGCGTCCTCGCCGCGCTGCCGCATCCGCGACCACCCTCACTCATCGTTTTGTCGATCAGTCGAACCTGATTCCCCGCCGTCCCGGCGCTCGTGTCGCCGGGGGCACTCTTCGCCCTGCCCTCTTCCGGGCCGGGAATCGGCTGACCCATTCGACTAATAGACAGGGACAATCTCTGGTGCGTTTCCGTACCCTCGCGCTAACCGCAGGCGCTCTCATTGCCGCGCTCGTTCTCGCAGGCTGCGCCTCCACCAACAACTCGATTCCCAGCAAGTACTACGGCCCCGGCAACAGGAGCAACGCACCGCTCGCCCACACCGGAAAGGCTTCGGTCAGCTCGGCAGACGAGGTGTTTGTCATGACGATGATCCGGCACCACAAACACGCCATCCAGATGGCCGATCCGATTCTCGCCAACGACGGCATCGGCGGACAGGTCGTGACTCTCACCGAGCAGATCGAAGCAGCCCAGGACCCCGAGATTCAGACCATGAAGGGCTGGCTCGAAGAGTTGGGTATCCAATACGACGGATTATTGTCCGGGCATGAGTGACATTGCGGGGATGGGCCATGGCGACGGGCTGAACCGGGCGAATACCCGCGTCGTGGGCTACCCCTAGCCGACTCGTCATCGCGGTCTCGCCAGCCAAGGGCACGAGAACCGGCGAACCGACCCTGCCTCAAACACCACCAGAGCCAGAAGGAACTGTGATGACTGATCCGAGAACCGTGAGGCCGGGCGTGGGTGGCATGAGCCGCGCAACCTCGAAGGACGTCACCGGATCCCACCTGGCCCGCCGGCTCGGCATGATCGCTGTCGATGCGAACCGGTTCGCCCACTGCCACAACATCTACCACGCCGAAACCGCCATGACGACCGTGCTCGGCTATCGACAATGAGCGGAGCGGAATGCGCGGCTCGATACCGACCGCGACCGCAGTGGGTAGAGGAGGCAACCCCCCGATCGGTGGCGCTGTCGCACCAGTCCGCCTACCTTCGCACAGCGCGGTGAGGCACTGTGGCGAAGGATCGTCGGTGCCTGTCGACGGAGTCCGACGAGGCCACGGCAGTCGATCGGACAGGCGTCGCGCTCGACCGAGGCGGGCTGGCATTGGCCACGACCGTAGAGACTACTCGGATGCTCCCCACAAGCCGGGCGGTATTCGAACACGCGAAAATCGTCTTCGTCATGGAGGGTCTGGTCGACGTAGAAACGGTCGGGGGACCCATCTCCTACACCCTGGCATGTCGCTCGTCCTCGGCAGTCGCAGATGGTGTCGAGTGCGGCCGCTACCCTCCGTTCGCACATGGACGCTCTACGTCAATGAGGAGTTTCTGAGAACGCAGAGCAATTGGCTTCTTCCGCACCGAGATCGAGTGATATCTGGTGTGCATTTGCGGGATTGGGACGGCGCCCCACGTGTCCTTCATCTCGGGCTATCGGCGCTCCGTGCCCTTGAGCCGATCTGGCGGCAGATGAGTTTGTTACGCGATGAAGCAACGCCTCCAGAGATCGTCGCCGTGCGGACGGTGGAGCTCTTTGCCCGCGCAGCGGAACAGGCTCTTCCCGTCCTACTCGCTCCCCACGAGCGGAGCGCTTCTCCCGCGGGGCAGCAGATGCCCATCAGCGGCCGGCTAACGGAGCCTGAACTAGTCGGTCACGTTGGAAGAGCAATACAACTCCTGCGTGAGCGCATGGCTGAGCCCTGGACCGTCCTCCGTCTTGCAGCCGCAGTCTCCGTCTCCCGCACCCACCTGACGCGCCTATTCGTCACACATACCGGCGCCGCTCCGATGGTGTATCTCAGGGAACTCCGACTAACAGAGTTCACACGCTTGCTTGAAGAGTCAGACCTATCAGTAGCGAGCGCAGCGGCGCAGGTCGGTTGGACGGATGCCAGGGTTGCATCAGCGTGGTTCCGCAGGAGGTTTGGTACGACGCCATCGCGCTATCGAAGCGCGCCTCACCCATCCTGCTCCGAAAGCACTAGTCGATGACAGAACGATGGCGGGGAACCTGGCCCATCCAGTCCAGCATCGCGGCGTGTGACTCGTGGTTCTCGTACCCTGAACCCCGATTGCTCAACAGCCATCGACCAAGCGCAGTCCGGCAGGTAGACCCGATGGGACACGTCGGGTTCATGGGAGAGCCTGGCGGTCGTTCTCCATGGCGTCCGTCTCGGTCTCCTGATCCTCCCGGCGCACCTCATAGTCGCAAGGGCTACCGGCACATGCCGCCAGCCCGCGGGGAGGAGGTCAGCGACTGCGATGGACGAAGAGTCACGAGCCGCGCGGGACGCGAAGCTCGATGAGCTGCACGCGCGGCTTGCCGGTGCGGTTGAGCGGCTGGTGTCTGGTGACGACTGGCGGCGTGCGCTGGAGTTCGCGGCGCGGTTCCGGTCGCGGTCGTTCGGGAACACGCTGCTGATCTTTGCCCAGCACCTCGACGCCTACGAGAAGGGCCGCGCTTCCGACCCGGAGCCGTCCCACGTCGCCGGGTACAGGCAATGGCAGTCGCTCGGCCGGCAGGTCGTCAAGGGGCAGCCGGGCTACATGATCTTCGCCCCGGTGACGGGACGGTTCGCGTCCTCGACACCGAAGGATGCCGAGTCCTGGCGGCGGCTCGGGCGGTTGGAGAAGCCGAAGCCGGGCGAGGCGGTGCGCTCGCGGATGGTCGGCGCGAAGCCTGCGTACGTGTGGGATGCCTCGCAGACCACGGGCGATCCGATTCCCGAGCGGCCGGTGCCGCGGCTGCTGGAAGGCGAGGCACCCGCCGGGCTGTGGGACGGTCTGGCCGCGCTGGTCGAGGCGGACGGCTACCGGGTGCTGCGTGTCGAGCACGAGGGCATGATCCGCGGCGCGAACGGCCTGACCGACTACGCCGCGCGCACGGTCGCGGTGCGGACGAACATGGACCCGGCCGCGCAGGTGAAGACGTTGGCGCACGAGCTCGGCCACGTCCGCCTCCACGGCCCGGACAACCCCGATTGGGCGAAGCACCGCGGGATCGGGGAGGTCGAGGCCGAGTCGGTGGCGCTGATGATCGGAGCCGCGCACGGCATGGACACCAGCTCCTACTCCGTGTCCTACGTCTCCGGCTGGGCCGGCACGGTCAAGGACAAGGAGCCCGCCGAAGTCGTGCAGTCCACCGGGGAGCGGGTGCGGAAGACCGCGGCCGCGATCCTCGACGCCCTCGACACCGTGCAGATTGGAGCCGGCGACCCGCCCGGTCTGAACCGCGACGCCGCAGCCCGGCCGCGCGCGGAGCGCACCTCGCCGCCGCCCGTCGAGCAGCGCGCCGTGTCGGCGGCCGACGCCGCGGTGAGGAGCCTGTGATGAACCCCTGGCGCTTGTTCGCCGCCGTCGCGCCGCTGCCGCTGCCGCTGGCGGCAGCGCGGTTCGTCGGCGCCGGGGTGCCGATCTTCCCGTGCGTGCCGGACGGCAAGCGGCCGCTGGTGGAGCACGGCTTCCATGAGGCGACGACCGATCCCCGGCAGGTGCAGGCATGGTGGAAGCGGTGGCCGACCGCGAACATCGGGATGCCGACCGGGCCGGCGTCGGGCTGGGATGTGGTCGACGTCGACGCCAAGGGCTCGGATGCCGGGTTCGCCTCGTTCGACCGTGCCCGCCGCGCCGGGCTGGTGACCGGATGGGCGGCGCTCGTGCACAGCGCCTCTGGCGGGATGCACGCCTACTACCCGGCCGACCCCGACCGCCCGCAGCCGTCGTGGCAGGCGGCGAAGGCTCAGGTGGACTTCCGTGGTGCCGGCGGCTACATCATCGTCCCGTCCTCGATCATCCGATCCGGCGGCGAGGTGGTCGGCCACTACGGGCTCCTGCACAGCGCCAAGCCGGAGGTCCGCCCGGTCGATGCGGCCGCGCTGCGGAACTTCCTCGACCCGCGCCCTGCCCCGTCGTTCCGCCGCACCGGGGCCGAGTCACGGGGGCAGGATGCGGAGCGGCTGGCCGGGTGGGTCGCCGCGCTCGGGGAGGGCGAGCGCAACCGGGGCCTGTTCTGGGCCGCGTGCCGTCTCGCGGAGGCCGGCGCGTCCCCGGCGTCGGCGCTGGATGCGCTGGGGCCGGCGGCCGAACATGCGGGTCTGCCGCCGCGGGAGGTGTTCGTGACGATCCGCTCCGCCTACCGCGCGGTCGGCGCCGCACCCCCACGCCCGCAGAGCGCCGCGCCAGGGCAGGCGGAGCCGCCTCGCCGGGCGGCGGGGGTCGGAAGCCAGGTGCTCTCGTGAACCCGGTCATCCGGACACGGGGCGCCCGGCTGGCGGTGGTCACCGCCGTCGCGGGGACGGTGCTGATCGCGGCCGGCGCGTTCTGGCTGTCCTTCACCGCCCTCGCGGACCTGGCCCGCCGCTCCGGGGTCGATGCGGGGCAGGCGTGGGCGTGGCCGGTGATCGTGGACGGACTGATCGTGGTAGCCACGGTCGCCGTCGTCGCCCTCGCCGGGCAGAAGGCCGCCTGGTATCCGTGGACGCTGCTGGCCGGGGGTGCGCTCATCTCGGTCACCGCGAACGCGCTGCACGCCATCGTCGCCGCCGACGCGGACGTGCCCGGCGTGCTCGCCGCGTGCGTGGCCGCGGTGCCGCCGCTCGTTCTGCTGGCCTCGACGCACCTGACCGTGGTGCTCGTCCGCTCCCGCCCCGCCGAGGAAGTCGAGTCTGTCAACCCGGAGGCCATCGTCGACGTCGTACCGGCGCTGACCATTGAGAGCCTGCCCGAGCCGGATGTCAGGGAACGGCCCGTGGAGGACCATTCTGGCCGGCGGCAGGTCGCGGCTCGGCTGCGGGAGGAGGGGTGGTCGAACAAGGCGATCGCCCGAGAGCTCGACGTCGCACCGTCCACGGTGGGCCGGTGGTTCCCGAAGCAGGAGACGGCCCTGGATGGTGCACCTGATCGGCAGGAGACCGAGAGGGAGCTGATCGCATGAACGAACACATCACGCCGCGTTCCGTCGTCCGCGACGATGCAGATGACCAGGAGCGCAGGCTGGCGAAGGCCAACGAAGCGGAGACCTCGGAGCTCGCTCGCCACACGGACCCCTCGCTCGTGGCGAAGGACGAGGTGGCGAAGGCGAAGGCTCACGAGGTCGAGTGGGTGCGTCCGTCTGAGTTGCTGGTGTCACGGTCGGGGCGGATCGCCGGGCGCGGGATCGACTTCCAGGCCGAGTTCGCCCGGCGTTCCCGCCACGCGACCATCCAGACGGCAGGCGCGACCGGCCGCGGCGTGATGAAGGCGGGGCATGCGGTGAGCGAGCGGGCTCGGAAGCTGCCCCCGGCGTCGGCGTTCGGCCGTGGGTCTGGGGGGCGGTTCTCGTGGGTGTCGCGCTCCGGGATCGGGCTGGGGTGAGGTAGCCATGCGCTCCCCCGGCACGACGGCGAGCCCGGCGGCTGGATGGCGGGTGCGCACCTCCTGGTCAGGAGGTGCCGGAATGCGAAGCACAAGCGCCCGCGACCGTCGGAATCGTTTCGAGGACTCGGAGGCGCTGCGCGCCCTGCTGAACCGTCTGCACCAGGCGGGACGCGGCGCATGGCGGGATGACCCGGAGGCGGCCGCGCTGATGAGGCACGCCGCCGACAAGTACGCCGCTCTGGCCCGCAAGCACGGGCTGGACCCGTGGGAGGCCGCGTCGGCGGCATTCGAGGCGATGCGGGGCGCCGCCACGAGGCGGGCGGAGGACCCGTGGGCGGTGGTGACCCGAGCGGTGCAGGTGACCTGCATCGGCGAGGAGCGCGGCAACGGGCTGCTGGTGTCGGTGCACCAGGCCCGCCGGCCCCGCTACTCCGTGTTCCACGACGCGGAGCGGTTCAGCGACCGCGAGAACCCCCTGTCCGACTACCACCCGGCATTCCACGCCGACCCGTTCGCCGACCACGAGGAGCCCGAGGACTCGCCGGCCGAGCCGGTGACGACCGTGGCCGCGGCGGTGGAGGACACGATCGCGTTCTTCTCTCTGCTCGGGTGGGAGCCGGGCACCGCCCGCGCGGCCGTCGAATATGTCACCGCGAGGCTTGCCGAGGCGGCCTCCCGCTCGTCGGCGTTCGAGGGGCTGCGCCGCGACCGGCAGGCCCGTGCGCTGCTGGACCTTCCCGGCGCGTCCTGGTCGGCGCTGCTGCGGATCGTGCTCGGCACCCCGGACCCGGCCTTCGCGCACACCAACGCGGGCCGCGGCGTCCTGCTGCGGCTGCTGATCGGCGAGCCGCTGCGCGCGCTACTGCTGGACGACGGCCTCGTGCTCGCAGCGGGCCTCGCCGCCCCAGGGATCGAGCGCCGATGAGCACCACACCGGCAGGGCACATCGAGCTGGAGCGCACCGTGGACTCCATCACGGTCGGGCGCCGGCACCGCCACGACCTTGGAGACCTCGCCCCGCTGGTCGAGTCGATCCGCCGGGGCGGCCTGTTGCAGCCCATCACGATCACCCTCGACGGGCACCTGATCTGCGGCGCCCGAAGGCTTGCCGCGATCAGAGAGCTGGGCTGGAAGACGGTCAATGTCTGGGTGCGGGCGGGGGTGTCCGACCGGCTCGGGCAGCTCCTGGCGGAGCAGGACGACAACCTCCTGCACAAGCCCCTGACCCAGTTGGAGGCCGCCGCCCTGTACCGGGAGCTGAAGGTGCTGCTGGCCGAGGACGCCGCGCGCCGTCAGGAGGCCACCCGGTTCCACGCCGCGGATGAGGCCGGGGAAGACGGTGCCGCCAAGTTGGCGGCACCGTGGAACACGACCCCCGGCGACGCGCGGGCGCAGGCCGCCCGGATGGTGACCGGCCGCGCCTCCTACACGACGTTCGAGCGCATCGGCCGCCTCGAATACCTCGCCGCCGACGAGTCCCAGCCGGAGACTGTGCGCCAGCGCGCCGCGGAGGAGGTCGAGCGGATCAAGGCCGGCGGGAAGGTCTACCCCTCGCACCTGCGGATCAACGCGGAGCTGACCCTGGCCGATCTCGACCAGCTCGCCGCCGACCCCGCCCAGCCGGCGGAGCTGCGCGCCCAGGCCCGCGCCGAGGCCGCCGCGGTGCGCGGCGCCGAGCAGGAGGCGAAGACCGCGGAGATGGAGGCGCTGGCGCAAGCCGCCCTCGCCCGCGTCAGGGCCGCGAAGAGCGCTGGGCGGAAGGGCAAGCGGTCGGCGCTGTCGGCGTTGGAGACGAGTGAGCCGGTGCCGTTCCCGCTGACGGTGTTCACCGCGACCTGGGACGACCTGGCCGGTTGGTGGCTGCACTACGACCCCGCCGAGGTCGGCCCGGCGCTCACCGAGGAGCAGTGGGTCAGGTTCGAGCAGGCGGTCGACGGCACCCTCGCGTTCGCGGACGCGGCCCGTGCCGCACGGCGCTCCCGCGCCGAGCACATCGCCTGATCCGGCTCGGGTGCGACGCAGCGCACCTGCCTGGCGACATCACATCTCGCCCGGGAAGGGACTCGCACATGGACCCCGCCGCCGACCGTCGCCGTCGCCGCCTGCTGATCGCCGCCATCGCCGGGGGCCTGGCCCTGCTGATCCTCGTCGGCGTCGGCATCTACGGGCTGCTACGCGGCCCCGGCACAGTCCGCCCCGATCCTTCGGACGCACCGCCCCCGGCCGCCACGGCCTCGCCCGAGCCGGCCAGGGGACGGAGCCGGCGGCGGTGCCGCACACCGGCGACCCCGAGGCGTTCGCCCGCAACGTCGCCACAGCCCTGTTCTCCTGGGACACCGCTTCCGGCTACGGCCCGTCCGACTACGCGCAGGTGCTCGCGGACGTGGCCGCGACCGCCGAGGCGGATGCGCTGGTGAGCGACGTGCGCGCCTACCTCCCCACCGCGGAGGCGTGGGCGCAGCTCCGGCAGTACGCGACCCGCCAGTGGCTCACCATCGACACCGCCGTCATCCCCGACGCCTGGCAGACCGCCGTGGAGCAGGCCGCCCCCGGCCAGATTCCCGCCGGCGCGACCGCGTACACGATCACCGGCACCCGGCACCGCGATGGCACCTGGGGCACCGAGTCGGTCGAGGCATCCCGGCCCGTCGCCTTCACCGTGTTCCTCGTCTGCACGCCCCCGATCCCTGGCCGCGGCAGCTCGGGGCTGTGCGAGGTGCTGCGGCTGTCCGAGCTCGACAACCCGCTGCGCTGACGGTGGGTGACCTGCCGTGATGAGGAAGCTCGCCGCCCTCGCCGTCGCGCTGCTGTTCTTCGCCCCCGCCACCGTCCTGCTGGGCGTGGCGACGGTGGTCAACCCGTCCGCGTCCGCTGCGTGCCTGCCCGGCTCGCTGATCGTCGGCCCGATCCCGGACTCGCTGACCGCGACCACCCGGGACGGCACCACGATCACGCTGAACCGGGCGCAGCTTACCCACGCCGCGACGATCATCACCACTGGCTCGCAGACCGCCGGGGTCGGCCGGCCCGGCGTGGTCATCGCGCTGATGGCGGCCCTCACCGAGTCGAGCCTGCGGATGCTCGCCAACACCGGCGCCTACCCCGAGTCGGGCGACTACCCGAACGACGGCAACGGATCGGATCACGACAGCCTCGGCCTGTTCCAGATGCGGCCCGCCGCCGGCTGGGGCACCGTCGCCGAGCTCATGGACGCCGCCTACCAGGCCCGCGCATTCTACGGCGGCGAGGCCAGCCCGAACTACCCGAGCCCCAGGGGGCTGCTCGACATCCCCGGCTGGGAGGGCATGGACCCTGGCGAGGCCGCCCAGGCCGTCGAGGTATCCGCCTACCCGGACAGGTATCAGAACTACCAGCCAGTCGCCGAGGCGATCCTGACCGCCCTCACCCGGCCCGCGGGCTCAGGCAACGGGGGCGGGGCGGCGCCGGTCGTGCCGGAGACTACCCGGCTCGTGTTCCCGCTCCCCGAGGGGACCTGGGTGCGCACCAGCCCGTTCGGGTGGCGCGAGGACCCGACGACCGGGGATCGGGCGTTCCACTCCGGCAGCGACTTCGCTGCTGCGGACGGCACGCCGATCCTCGCCGTCGCGGACGGCCTGGTGGTGCACGCCGAATACTCCGGCTCCTACGGCGGGCTCGTCATCATCGAGCACACGGTCGGCGGGCAGCGGGTCGCCTCGTACTACGCCCATATGTGGGAGACCGGCATCCACGTCGTCAAGGGGCAGACGGTCACCGCGGGGCAGCACATCGGCGACGTCGGCTCCTCGGGGAAGTCGACCGGCCCGCACCTGCACTTGGAAATCCGCCCCGGCGGGCAAGGCGCCGAGGCGGTCGACTCCGATGTGTGGCTCACCGAGCACGGCGCCGAAGGCGTCGCCGCCGGGGACACGACTCTCGCCGCCTGCACGGGTGGGGATGCGTGATGGACGTGTTCCCCGACTTCGACGGTGTGGGCGGCTCCGCCGAGTTGCAGTCGATCGTGGGCGCGCTGCTGATGTTCGTGCTCATCATCGCCGTGCTCATGCTCATCGTCTGCGCCATCGTGTGGGCGGTCGGTGCCGCGAACGGCAACTACCAGGCCGCCACCAAGGCCCGCACCGGCCTGTGGGTGTCGGTCGGCGCCGCTGCGCTCGCCGGCGCCGGGGTCGCGTGGATGAACTTCCTGCTCGACCTCGGCACCCAGCTCTGACCGCCCAGGCCGGCCGGGCAGGCAGCGCGCACCTGACCGTCGAGAACTCCGTCTCGACCATCAAGGAGCACAACCGTGATCGACATCGACCCCAACTCGTCCGGCCTTCCCGGGATCGAGCAACTGCGCATCATCGTCGGCGCGGTGATGACCGTTGGCCTAATCCTCTCCGTCCTCGCCCTCATCATCTCGGCGATCGTGTGGGGCTTCGGCGCCAACTCCTCCAACCCGCACCTCGCTTCACGCGGCAAGCTCGGCGTGCTCGTGTCCTGCGGGGCGGCGATCATCTGTGGCGCCGCGGTCACCCTCGTCAACTTCTTCTGGGGCGTGGGGCAAGCGGTATGACACCGCGTAGCGAGCGCCCGGCTAACGAGGAGCCAGGCCAATGAGCGTCTGCGACGTCCCGGTCATCTCCTCCGTCTGCGACGCCGTCGGCGAAGGAACCGCCTCCCTGGTCGCGGCCCCGTTCGACTGGCTCGGCCAGGCGATGGCCGGCGCCGCCGCATGGCTGTTCGAGGCCGTCTGGCAGGTGTTCGACACCACGACCCTCGTGGACGTCACCAGCCCGGAGTACATCGGCGTCTACAACGTCCTGTTCGGCGTTGCGGTCTTCGTGATGCTGATCTTCTTCTGCTTGCAGCTCATCACCGGCCTCATCCACCGCGACCCCACCGCAATGTCGCGCGCGGCGCTCGGGCTGGCGAAGAGCGTGCTCGGGTCGTTCCTGGTCATCACCCTCACGGCGCTGCTGCTGGAAGTCACCGACCAGCTCGCGGTCGGGATCGTGCAGGCCACCGGCAACTCGATGGAGACGATGGGCACCCAGATCGCGCTCCTCGCCACCGGCTTGGCGGGCATCAACATCGCCGCGCCCGGCGTCGGCGCGATCCTCACGATCTTCCTCGCGGGCCTTGCGATCAGCGCGGCGGCGATCGTGTGGTTCAGCCTCCTCATCCGCAAGGCGCTGCTGCTGGTCGCCATCGTCTTCGGCCCCATCGCCCTGGCCGGGGCGACGTGGGATGCGACCAAGGGATGGTTCGCCAAGTGGGCGGCGTTCGTCATCGCCCTGATCTTCTCCAAGCTCGTCCTGGTCGTGATCTTCCTCGTCGCCATCGCCCAGGTCGCCTCGCCCATCGAAGCCGACCTCGCCTCGATCAGCGACCCCATCGCCGGCGTGGTCTTGATGTTCGTGGCGAGCTTTGCGCCCTACATCACCTACAAGTTCCTGTCGTTCGTCGGCTTCGACATGTACCACGCGATGAGCTCCGAGCAGGAGGCGAAGTCCGCCCTCAACCGGCCCGTCCCGATCCCCGCCGCACCCTCCGCCGACACCGCGAAGAAGGTGCTCGACGGCGGCGGCGCACCCGCCGGGGGCGGATCGGGCGGCCCCGGTGCCGCCGGGTCGGCTGCCGGCGGACCATCCGGCGGCGCGGGCTCGAGCGCGGCCACCGCCGGGGGCGGAGCCGCCGCATCCTCAGCCGGTGCGGGCACAGCCGGGGGCGCGGGGGCCGGTGCCGCGGCTGGTGGCGCCGGTGCCGGCGCGGCGGCAGGGCCGGTCGGGTTGGCCGTGGTCGCCGGGGCCGCGGTCGTCAAAGGTGCCGCGACCGCCGGGCCGAAGCTCGGCGGCGCGGTCGGCGGGGCCGCCGAGAGCCACGCGGGACAGGCGGCCGAGCAGGCATCCCCGCCCCCTGTCCCGCCCGCACGTCCCGCGCCGTCGCAGGCTCCGGCCCAGCCGGCGCCGCGCCGGGCGGACCCGCCGTCGGCCCCGTCGTCCACGCCGTCCGGGAAGGAGTGACCGATGGCGACCAACACGCACAGCGACTACCAGCTCGCGCCCGTGCAGTTCTCCCGCCTCACCAAACGGGGGATCATGCTCGGCCTGTCCCTGCCGCAGCTCGTCGTGCTCGGCGTGGCGATCCTCACCGTCGTCGCTTCCCTCTACACCGCGGGCGGCATGGGCCTGGCCTGGACCTCGCCCCTGTGGGCCGGGGCCGCCCTGCTCGCGGTGATCCCCGCTGGCGGGCGGAAGGCGATCGAGTGGGTGCCGATCCTCGCTCGCTGGGTGTCGCGGACGTATCTCGGGCAGCTCGTCTACCGGCGCCGCATCATCAAGCCTCGCCCCGCCGGGACCCTCGCTCTGCCCGGCGATGCCGCGCCGCTGCGGGAGTGGGAGGACCCTGAGACCGGGGCCGCGATGATCCACGACCCGCACGCGCAGACACTCACCGCGATCCTCGGCGTCTCCCATCCCGCGTTCGTGCTCCTCGATCCGGGCGAGCAGCAGCGCCGCGTCTCCGGCTGGGGCCGCGTCTTGGCCGCCGCGTGCCGCTCCGGGCGGATCGCGCGGATTCAGGTGTCCGAGCGGACCTTGCCGGACTCCGGCACCGGCCTCGCGGAGTGGTGGCGCACCCACGGCACCAACGACCGCTCCTGGGCCGCGACCACCTACGCCGAGCTGATCGAGCGGGCCGGCCCCGCCGGGGAACGGCACGCGACCACCATCTCGCTCGCGCTGGACATGAAGGCCGCCGCCCGGCAGGTCAGGACCTCCGGCGGCGGGATGCGCGGGTCCGCGGCGGTGCTGCGCCAGGAGATGACCACCCTGACGACCGCGCTGCGGGCGGCGGAGCTGACCTCGACCGGGTGGCTGACCCCCGGCGAGGTCGCCGTCATCCTCCGCTCGGCCTACGACCCCGCCGTCGCACCCGCCCTGGAACGCCACGGCACCCTCGGCCGAGACCTCGCCACCGCCGGCCCGGTCGCGGTCACGGAGACGTGGGAGCGGCTGCGGTCGGACTCCGCGCACCATGCGGTGCTGTGGATCAGCGAGTGGCCCCGCTCGCAGGTCTTCCCCGGCTTCCTCGCCCCGCTGGTGCTGTCCAACGGCATCCTGCGCACCCTCGCCCTGCACTACACCCCGGTTCGCGCCGACCAGGCCGCCCGGGACCTGCGGAAGAAGAAGACCGAGCTCATCTCCGACGCCGCCCAGCGCCGCAAGATCGGCCAGGTCGAGGACGCCGGATCGTCCGCCGAGCTCGATGACGTGCTCCAGCAGGAGGCCGACCTGACCGCCGGGCACGGCGTGCTGCGCGTCTCCGGCCTCGTGTCCGTCTCCGCGTCGACCGTGGATGAGCTCGACGCTGCGGTGGCCGCGGTCGAGCAGGCCGCGATCCAAGCATCTTGCGAGACGCGGCGGCTCGTCGGCCAGCAGGCGGTCGCGTTCACCGTTGCCGCGCTGCCGCTGTGCCGCTCGGTGTGACCCGGCGCACCTGCCGAGCACCACCGACCCGACCTGTGAGGAGCCGATCATGCCGACCTTCGATGACCCGATGAAGGATGCCGCCGAGGCGTCCGCCGCGCTGCGCGGCCTCGCGCACGCGAGCCGCGCCTTCGATGACCCCGCCGACACCTACGCGGTGATCGGTGAGCTGCTGGCCGGCGTCCGGTCGCTGCGGCAGGTGCTCGGCCAGCTCGCGGAAACGCACGTCGCCGCCAGCGGCCAGGCCCGCACCGACGAGGGCGATCCGCTGATCGGTCGCGCGTTCGCCTACGCGGCAGCAGACATGCTGCGCGAGGCCGGCACCGTCCTGGACACGGTGGAGTTCCGCCTGGACACCGCCTCCCAGCACTCCGGCCGGATCGCCTGGCATCCCAAGGCCCCGCCGGACCCCGGTGGAAGCGGACCCGAGCGCACCACCGCACGGGCGGGGCAGCTCACGCTGACCGTGTGGGCGGACACGCCCCTGGGTGAGCATCAGCGCTACGCCTACCGCATCGAGGACGCCGCGACCGGGGAGGCCGTGGAGGGCCGGGACCTGTTCACCGGCGCCGGAGCCCCGGTCGCCCCGGAGCGGGCGGTGCGAGAGCTCGCCGGGTTCCTCTCCGCAGCGGGCGAGGCGCGGCAGTACGCGATCGACAACCCCGGCACGAGCCCGGAGAACGCGGGCCTGTTCCCGGAGCGCATCGCCGAGGCCGCGCGGGTGAACGCCGACGCGCTGAGCGAGCTGGCCGAACCCGGCCCCCAGCCCCCGGATGCCCCGGACGCCGCGGAGCCTGCCGCGGGGCGGCGGTGGATCAGCGTCGTGTTCCTCGACGGCGGCGAGGGCGACAGGATGCTCGACCTGATCCACGCCTCCGGCACGGACGCCGCGATCGAGCACCTGGCCGGGTACGACCACGGGGAGGACACCGTGCGCGACGCCCTCGCCAACGGGTACGTCTACGACAACCCACCGCGCGGGGCGCTGGACCGCGCGGCGACCAAGGACGTCTACACGCTCACCTACAGCCCGTTCCTCGGGCGCGTCTCCCTGCTGCGCGAGTACGACGCCGTGCCCGACCCGGAACTCCTCGGCATCGACACGCCCGCGCCCGCCGCGCGCCGCGCCGAGCGCCGGGCCGCTTCCGCGTCCCAGCCGGAGACGACCGACTGGTACGCCCGTGCCCCGCGCACGGCCTCACCCGGCCGGGGCGTCGCCCTGTGACCGGCCAGGACGAGGACCGGCTGCACACCAGCGTGCTCGTCGGCCCGGAAGGCGAGCAGCGCCGGCACCGCAAGGCACGACAGAAGGCCGCCGCCCAGGTCGAGGCCGACGCGCGCGCGAGCCGCAAGGCCGACGCGAAGGCGAAGTGGGACGCCGAGCAGGCCGAGCGCCGTGCGACGACCTACCTGCCCCGAGCGGCGAGCCGGGGGCAGCGGCGCTGCGCACGCCGGGCCGGTTCCGGCTCCCCAAGCACCAGGACACCTCCGCGACCCTCGCCGGCCAGTACCCGTTCCTCGCCGAAGGGGGCCTCGGCAGCGCGGGGGTGTTCGTCGGCCAGGACCTCTACTCCGGCGGCAGCTTCGTCTACGACCCGTGGGTGCTCTACCAGCGCGGCCTCATCACCGCCCCCAACGTCGTGCTCGCCGGGATCGTCGGTTCCGGCAAGTCGAGCCTTGCGAAGTCCCTCTACACCCGCTCCCTGCCGTTCGGCCGCCGCGTCTACGTCCCCGGCGACCCGAAAGGCGAGCACACCGCCGTCGCGGAGGCGGTCGGCGGCCGGGCGATCATCCTCGGCCACGGGCTGCGCAACCGCCTCAACCCGCTCGATGAAGGCCACCGCCCCTCGTCCGTCTCCGACATCGAGTGGGCCACGCAGGTCGCGTCCCGCCGCCGCGACCTGATCGGCGCGCTCGCGGAGACCGTGCTGGACCGGACTCTCTCGCCGTTGGAGCACACCGCCATCGACCTCGCTCTGCGGGATGCCGTGCGGAGCGCGGAGGTGCCGATCCTGCCGATGGTCGTCGACCGCGTGCTCGCCCCGAACCCCGCCGATGACCCGGACGGCCGGCTTGCCGAGGACGGGCGGCTGGTCGGCCACGCGCTGCGCCGGCTGGCGGCCGGCGACTTGCAGGGCTTGTTCGACGGCCCGAGCACGGTGCGCTTCGATCCGTCCTTGCCGATGGTGTCCCTCGACCTGTCCCGTGTCGCGGAGAACTCCACGCTGCTGTCCGTGCTGATGACCTGCTCCTCCGCCTGGATGGAAGCGGCCCTCTCGGACCCGGCCGGCGGGCAGCGGTGGGTGGTCTACGACGAAGCGTGGCGGCTGATGGCCTACCCGTCGCTGCTGCGGCGGATGGACGCCCAGTGGCGACTCGCCCGCCATTTCGGGATCGCCAACATGCTCATCTTCCACAAGCTTTCCGACCTCGACAATGTGGGCGATCAGGGCTCCGCGATGCGGGCGCTCGCCTCGTCGCTGCTGGCGAATGCCGAAACGCGGATCGTCTACCGGCAGGAAGCCGATCAGCTCGGTTCCACCGCTCTCGCGCTCGGGCTGACCGGTACCGAGCAGCGCCTTCTGTCGTCGCTCGGCACCGGGCAGGGGCTCTGGCGGATCAAGGACCGCTCCTTCGTCGTCCAGCACCAGCTCCACCCCGCCGAGCTCGCCGCGTTCGACACCACCGGCCGCATGAACGCAGAACTCCCGTGAGTTCATGAATCGTGAAGGCGAGTAGGTGGGGAACTTGCGTGTTGAGGTGCCGTCTCAGGATGTGTGAGGTCGTGAGTTCCGGGCGTCACGCCTGGACGGCTTCCGCGGCTCAGTTGGGAATCAGGCGTGGGATGAGGCGGACGAAGATCACCATGACGATGAGCTCGACGAGGGTCTGTGTGACCACCACGAGCGGGGCGAGGTCGAATGCCGCAGGCAGGGCGAGGACGAGCGGGAGGACGACGAGGGAGTTGCGGGTTGCGCCGCTGAAAACGATCGCCCTGCGGGCGGGCACGTCCAGTCGCGCGATCTTGGCGAATCCGGCGCCGATCGGGACCATGATTGCGGCGAACAGGACGTAGACGGGGATGGCAAGCAGGAGGGCGCCAAGCTGCTGTCCGACCCCAGCGATCTGAGAGGCTACGACGACGGCGAGGGTGAGCATCATCAGCGGCACCATCGCCCCCAGCACGGCTTCCTGGACGCGGTGGCCCCAGCGGGTGCGGGTGGCGGCGAGCTGGGTGAGGCCGGCAGCGGCCAGGGGCAGGACGATGAGCAGCCCGAACGCCTCGATGAAGGGGGCGAGGTCGATGGTGGCGACGAACTCGGCTCCGACGAACGCCCAGAGGTAGAACGGGAGCAGGAGCATCTGCGCGAGCATCAGCAGCGGGGCTGCCGCGAGCAGCCGGTCTTTCGCACCGCCGGCGATGCCGGTGAACACGATGACGTAGTCCACGCACGGCGTGAGCAGCACGAACAGCACCCCGACGAGGAGCACTTGGTTGTGGGCGACGATCCGCGACAGCAGCCAGACCACGACCGGCACGACGAGGAAGTTCACCACCATGACCGTGGCGAGGAATCGCGCGTCGCGGAATGCCTGGCCGATCTTCGAGAACGGGACGCCGAGGAAGGTCGCGTAGAGCAGCAGCGCGAGCACCGGGTTGATCGCGAGCTCGGCCGGATGCGCGACGGGCGGGATCAGCAGCCCGACGCTGGCACCGAGGGCAAGGGCGGCGAGGTAGAGGGGAACCTGGTATCGCTCCATCCACTCGACCGTCGTCCGCATGGGTCGATTCTCCCAGGCTTCCGATAGGTCACCGTTCGCTGTATGGTCATTACATGCTGACTGTTGCTCCGCGGGTTGACGTGATGAACCGGCTCGGCCGGGCGATGGCTGACCCGACCCGCTCTCGCATCCTGTTGTCTCTGCTGTCCGCGCCGGGGTATCCGGCGCAGCTCTCGCGCGATCTGGGGTTGACGCGCACGAACGTGTCGAACCATCTGTCGTGCCTGCGCGGCTGCGGGATCGTCGTGGCGACCCCGGAGGGTCGGCAGACGCGGTATGAGATCGCTGACCCGCATCTGACGAGGGCGCTGACCGCGTTGATGGATGTCGTGCTCGCGGTAGACGACGGCTACGACTGCCAGGACGAGCACTGCGACGTGCCGCTGTGCTGCGGGCCGGGGGCTCAGGCGTGAGCCGGGAGTGCTGCGGCCCCGACGAGGGCTTCGAGCGCACCCCGATCACCCTCACCCGCCGCCCGCCCCTTCCCGCCGACACGACCGTGCCTGGCTCTGATGCTCACGGGCGTCAAGAGCACGAGCACGACGACCACGGGCACGACGGCCACGATCACGATGACGAGCACGATCACGGCCACGGCCACGGCGGCGAGGACACCGCTTCGTGGTGGCGCGATCCGGGGATGCTGTTGCCGCTGGCCTCCGGGGTGCTGCTGCTGGCCGGATGGGTCCTGGAATGGGCGGGGGTTCCGGTCGCTCCGACGGTCGTGTGGGCGGTGGGTCTGCTCGCGGGGGCGTGGACGTTCGTGCCCGGCGCGATCCGCCGTCTGCTGCGCGGCAGGTTGGGTGTCGGGCTGCTGATGACGATCGCCGCGGTCGGGGCGGTGCTGCTCGGGCATGTGGGCGAGGCCGCCGCTCTGGCGTTCCTGTTCTCGATCGCGGAGGCGCTGGAGGACCGGGCGATGGACCGCGCCCGCGGGGGCCTCCGCGCGCTGCTGGCCCTCATCCCCGAGACCGCGACCGTCTCCCGCCTGTCCGGGGAGACAACCATCCCGGCCGCGGACATCCAGGAATTCGACATCCTCGTCGTCAAGCCCGGTGAGCGTGTCGCTACCGACGGCGTGGTCGTCTCGGGCCGTAGCAGCATCGACACGTCCGCGATCACCGGCGAGTCGATCCCCGTCGAGGTCGGCCCGGGTGTTGCGGTGCCTGCCGGGTCGATCAACGGAACCGGGGCATTGCAGATCGAGGCGACCGCGGATGGACGCGACAACTCGCTGACCACGATCGTCACGCTCGTTGAGCAGGCCAACGCTCGCAAGGGCGAGCGCGCCCGTCTGGCCGACCGGATCGCCCGCCCCCTGGTCCCGGCGATCTTGATCCTCGCCGCCGTCATCGTCGTGTTCGGGTTCATCGTCGGCGACCCGGCCCTGTGGACCGAGCGGGCGCTGGTCGTGCTGGTCGCCGCATCCCCGTGCGCGCTGGCGATCGCGGTGCCGGTCACGGTGATCTCCGCGATCGGCGCGGCCAGCCGCTTCGGCGTCATCATCAAGTCCGGCCACGCCTTCGAACAGCTCGGCGCCGTCCAAACAGTCGCACTCGACAAGACCGGCACCCTCACCCGTGGCCGCCCCGAGGTCGTCGCCGTCCACACCGCCCCCGGCTGTGACCGTGACACAGTGCTCGCCATCGCGGCAGGGCTCGAGCAGCACAGCACCCACCCCCTCGCCACCGCGATCCTCACCGCCGCTCCCCGCCCCGCGACGGTCACCGAGGTGACGGAGCACTCCGGGCAGGGCATCAGCGGCTGGCACGGCACCGAACTGGTGCGGGTCGGGTCGCCCCGATGGATCGACCCCGCGGGCCTTCGCGAGCAGGCGGCCCCGTTGGAGGAGCAGGGCATGACCGTCGCTGTGGTCGAGACCGCCGGGCAGGTCGCGGGCATCATCGGTATCCGCGACGAGCTGCGTCCCGAGGCCGCCGAAGCTGTCCGCGATCTGCACGCCGCGGGCATTGAGACGGTCATGCTCACCGGCGATAACGAGCGCACCGCCCGCGCTCTCGCCGCCCAGGCCGGCATCATCGAGGTCCGGGCCGAGCTGTTGCCTGCCGACAAGGCGTCCGCGATCGAAGCCTCCCGCCAGACCCGCCGCACTGCAATGATCGGCGACGGCATCAACGACGCGCCCGCTCTCGCCGCCGCCGACGTCGGGATCGCGATGGGCGTCACCGGCTCCGACGCCGCGATCGAGTCCGCCTCCGTCGCCTTCACCGGCACCGACCTGCGCCTCATCCCGAAAGCCCTGCTCCACGCCCGCCGCGGCCGGCGCATCATGACCGGGAACATCGGCCTGTCCCTGGCGATCATCATCGTGCTGCTGCCCCTGGCCCTGTTCGGCGTCCTCGGACTAGCCGGGGTAGTCCTGGTGCACGAGGTCGCGGAGGTCGTCGTCATCCTCAACGGCATCCGCGCCGCCCGACGCTCCGCCGCCCTCCTGACGGCATCGGCTTGATCCCCCTCGGGCCGCTGAACGTCCTCCCGATCGCATGCACACCCCCGGACCCCCGGGATGCCGCAGGGTCAGAGATGACAGACATTCCGTCTCGCGAAAACCTGCGAGCGGGAACTCATCCCGCACCGATATCACGAAATCAGCAACTCCATTGCGAATATCTCGATCAACCTGCTCTGAGCCTCCGCATGCTGCCATCCCGGCGCACCTAGCGTTCGTGGCAGCAACAGCAACCACGCGAACGGAAGAACGCACGGCATTCGGGACGCACGTCCCGAATGCGCTCGAGTCCTGAACCTCCGACCGGGTTCGGGAAACGCCCAGGCGGGAGAGGGCGGGCGCACCTGCTGGCTGGACGGCTCCACGGCTGTCCATCCGCTGAAAGCCAGGAGGACCGCCCATGTCTGTGTCGACCGATTCCCCGCCCCCGATCTGGACGCGCCCGCCAGGGGCCTTGCGGCACTGGATGGCCTCGCTGATGGTGATGCTCCTCGTCGCGGCCGGCTCCGTCATACTCAGCACCTCCCCGGCGCACGCGGGCAGTCACGGGGTCGGCTACGACGAGGGGCTGGGGTTCCTCGGCGCGTACAGCACCGACGTCGACGGGCGGCAGGCGTACTGCATCGACCTCGGTGCGAACGCCCCGTTCGGGCAGACCTCGGACCCGCAGACGGTGACCTCGCTGGACGAGCTGTCACGGCAGCAGCTCGCGGAGCTGAACTACGTGCTGGACCGGTGGGGCAGTCGGGCGATCCGAACCTCACCGCGGCCGTCGCGCTCTACGTGTGGTCGGTCGCCGATCCCGGCGTCTACAACAGCCACGGCATGTCCGGCGATGACTACTACGTCGCCCGCGCACCCGCCGGGGTGCGGGGCACGATCCTCGCCAACCTCGCCGTCATGCGGCAGGAAGCGTCCGTGAACGCAGTCGCCGACCCGTCCCTCTCCTTGAGCCTGTCCATGTCCGATCAGTACGCGGGGACGCTCACCGTCGCCGCGCATCCGTCGTCGTTGCAGGGCACCGCGACCCTCACCGGCGGCGTGTTCGCCGGCGGCGGGGCATCGCGCACGGTGGGCGCCGGGCAGTACGGCATCACGGGCACCCCGGCGGATGGTGCAGCCGCCTACCGCATCGAGGCGTCGATGAGCGTACCGGCCGCCGGGTACGGCGCCGCCGTCGACCTGTATACGACTGCGGATTCGCAGCGGATCATCGCCGCCGTCGCCGGGACCTCTACCGGTATCTCCGCGCACGCGGAGACGCCGGAGATCCCGTTGGACTTCCAGCCCGAGATCGGCACCCAGGTCGCCTCCCGCTACGTCGCCGAGGGCGATGCGTTCGTGGATCAGCTCACGGTGACCGTCACCAAGGGCACCTGGATCACCGTCGGCGGCACCCCTGTCCCCGTCACGGCAACCGGAATCCTCTACGGCCCGTTCGACGAGCAGCCCGCCGAAGCAGACACCGCACCACCTGGCACTCCGGTCGTCGGTGTTGAGGAGGTGACGTTGACCGGTGCCGGTTCCTACGCCTCTCCCGGCACGATCACCGCCCCGGAGTCAGGGTTCTACACGTGGGTCTGGCAGATCGACAAGACCACGCAGGGCGAGACTGGCAAGTATCTCTCGGACTCGTTCACCGACTGGTTCGGCCGCGTGACGGAGACTTCGGTGGTGCCGTTCCAGCCGCAGGCCGTGTCGGAGGCGGACCAGCATCTCGCGGTGCCGGGCGAGGCGTTGACGGACACGATCGAGGTGACCAGCAGCAACGGCGCCTGGCTCACGACGGACGGGCAGTTCATCCCGGTGATCTTCGAGGGCACCGCCTATCAGGTGCCCGGCACGCTCCCACCTGCCCAGGACGGCGACGTACCCGCAGACGCGGTGGCGCTCGGGACGGTGACGGTCACCGCGACCGGCCCCGGCACCTACACCTCACCGTCCGTGGCCGCGCCGACGGGCGGGTTCGTGACCTGGGTGTGGGGGGCACGCAAGGCCTCTCAGCCCGAGTGGGTGAGCGACTACCTCGCCGCCGACTGGGCAGATGAGTACGGCATCCCGGTGGAGACGACATCGATCAGGTGGCCGGTGACGACGACATCGCTGATGCGCGAGTACAACGTCCACAACGGCGGGCGCGCGTTCGACACCGTGACCGTCACCGGTTTCCCCGCGAACCACGGCGAGTTCACCGGCGACGGGTACTGGGACGCAGATGTCGACGAGCTCGTGCACACCATCTACGGCCCCTTCGCCGACGATGCCGTGCTCACCAACGATCTCGACCTGTCGGATGCGCCGGTGTTGACGACGATCACCACCCCGGCACGCAACGGCGTCTACCGGCTCGGCTACACCGATCAGGATGCGATCATCCCGACGAAGGCCGGCTACTACGTCCTCGTCACGACCTTCGCCGGTGATGACCGGGTACAGCCGTACTCCTCATCCCCAGCGGATGTGCTGGAACGCTTCTACGTCCCGCCAACCCCGGAAGTCGAGGTGCCGGTGACGGTGATCACGCAGGCGACCCGGGCGGCGCTCGTGGGTCAGCCGTTCGGTGACACCGCGCTCGTGCAGGGCACCATCCCCGACGGTGCCACGCTCACCTTCCGCGCCTACGGCCCGCAGGCCGGTGATGCGGCGCCCGTGTGTGAGACGCCGTCCTTCGAGTCCGACCCGATCCCGGTCACCCAGGCCGGCGTCTACACGTCACCGACCACGACCGTCGCCGAACCTGGCAACGTGTACTGGGTTGAAACCCTCTACGACGCCGACGGCACGGTACTCGTCGCGGGTGCGTGTGGGGCGCCGGGTGAGACCACCGTGGTTGGTGAACACCCCGCAGGTGTCATCGTGACCACGACGGCGGTTGCGACCGTCACCCTCGGTGACCCGGCGCACGATGTTGCGACGGTCACCGGCACGGTCCCGGTCGGGGCGACGCTCACCTTCGAGGCCTACCGGCAGGACGGCGACACCGCCACCTGCACGCCAGGTGAGCTCGAGTTCACCTCACCCGCGCAGCCCGTGACGGGGCCGGGCGAGTACATCTCGGAGGAGGTCGTGTTCGAGAAGGCCGGCACGTACTACTGGATCGAAACCCTCCACAGTGTGGATGGCACGGTGCTGCACCGTGGCGTGTGCGGGGCGCCGAACGAGACAACGACGGTCACACCCGTGGTGGTGACGCCCGACTCGCCGGAGTTGCCGCCGAACCTCGCGCTGACCGGTGGCGGGGATTGGATGCTGCCGCTCGGGATCGGCGCCGGAGTGTTCGGCCTCGCCGGTGTGCTGACGCTCTGGTTCGGTCGTCGTCTGGCGATCTACCGGGAGCGTAACGGGTACGTCCGAGAAGACGACGAGGAGTTTCAGAACCTGATCGACTCCATGAACGGCTGACCGAAGGCACCCCACCTACACGGTCAGCATCTCCAGGGAGGGCGCGAACCCCGGCCGGTTCGCGCCCTCCCGCACGCCATGCCAGGGGCAGCGAAGTGCACCTGTCGGGAAACGACCAGCAGGAGGAACCTTGATGCCCGAGACCACCGAACGCGATGCGCGCCTTGTTCTCGCGGTTCTCTCCGAGCCCGGCGACCGCATCACCGGCACCCTCCTGGGCGCCCTCGGTGCCGAGGAGACGCTGCGACTCGTCACCGCCGACACGGCCCTCCGGCCGGTGTTGATCCCGTCGAGGGGGCCGTATGGCGTGGACGACTTGCCGCCCGCATCACCCCGCGCGGGGTCGAGCAGGCCCGGGAGCAGAGCGACCGTCTCGGACTGCGCATCCTCACCCCAGGCACACCCGGCTGGCCGGAAGGCCTGTCAGACCTTGGTGTTCTCGCGCCGGTCGCCCTGTGGGTCAAAGGTGATGCCGGGCTGCTGACGAGCTCGTTGGGGAGCCGGGTCACGATGGTCGGGGCACGCGCGGCGACCGGGTACGGCGAGCACGTCGCCACCGAACTCGCCGCCGACCTCGCACAGTTGCCACGGGTGATCCTCTCCGGTGGCGCGTACGGGATCGACGGAGCCGCGCATAGTGCCGCGCTGGCCGTGCGCGCCGGTTCGACGGTCGCGGTGCTCGCATCCGGGCTGGACCGCTACTACCCGGCCGGGCACCAGGAACTCCTCGCCCGGGTCGCCAACACCGGCGCCGTGATCTCCGAAGCACCTCCCGGGGCGGCACCGACCCGGTGGAGGTTCCTGCAACGAGGCCGACTACTCGCCGCCCTGTCCGCATCAACGATCGTCGTCGAGGCCGGCTACCGGTCAGGATCGCTCCACACCGCCGCAGAAGCCCACCGTCTCGGACGGCCCGTCGGTGCCGTCCCTGGCCCGATCACCTCCGCGGCATCTGCGGGATGCCACCGATTGCTGCACGACCAGATGGCGACTGTCATCACCAGCACGGGCGACATCACCGCGCTCACCGACCCACCCGCGCCACCGGATGCACCCACTCTCTCGGCACCGGTCGGGAGGCCTCCGGCGCGAACGCTCTGACCGGAGCAGGGTGCGGCGGGTGCACCTGCCGGACATGACTACATCTCTGCCTTCCTTCTGCCCGATCTCTGCCTTCCTTCTGCCCGCGCCTGAGCCAGCGGGGGTGCTGCTGATGCCACGACCCCGCTACCGCCGGACCTCTGACGGGATCGCTCCGGTCGAGGTTCCTGCCGTTTTGCCGCTGGTGGTGATGACCGTGGACGCGGACGGGTCAATGACTGTCGCCGTCGACGGGACTCCGTTCCTCCCTGCACCGTTCGCGCCCGCCTGGGTACGGGGATCGTTCGCGATGATCCTCGACCAGCTCACCACCCAGCACCCCACGCCGTTGCGGGTCGAAGTCCGCGAAGCCGACGGCAGCACCTTCACCGACATCATCACCCCCACCAAATCCCGCCGCCCCGCAACCGAACCAGAACCCGAGCCGGGGGCGCATGCGCCGAGTCCCGCGCCGGCTCCGCCTGAGCTCGTGGTGCTGCACGGGGACGGGTTCGCGCCCGGCGAGGATGTCGCAATCGCGATCATCATCGCGCACAGTGACGCCGCACCCGACGGGACCGCTCGAGGACTCCTCACCCCAGCACAACTTGCCGTGAGTCCGACCCGTGAAGTGATCCTCCTCGGCCGCATCTCCGGCACCCCGACCATCGGGCACCCGGCATGAGCACCCCACGGCCTGCCGGATCGCTCGGGGACGAGCTGAGCAACCTCGGCATCGGCATCCTCATCACCACAGCCCTCCTCGCCGGCATTCTGCGCGGCGCAGGCTCCATCGCCGCGTGGGTCACCGGCGCTGGTCAGCCCGCCGGAGGTATCGAAGCAGGGCTTGGGGCGCTGCTGAACCCCACCGACCCGGCGACCGCGCTTGACGCGCCCGGGCTCAACACGGTCGCCTACTGGGTGACCGTCGGCGTCCTGCTCCTCGCGGCGGGCGCTGCAGGGTGGTGGGTGTGGCGGTTCTTCCGCGAGCAGGGACGGCAGGTCAAGACCGACCCGTATCGCATCGCCGGAATCGCCACCCGCACCGAGATCGCCAAGGCCGCATCCGAGAAAGCACTGCTGCGTCGAGCCGGGCACCTGCGCCCCTCGCTCGAACAACCTGAGCCGGTGGATGTCGGCTACCGGATCGGTACCTCACGCGGCACCAGCGTGTGGGCGTCGGTCGAAGACTCCATCCTCCTCATCGGCCCACCCCGATCCGGCAAAGGCGCACACATCGTCATCAACACCATCCTCGACGCCCCGGGTGCCGTCGTCACCACCAGCACCCGGCCCGACAACCTCACCGCCACCCTCCGAGCCCGACAGAAGATCGGCCCGGTCGCCGTGTTCGACCCCCAGCACCTCGCCGAAGGCGTCCCCGCAGGGCTCCGGTGGTCACCGATCCGAGGATGCGAAGACCCGCTAACCGCGATGATCCGCGCCACCGGCCTCGCCGCAGGCACCGGACTCTCCGCCGGCGGGGTCGAAGGCGGCGGGTTCTGGGAAGGCAAAACCCGCACCGCACTCCAAGCCCTCCTCCACGCCGCAGCGCTCGACCACCGCCCGCCCGCCGAACTGTTCCGATGGACGCTCGACCCCTCCGCCGCAGCCGATGCCGTCGCGATCCTGACCGCGAACCCGCGAGCTGCGACCGGGTGGGCGGAGTCGCTGCAGGCGATGATCGAATCCGACCCCCGCACCCGCGACTCCATCTGGCAAGGCGTATCCCTCGCCCTCGCCGCCCTCGCAGACCCCCGCGTCCTCGACGCCGTCTCCCCAAACGACGACAAGAGCTTCGACCCCGAAGCCTTCCTCCAAGCCAAGGGCACCCTCTACCTCCTCGCCACCGGGGCCGGCGCGAACAACTCCGCGGCCCTGGTCGCGGCGCTCGTGGAAGACCTCGTCGAAGCCGCCCGACGCATCGCCGCACGCTCACCCGGCGCACGCCTCGACCCGCCCCTGCTGCTCGCACTCGACGAAGTCGGCAACCTCGCACCGTTGCCCTCGCTGCCGACGCTGATGGCTGAAGGGGGTGGCACCGGAATCACCACCATGCCTATGCTCCAGTCACTCGCTCAGGCACGAGAGAAATGGTCAGAGAACGCAGCCGGCGCGATCTGGGACGCCTCAATCGTGAAGATTATCCTCGGCGGGGCATCCAACTCCAAAGACCTCCACGACCTCACCACCCTCGTCGGCGAACGCGACGAGATCACCGACTCCACCACCATCGGAGACCACGGCTCCCGCTCCGCGCAACGCTCCATCCGCCGCGTGCCGATCATGCCGCCCAACACCATCCGCACCCTCCCGTTCGGAACTGCACTCGTTCTGCTGCGCTCCGCCCCGCCTATCGTCACCCGGCTACGCACCTGGACAAACCGGCCCGACGCAAAGGCCCTGCGCGCCGACAGAGCTGACATCGAAGCATTGCTGCAACAGACCCCTGTGGGGAGCGCTGACCCACCTGCTTGATGAGAGCGGTCCTCGCCGGGCCGCCACCGCGATCAGGAGAGAAGGTTGTCATGGCGATCCACACGCAGGAGTCGTTCTCGGGGTTTATCGCCTCAGAGCCGCAGCTCAGCGAGACGTCCAAGGGCGAAGCACGGTTCTACGCTCGTGTCGGCCAGGAGCACTTCCGGCGCGAGTCAGATGGATCGTTCACGGAGCTGGAGACCACGTTCCACGACCTCGTCGCCTATCGAGCGACGGCCGAACGCGCGCATCAGCGCTTCACCAAAGGCGACAGTTTCGTGGCCGAGGGATACACGCACCCGTTCGAGTACGACCGCGACGGACAGACCGTGCGCGGTGAGGAGTTCGTCGCGAAGAAGATCGGCCACGACCTCGCCCGCACCAGATACGACGTCGACCGTTCACCACGAGCATCACATGGTGTCGAACAGGCTTCAGCTGTCCCGGTGGCAACACGGCAGGTGGCGATCGACAATGAGCCTCGCAGATCGACCCCGTCTACGACCGCCCCGGCGCCCGCGCTCTGAACAGGGATGAGATGATGGCCGACTTCGATCCCGCGCCCACGCCCGATGATCCTGAGCCCGCACCGCTGTACTCCGAGGACATCGATGACCCCGGCGTCGAGCTGCGCGTGGAGCCCCCTCACCCGATCAACTGGAACCTGCTAACCGCTGAGGAGGCAGAGGCCGAATGGCTCGAACTCAACCAGTGGGTGAACTGGCTTCGCCGGGCCTACGGTCTGCCCGCCTCCGTGGTGCCGCCCCTGTGGCATCGGCACCCCGAACTCGTGTGGGAGCTATCCGCATTGCACCTGCACTGGCTGAGCGCCTACGACCCCGAGCAGAACGGGTCTGCACCGCTGGGCTGGCATCGCGACTTCGCCGACGCCCGCCAACGCCTGCGCGACTGGACCGCCGCATGCGGCACCCGTCTCGACACTGACCGCCCCACGCGGCAGACGAGCTGGCCGGGCGAGGACCCCGCAACCTCAGTCACGGATCGGCCGATCACCAACCGCGACGAAGACTTCATCCAGTTCGTCGTCGACGATGTGACCGCTCGACGCCAGGCGGAGGACGACTTCTACGCAGGCCTCGATATCGACCTCGCAACCGGCGAGGTGTCGAACGATGACGAGCCCCGCAGGTGACCACGGTGCCGGTCTCGTTGAGCCGCTGTGGGGGCCGAAAGAGGCATCCGAGTTTCTGAACGTCTCCCAGGCCACGCTCTCTCGGTGGCGTCGCGAGAACGCCGGGCCGCCGTTCGTGCAGGTCGGCGGCGTCTACCGCTACAACCCTGTCACCGTGCGGGCGTGGGTACGCGATCAGGAGGCCGCTCATGGCTGACCCGCGGAACCATCGGATGCCACCGGTGGCCGTCAAACTGACCACTGATGTCGAACGCCGCGTCGACGGCTACCGTGCCCGCGTCCGCTGGACCGACCCTTCGACCAAGAAGCGCGTCGGCCGGGTCACGCACGTGCGCACGACAGAGGAAGTCGAGGAGTTCTTCGAGCAGATGCGCGCGGCCACCGAGACAGGCAGCGACACCACCATCACCCTCACCGAGTACGCGGCCGCGATCGGCGACCGGTGGCAGCGCGGGCTTGACCCCACCTCCACCGCGGAGCTGTACGACACCGGACTCCGGCTCCGCGTACTCCCCGCCCTCGGACACATCCGCGTCGCGAAGATCACCGCAGGCATGATCGACCGGACCATCGACAGCTGGGAAGCCGAGCACTCCGCCTCCACGATCAAGAACTCCATCGCCCCACTCGTGCGCATCCTAGACGAAGCCGTCCGTGACGACATCCTCTCCATCAACCCCGCCAAGCACCGCGCGCGGCGCAACCTCGGCAAGCACGTCACCCACACCACCGGAGCACTGCGCCAATACGCCCTCCCAGACCTCGCGACGCTGCAGAAGCTCGCCGACGCATGCGGGAGTGTGCACCAGTCCTATTCCGACCACGTCATGCTCGCCGCGTTGCTTGCCGCCCGTGGCTCCGAGGTCGCTGGGCTCCGCGCAGGCGACATTGACTGGGAGAACCGGATCGTCTGGATCAGACGCCAGCACTACCCCGGACGCGGCGGCCTGGTGATCAAACAGACCAAGGGCCGCAGAGACCGTCCTGTGCCAATTCTTGAAGCGCTCGAACCCGTGCTCGAACGCCTCACCCTAGGTAAACAGCCCGACGATCCGCTCCTGCGGGGGCCACGCGGCGGAGTCCTGACAACGGCCACCGTCCGAGACGCGACTCACTGGGACGAACTCGTCACCAGTCTCGGATTCCCGAACCTCACCCGTCACGGCCTCCGCCACACCGGAGCGACCTGGATGGCCGACGCCGGCATCGCCCTGCACGTGCTCCAAGAGATCCTCGGACACCAGTCGATCGAGACCACCAAGGGCTACCTCCACCCCGACCACCGGCACCTCGCCGAAGCAGCCCGACAGGCCAACCAGTTCCTCTCCGCGGCACCGACCAGGAAGGACACCAACCGCCGAAACGGACCCCGTCTGTGACCACTCCTGGACCCGTGTTCCGACCCTCCCAGAGGGGGCCGGAATACGGTCGTGCGCGGAATCTGGTGCACTCGATGGACACCTTTTGGTGCACTTCACCGCTGACGGCACTGAAACAGAGTGGTCCACTTCCACAACGAGGAAAGCGAGCGAACCGAGCGAGTGGACCAGCCAGTGACCAGCCTCAGAAACGACGAAGCCCTGGTGAAAGTTGCCTCTCACCAGGGCTTTTTGTCGGGATGACAGGATTTGAACCTGCGACCCCTTGACCCCCAGTCAAGTGCGCTACCAAGCTGCGCCACATCCCGTTGTTTAGTTTTCGGACAGTCCCGCCGCTCTAACTCACCTGACCCCCAGTCAAGTGCGCTACCAAGCTGCGCCACATCCCGAAGCCCGCACCGAAGCGCAGACAACTCCCCTATCCTAGCCTGTCCGGCGGCCAGCCGAGAATCGGCCCGGCGGAGAGATTCGGCATCCGTGGGTACCGTGGATGCATGACCGAGGCGCAGCCGGCACGCGTGAGGATGTCGCGCCGCAGTGTCATCGCGCTGGTCACTCTGGTGATCGCGACGCTCGGCGCTGCGCTCCCCCTTTCGATGGTTGCGCCCACGCTCGCCATCACGGCAGACCAGTTCGGCACGACGGCCGCCGAGTCGAGCTGGACGCTCACAATCGTGCTGGTCGTCGCGGCAACCACCACGCCGGTGATCGGTCGGCTCGGGGATGCCTTTGGCCCGGGCCGTGTGCTCTTGATCCTCATCCCGATCGTCATGGTGGGCCTCGCGATTGCGGGGCTTGCCAGCTCGATGGGTGAGCTTATCGCCGGCCGGGCGCTGCAGGGGCTGGGCGGCGGCGTATTCCCGCTGGCGGTCGCGCTGGCCCGCCACGCGGTTCCCGAGGCGCGTCGAGCAATGGCCGTCGGGCTTCTCACCGCCACCTTCGCGACCGGGACGGGGCTCGGCGTCGTGATCGCCGGCGTTCTCGTCGACCGGATCGGCACGCAAGCCCTCGCCTGGGTCCCCTTCGCACTGCTCGCCGTCGCCGAGGTCATGGCGCTCGGCCTGATCTCCGCTCCGCGAACACAGCGCGAGCCCCTCCACCTCGCACCATCCCTGCTCCTGGCGGCCGGTATCGCCGTGCTGCTGTTCGCCGTGACCGAAGCGCCCCGCTCCGATGCCGAGGTCGTCCTGACCGCGGCGAGCCTCGGCGTCGGAGCCGCGATCATCGCGGTCTGGGCGTGGCTCGTCATGACACGGTCAGCGTCGGCGGGGATGTCGCATCTTCGCATCCGCGCGCTCTGGAGCTCGCACCTCACATCCGCGTTCTTCGGCGCTGCCCTTTTCGCGACGTTCGTCGCTCTCCCCGTCTATGTCGAAGTGCAGGGCACAACCCCCGGCCCGTTGACCCCAGCAACACTCGCGGGCCTCCTGCTTCTGCCCGCCACCGCGGCGATGGCAGCGGTGGCGCCGCTCACCGGGATCCTGCGCCGCCGACTCGGAAGGCGGGGCCCGGCGGTTCTCGGCGCCGCAGCGACGGTGATCGGCGGCATCATTCTCGCGGCCGGCGCGCACACGCTCGCGAGCCTGCTCGCGGGCTCGATCCTCCTCGGGGCGGGGGTCGCGGCAGGCTCGGCGGCCATCATCAACGTGCTGGTGGATGTCACCGATGACGACACGCTCGCGAGCGTCAGCGGCGTCAACATCGCGGCGCGCCAAATCGGTGGTGCGTTCGGAGCGGCAGGATGCGCGTCGCTGCTCGCGACGAGCGGCGAGCGCCCCGATCTTGACGCCTACACTCTCGCGTTCGGACTGATCGCCGTGCTGGCGGTCGCGGCGCTTCTCGCATCGCTGCTGATCCCCGCGCGACAGGTTCCCGCGTTCGTCAAGCCCGAGGGGCGCTAACCCACCTGGCCAGCCACCCACTGGCGCAGCTGCGGCGCCGGAAGCGCACCGACCTGCCTCGATGCCTCGGCTCCGTCCCGATAGAACAGGAGCGTTGGGATGCTCTGGATGCCGTGACGCTGCGACACCCGCGGGGATTCGTCTGAGTTGACCTTGACGACCTTCAGCTTTCCCGCGAACTCTCGCGACATCTGCTCGACGATCGGCGAGACCATCCGGCACGGACCGCACCAGGGTGCCCACACGTCGACGAGCACGGGAAGTGTCGCCTCGCCGACCACAGCATCGAACGACCGGTCATCGGCATCGACGAGCCACGGCAGGTCGGTGTGACACGACGCGCAGCGTACCATCCCGGCCCGCGCCGACGGAACCCGGTTCTTCGCGCCGCACGAGGGGCACGCAATCACACTGGAGTCCGACATCCTTGCTCCCTTCGGGTGCCCCTGAACCCTTCTCGCAGCCATTCTCGCGACCGGCATGCGGCGAGCGCTACCCTCCGGGATGCTCAGAGCGGACTAGGGTGGGAGCGGTTTCCTACACGAAGGAGTGTCTGTGACAACCGATGCCGCTACGACCCGAGTCGCAGCATCCGCGCTTTCCCCGCGCTGGTGGTGGGGATTCCTGCCGTACGTCGCCGTGTCGCTGGTTCACGTGACGGCGATCCTGTCCGGATGGGATGCCGCGAGCGAAGCGACCAAGCTCGCACTGATGCCACTTCTCGTGGTGGCCGTGCTGTGGGGCGGTCGAGGCTCGCAGTGGGGACCGCCGTACACGTTACTGTTCGTCGCGCTCGCCCTGTCGTGGCTCGGCGATGGCGCGGCGACGTTCTTCCCCTTCCTTGACGACGAACTGCCCGCGATGCTCGCGTGCTTCGGTCTGGCTCACATCGCCTACATCGTGCTCTTCTGGCGGTTCCTGTCGGTGCGGAAACTGCCGTGGTGGTCGGCCGTGTATGCGGTGTGGTGGATCGTCCTGGTTGTCTACCTCTGGCCGACGCTCGGGGGGCTCGCGCTGGCCGTTGCAGCATACGGTCTGGTGCTCGGGGGCACCGCCGCGCTCTCCACCCGCTGCCACCCCGCCATCGCGTGGGGCGGCGCGTTCTTCCTCATCTCCGATACCGTGCTCGCCTTCCGCCTCTTCCTCCCCGAGACCATGCCGTCGGGAAGCAGCGCCCTGATCATGATCACCTACACGCTCGGGCAGGGGCTCATCGCCGCGGGAGCCGTGGTCGCGACACACGCGGCGCGTGCCGCGAGAGAATCGACGGTGTGACCGACTCTGTTCGCGTGGATGCCTGGCTCTGGGCCGTTCGGGTCTATAAGACTCGGTCGGCCGCGACAGCGGCATGTCGAGCGGGCCACGTTCGCGTCGGCGGCGACCGGGCGAAGGCTGCGCAGCCCGTGCGGATCGGCGATGAGTTGCGCGTCCGGATCGCGGGGTTCGACCGCATCCTGGTCGTCAAGCAGCTGATCACCAAACGCGTCGGCGCACCCGCGGCAGCCCTCGCCGTCGACGACCGCACGCCGGCCCGTCCGTCCCGGGAAGAGACGCCGTTCGTGCCGGTCCGCGACCGCGGCGCCGGACGCCCGACCAAGCGAGAACGGCGCGACATCGACCGCCTGCGGGGTCGATCGGCCGAGTAGGCGCCGTCAGGAGCGCTCGTCGAGTTGGCTCAGCAGCCAGCCCGCGCCCACGACCCGCGCGCCGACGGCACTGACCCGGTCTGCGAGTCCTCGATCGCTCGTCACGACGACGACCTGCTCGCCAGCCCCGATGCGCCGCTGCGTTTCGGTGACGATCTCGTCATCTCCCTCACCCGGCGCCGGTACGACGCGGATGCCGGAACTCTCGCCATCCTGACCCGCGAGAGCGGCCTTCGCCTGACCCTCGAGCACCACCGACACGTCCGGAAACCAGAGCGAAGCGGGCAGGTCCAGCTCTGCGGCATCCACCCCGCGATCCCGCCACTGCCGGGTCCGGTCGATGAGCCGCCCCGCAGCGCCCGCGCGGTCGCGCCACCATCCATCGGGCACCGAGCCCACGACGTTCGCCGCATCGATCACGACGGCCGGTCGCGCCGCCAGCAGGGGGCGCAGCTGCTCCCACGCCGACGCGAAGGCCGGATGCAGCGGGCGGTCCGCGACCGCGTCCACGGGAACCCACTCCAGCGCGACACTCTCGGCATCCCCGATCTGCGGGTCGAACGGCTCGACGACATCCGCGATCACGGTGGTGTAGGTCCAGACGTCGAGGTCCAGGACGCTCCAGAAGCGCTGGCGCACGGCATCCGCGGGCACGGATGCCTCCTCGTGCGCCTCCCGTAGAGCTGCCTCACCGGCGCCCTCACCCTCGTGTCGCGCCCCGCCCGGAAGCGCCCAGGTGCCGCCGTGATGGCTCCAGCCCACACGATGCTGCAGCAGGATGCCGCGCTCGGCATCCGCGGCCAGCAACCCCGCCGCACCGAAGCGACCCCAGTAGCGCTCACCCGTGGGCGCGATCACCCACGCATCGCCGGGATCGCGAGGCCCCGTCGGGCGGCGCGGCTCACCGGGAGCCGGGGGTTCGATCGTCACCATCTCAGCCTGTCATAGACCGCGGATGCCCGGCCGCACGCCCGCTCCCGCTCCGTCGCGCCGACCGCGGCAGCCGGCCGCCCCGGCGCGCCCCACGACGCGGCGGAAACGACCGGGCGGAGCAGCCGCTAGATGAACAGTGTCGTGCCGGACTTCTGCGCCTCACCGAGGAACGTGGCGACGCCGCCGTAGTCGATGCCGTCTTGGAGATCGGATTCGGCGATCCCGAGCAGGTCCATCGTCATCGTGCACGCGACGAGCTGCGCACCGCCCTCGCGGGCAGAGGTCATGAGCTCCTCGAGAGTCGGGACGTTGTGCTGCTTCATGACGTCCTTGATCATCTTCGGACCCATACCCGCCATGTTCATCTGCGACAGCGGCAGGTGACCGGCATCCGAGGGCATCATCATCGCGAACATCCGATCCATGACCTTCTTCTCGCGCGGCGGCGCATCGTGCCGACGCAGCATGTTCAGGCCCCAGAACGTGAAGAACATCGACACCTTCTGCCCCATCGCGAGAGCCCCATTGGCGATGATGAAGGCGGCGATCGCCTTGTCGAGGTCTCCCGAGAAGACGACGAACGAGGTCTGATTCAGCGTCTGCACCCCGCCCCGTGTCGCCGGGGCGACCTCCCCGCTCTTGCGGAAGGTCGCCACGTAACCCGGGCCCTCCGGCGAAATCGCGAGCATCTCGTGACCGTGACTTGCCGCCCAGGCCGGCGCATCGTGCGCGAAGCCCGGATCCGAGACGTGCACGACGACATCGTCGCCGGGTTGCAGCTCATCCATCTGCTTCGTGAGCTTCATGATCGGTCCCGGACACGCCAGCCCCGTGCAGTCCAGATCGATGAGCTGTCCCGAGCCCTTGACCTGCGTGAGCAGATCGGATGCCTCGGCATAGTGGATCTCCGCAGGCTTGGCGACGAATCCTACCGGCTCGAGGTCGTGGAAGAACCGGAACGTCGTCGAGCCGCCCGAGAGCGTCCGCACGTCCGTGAATCCGCGCTGAACGAGCGCGCGGTAGGCGAGGTAGCTGCGGAAGCCGACGGCGCAGTAGAGGCGGATCGGGACGTCGCGATCCCAGTTCTCACAGGCCTCACGGATCGTCCCGAGCGGCACGTTCTCCGCTCCGGAGATGTGCCAGATGTCGTATTCGACCTCGGTGCGCACATCGATGATGCGGCATCCGTCGGTCGCTGCCGGATAGTCCTTCGCGTACCAGAGCTTCAGGTCGCCGCTGAGCACATTGCTCGCCACGAACCCCGCCATGTTCACCGGATCCTTCGCGGAACCGAACGGCGGCGCGTACGCCAGCTCGAGGTGCTCGAGGTCGTGCACTGTCGCGCCGAGCCGGATCGCTGTCGCGAAGACATCCAGGCGCTTGTCGACGCCATCGAACCCGGCGATCTGGGCGCCCAGCAGCTTGCCATCCGACGGGGCGAAGGTCACCTTGATGTGCATCTGCGCCGTTCCCGGGTAATAGCCGGCGTGCCCCGACGGATGCACGTGCGCGGTCAGGTAGTCGACGCCGGCGCGCGCGAGCTGACGCTCGTTGGCGCCGGTCGCACCCGCCGTCATGTCGAACACCTTGACGATCGAGGTCCCCTGCGTCGACAGGTACTCGGTGGTGCGGCCGCAGATGTTCTCCGCGGCCACGCGCGCCTCGCGGTTCGCGGGACCGGCAAGAGGCGTGATCCAGCGCCCCGGCAACACGGTGTGCGCTGTCTCGACGGCATCCCCTGCCGCCCAGATGGCGGGGTCGGAGGTGCGCATGTGCGTGTCGACCACGATGCCGCCGCGCTCCCCGATCTCCAGTCCCGCCTCGCGGGCGAGACTCACGTTCGGACGAACGCCCGCAGACAGGACCACGAGGTCGGCCGGGAGCGACTGGCCGTTGTTGAGCTCGACCCGCAGCATCCCATCGGATGCCTGTGTGAAGGCTGCCGCGGCGGTACCCAACTGCAGCTCGACGCCGCGCCCCGTGCGTGCTGTTCGACGGGAATCGAGACGTCCTTGTCCAGGGGCGGCAAGATCTGGTCGGCAAGTTCGACGATGGTGACCTCGGCTCCGCGATGAATGAGGTTCTCGGCCATCTCGATCCCGATGTAGCCGGCACCGATGACGACGGTCTTGGCCGCGCGGCCCTTCGCAGCCGCGGCGGCAAGAGCGTCATCGAGGCGCGACTTGATCATGTCCATGTCGGCGACGTTTCGCAGCGTGTAGATGCCGGGAAGATCGATCCCGGGCAGCGGAAGCTGCAACGGATCGGCGCCCTGACAGAGGGCGAGCGAGTCATACGCCTCGGTGTACTCGCGCCCGGTCGCCACATCCCGAACTGTCACCGTCTTCGCGGCGCGGTCGAGCGCGATGACGTCCTGGCCGACGCGCACGTCGATATCCAGCGACTCGTGCAAACTCTCCGGGGTCTGCAGCAGCAGTCGGCTGCGATCGGTGATGACACCACCGATGTGGTACGGCAGTCCGCAGTTCGCGAATGACACGTAGTCACCACGCTCGAGCACGACAATCTCGGCCGATTCGTCGAGGCGGCGAGCTCTCGCTGCAACGGATGCCCCTCCGGCGACTCCTCCGACGACGACGATCTTCATGACTATCTCCTTGCACCCGGGCCGCAACGGTTCGCGACTCCGGTTCGACGGTACTCCCGGGGTATCCGCCCAGTCAGGGGCGAAGGTCCCCGGTGCGCGAGCGACAACCATCAGCACCCGCATCCGATACTCCTCTGCGGTGATTTCCCCGGGATCGACACGCGATCATGTACGGCGCCACAGAAACGCGAACCACGCTGTGGTCTGACCATGTATGACACCACATATTGTGTCGGGTCCGTGCGATTACGCTGCATATAGTGGCAGCCCCCGCTACTGGAGGCGCCCCTCCGGTTCTCGTCACCCGACCATCAAGGAAGCCGCGAATGCGCACTCACGCCCCCGCCTCACCACGAACCGTCGCGGTCTCCGACACCATCAACGAGTACCTGTCACGGTCGGACTGGCGCGTGAACGCCAACGCGAATCAGGGGTACTCGCTGGGCGGCATGATCCTTAACACCTCGGGCAAGATCATCGCGAACTACTGGCTCGACGAGGTGTACGCCCCCGAGGCCGGAGCCGCTCACCGCGAAGGGGACATCCACATCCACGACCTCGACATGTTCGCCGGATACTGCGCCGGCTGGTCGCTGCGCACTCTGCTGGAGCAGGGCTTCAACGGCATTCCGGGCCGCATATCGTCAGCTCCGCCGCGGCACCTGTCGGCAGCCACGGGTCAGATGGTCAACTTCCTCGGGACACTGCAGAACGAATGGGCCGGGGCGCAGGCGTTCAGCTCCGTCGACACCTACCTCGCGCCATTCGTCCGCAGTGACGGCCTGTCCTACGAGCAGGTGCGCCAGGCCGTTCAAGAACTGGTCTTCAACCTCAACGTCCCGTCCCGGTGGGGAACCCAGACACCGTTCACGAACCTCACCTTCGATTGGGCCTGTCCCGACGACCTCGCAGATCAACGACCGCTTGTCGGCGGCATCGTGCAGGACTTCACCTACGGTGACCTTGCCGAGGAGATGGGGCTCATCAACCGTGCATTCATCGACGTCTACGCGACCGGAGACGCAGATGGCCGCGCCTTCACCTTCCCGATCCCGACCTACAACATCACGAGGGACTTCGACTGGGACGGCCCGAACGTCGACGCGCTGTTCGCGATGACTGCCCGGTACGGACTTCCCTACTTCCAGAACTTCATCAACTCCGACCTCGACCCGCACATGATCCGGTCAATGTGCTGCCGGCTGCAGCTGGACCTCACCGAGCTGCTCAAGCGCGGCAACGGCCTGTTCGGATCGGCAGAACAGACCGGATCGGTCGGGGTCGTCACGATCAACTGCGCGCGCCTCGGCTACCTCCATCCCGGTGATGCGCAGGGCGTGCTCACCCGACTCGACGAGTTGCTCGTGATCGCGCGCGACAGCCTCGAGGCCAAGCGCACCGAGATCGACACACACATCGAGGGCGGGCTCTTTCCGTATACGAAGCGGTACCTCGGCACGCTCGACAATCACTTCTCGACGATCGGCGTCAACGGCATCAACGAGTTCGTGCGCAACTACACCCTCGATGCCCACGACGTCACGGATGACGAGGGCATGGCGCTGGCGACCTGGATGCTCGAGCACGTGCGGGCTCGCATGGTCGAGTTCCAAGAGCAGACCGGGCACATGTACAACCTCGAGGCGACACCCGCCGAGAGCGCCACCTACCGGTTCGCGCGGCTCGACATCGCCCGTTTCGGCGAGCGCACCGCGGGCACAGGCACGGACACCGGCACGGGCACCAGCACCGGCACGGGCACCGGCCCCGGCCCCGGCACAGGCGGCATCCGTCACGCGGGAACGTCCGACCACCCGTACTACACGAACTCCTCGCAGCTTCCCGTCGGCTACACCGACGACCCGTTCGAGGCGATGAGTCTGCAAGAACCCCTGCAGCAGCTGTACACCGGTGGCACGGTCTTGCACCTGTACCTCGGCGAAGCCGTCACGTCGACAACCGTCTGTAAGAACCTCGTCCGGCGCTCGCTCGAACAGTTCCGGCTCCCCTACCTCACCATCACCCCCACGTTCTCGATCTGCCCCGCACACGGATACGTCTCGGGCGATCACCCCGCGTGCCCGCAGTGCGGGCGAGCGTGCGAAGTCTGGACGCGCGTCATGGGGTACTTCCGGCCGGTGTCGTCGTTCAACATCGGCAAGCAGGGTGAGGCCGCCGAACGCGTCTACTTCGACGCCACTAGCACGCCCGCAGCAGCAGGAACGCCGGCGATGGCATGACAGTGAACACGCTCGCGCATGCCACGACCGACGAGCTGCGCATCGCCGGACTGACCCGATTCTCTGGGGCGGACTGGCCCGGGCGCCTCGCCGCGACCGTCTTCTTACAGGGGTGCCCCTGGGACTGCGTGTACTGCCACAACCCCGACCTCATCGATCCCCACCGCGACGGCACCATCGCGTGGCGGGATGTCGTGACGTTCCTCAACCAGCGCCGCACCCAGCTCGATGGCGTGGTCTTCTCGGGCGGCGAACCCACGATGCAGGTCGCCCTGGCTCCCGCCGCACACGAGGTTCGGCAACTCGGCCTCGGCGTCGGACTGCACACCGGAGGCGCGTTCCCGCAGCGACTGGATGCCGTCCTGCCCGAGCTGGACTGGGTGGGTCTCGACATCAAGGCATCAGCGGCCGACTACGCCACCATCACTCAGCGCCGCGGCAGCGGCATCCATGCCTGGCGCTCCCTCCGACTCGTCCTGGATGCCGCGCGGGCCCGCGCACGCACCGATCACCCCCTGGAGTATGAGGTGCGCACCACGGTGCATCCGGCGCTCACCGACGCCGACCAGCTGCGTCTGTTGGGCCACCAGCTGCTCGCCGAGGGCGTTCAAGCGTGGGCGTTGCAGCGCGCGCGGGACGTCGGCACGCGGGCCGAGTCCCCCACGGCCACTGCTGCGCCCACGCCGAACGACCTTGTCGACATGATCGCCACCGAGTTCGCCGGCCCCTTCGCGAGCGTGACCACGCGCTGAGCGCGGTTGTCAAGACCCTCGCACGAGCGATACCCGAGTGTTCGGCTGGTGCCATGGGAAACGCACACGACCACGAGATGATCGAGACTCCGGAAAACGGCGAAACCCACGGCGAGTGGGAAGACCGTGACTTCGGCGGCACCGATAAGGGCACCGGCGACCCCGGCGATGACCGCTCACACCTTCAGGACCTGCCGCCGGCCAAGACCGACGGCGCCTGACGGCTCAGCGCTGGCGGCGCTCCCGCACGCGCATGTTCAACACGATCGGGGTTCCTTCGAAGCCGAACAGCTCGCGCAAGCGACGCTGAATGAACCGGCGATAGCCGGGGTCGAGGAAACCTGTCGTGAAGAGCACGAATGTCGGCGGGCGGGTCGCCGCCTGGGTGCCGAACAGGATGCGCGGCTGCTTGCCGCCGCGCAGGGGATGCGGGTGCTCGGCGACGAGTTCGGCCAGGAAGGCGTTGAACTTGCCGGTCGGGATGCGCTGATCCCACGATGTGAGCGCCGTCTCGAGCGCGGGAACGAGCTTCTCAAGGTGACGCCCGGTCCGCGCCGAGATGTTCACGCGGGGCGCCCACGCGACGTGCGCGAGATCCTGCTCGATCTCCCGCTCGAGGTAACGGCGACGATCCTGGTTCTCGAGTTCGGGCGTGGCAAGCAGATCCCACTTGTTGTAGGCGAGCACGAGAGCGCGCCCCGACTCCAGCACGAGATCGATGATCCGCACATCCTGATCGCTGATCGGCTGGCTGACATCGAGCACGACAACAGCCACCTCCGCCTTCTCCAGCGCGGCTGAGGTCCGCAGCGACGCGTAGAAGTCGGCGCCCTGCTGCAGGTGAACGCGGCGACGGATGCCGGCCGTATCGACGAACGTCCAGAGCCGCCCGCCGACCTCGACGATCTCATCGACCGGGTCGCGAGTCGTGCCGGCGAGCTCGTTGACGACGACCCGCTCCTCGCCTGCTGCCTTGTTCAGCAGCGAGGACTTGCCGACGTTCGGTCGCCCGAGGATCGCGACGCGGCGCGGTCCGCCGATCTCGTACTTCGCGACGGCGGAAACATCCGGCAGCACCTTCATGATCTCGTCGAGGAGATCCGCGACCCCGCGACCGTGGATCGCCGAGACGGGATGCGGCTCCCCGAGCCCCAGGTTCCAGAGCGCTGCGGCCTCGGGCTCCTGACGGGCATCGTCGATCTTGTTGGCGACGAGGAAAACCGGCTTGCCGCTCTTGCGCAGCATCCGGACGACCTGTTCGTCAGTCGAGGTCGCGCCGACCATCGCGTCGACGACGAAGAGCACGACATCCGAGAGATCGATCGCGACCTCTGCCTGAGCCGCCACCGAGCGGTCGATGCCGCGCGCGTCCGGCTCCCACCCGCCGGTGTCCACGAGTGTGAACCGGCGGTCCATCCACTCGGCCTTGTAGGTCACCCGGTCACGGGTGACGCCCGGCGTGTCTTCGACGACCGCCTCGCGCCGGCCGAGGATGCGGTTGACGAGCGCTGACTTGCCGACGTTGGGCCGCCCGACGATCGCCACGACGGGCAGTGCCGGCAGGTACTCGATGCCGTCTTCGCCTGCCGCAAGCCCCGCGAGCACCGCAGCGTCGTCTGCGTCGAGGTCGTAGTCCTCGAGCGTCGCGCGCAAAGCTGCTGCACGCTGCTCGGCGAGTTCATCGTCGAGGTCCGCGAGGGTGTCGGCGAGGTGGTCATCCCCCGCTGCTGTCTCGTCGAACTCATCTCCTGTGGTGGTCACGGTCAGTCCTTCCCGTCGGTGCCGGTACCGGGCTCGGCCCGATCGGCGGCCGCCAGTTCCCGGCGGGCAACGGCAAGCACCGCGGCCACCGTCTCATCGAAATCCAACGTGGTCGAATCGACCACGGCAACGCCCGGCGCGGCGGTCAGGAAGTCCACGACCTTCGAGTCCGAGGAGTCCCGGCGGCGCAACGCCTCCGCGACGTCAGCCGCGGTCGAGCCGCTGATCTCCGCGCTGCGTCGCGCCGCCCGCACCGCAGGGTCGGCGGTCAACAGGATCCGCGCGGGCGCATCGGGAGCGACGACCGTCGTGATGTCCCGCCCCTCCACAACGACGCCGGGGCGGCCGGATGCTGCGATCAGCTGCCGGAACGCGGAGTTGATCGCCCGGCGAACGGCGGGAACGCGCGCGACGCCGCTGACGGCATCCGTTACCCGCTGTTCACGGATCGCCTCTGTCACGTCGGCCTCGCCCGACCGCACCCAGTAGGCATCGGGGTCGAGGGAGATGCTGAAGTCGAAGTTGCTCGCAGCCTCGAGCACGGCGGTGGCATCGGAGGTATCGATCTCGCGCGCCAGTGCGTGCCAGGCCAGGGCGCGGTACGCGGCTCCCGTGTCGAGGTATCCGAAACCGAGCGCCCGGGCTACCTGCTTGGAGACGCTGGACTTGCCACTGCCGGCAGGGCCGTCCACAGCGACGATCACGACGTCGGATCCGGGGGTAATGACGGGGAGAGGTGCGGTGTCAGTCATTGGTGGTGCTCGCGATCTTCCATCCGCGCTCTTCGAGTCCTGTGATCGCGTCGCGCAGCACGGCGGGCGCAACCGCGATCTCGGCGAGGCCGAACGGCGCCCCCGGCGAGTGCTCCAGCCGAAAATCCTCGACGTTGACCGCGAGGGCGCCAAGATCACCGAACAGGCGACCCAGCTGCCCGGCCGTATCGTCGACCATCACGACGAGAGAGGCAAAGCGACGGTTCTGACCGTGCTTGCCGGGAAGGCGTTCGACGCCCTCGTTGCCGCGGCGGATCGTGTCAGCGACCTCGCGCCGGGCGCCGACAGCTTCGGGCGCGCGCAGCGCGTCGGCGACGGCGGCAAGGTCCTGGGAGAGAGCGTCGAGAATGTCGACCACGGGGGCGGCGTTGGCCGCCAGAATCTGCACCCACAGTTCCGGAGCAGACGCGGCGATGCGTGTCGTGTCGCGCACGCCCTGACCGGCGAGCCGCAACGACCCGTCGGGAGCATCGGCGAACTGGCCGGCCAGCAGGCTCGCGACCAGCTGCGGAACGTGCGACACGAGAGCGACCGAGCGGTCGTGGTCTTCCGGCGTCATCTCGATCGGGGTCGCGCCGAGATCGAGCGCAAGAGCCTCGACGAGCGCAAGGTCGGATGCCGGGGTCTTGCCGTCCCGGCAGACAACCCACGGGCGACCGATGAACAGATCGGCTCGCGCCGAAATCGCGCCGCCCCGCTCACGACCGGCCAGCGGATGCGAACCGATGTAGTGCGTCAGGTTGACGCCGCGCTCCACCAGTTCCCGCAATGGCTCGAGCTTGACGCTGGCGACATCGGTCACAACGGCATCGGGAAAGGCGCGCAGTTCCCGCTCGACGACATCCGCGACGACATCCGGCGGAACGGCGACCACGATCAGGGTCGGCGCATCGTCTGCCGTCGCGGCACGCCCAGCGCCGTAGTCGATCGCAAGACGCAGTTGCGACGGAGACGCATCCTCGAGAACGACATCCGCGCCGCGAGCGCGCAGCGCGTGACCGACGCTGGCGCCGAGCAGCCCGGCACCGACGATGCGAACGGTGCCGGTGACGCGCGGGGTCAGTGGGCCCTCGTCTGTCAGGGCAAACGAGTCGGTGGTGGTCACGGGGAGATCTCCTGGGAAGCGGCCGATGGAGAATCATCAGCCTCGCGGCTTGCATCGTCGTGCTGCGGGCCGTTCTCGCGGCGCGCGAGAGTCAGCAATGCGCCGCGTTCTACTGTAGTCAACTCCCTCACACCCCCGACCGGCAGGCTTCCCAGGTGCAGCGGTCCAAACTGCCGTCGGACCAGTTCCACCACCGGATGCCCGACCTCAGCCATCATCCGCCGCACGATGCGGTTCCGGCCCGAGTGCAGGGTGAGTTCCACGAGCGAGCCGCCGCCGGCATCGGATGCCGACAGCAACCGCGCCTTATCCGCGGCAATCGGGCCGTCCTCCAGCGTGATCCCGCGCGTCAGCCGCGCGATCGTTTGCGCCGTGACGCGCCCCTCGACCTTCGCGATGTAGACCTTCGTCACCCCGAACGACGGGTGCGAGAGGACGTGCGCGAGGTCGCCGTCGTTGGTCAGCACGAGCAGGCCGCTGGTGTCGGCATCCAGGCGACCGACGTTGAACAGCCGCTCGGTCCACTCTTTCGCGTACTCGCGCAGGTCTGGCCGACCCCGCTCGTCGCGCATCGAACTCACGACACCGCGCGGCTTGTTGAGGATGACGTACCGCTTGCTCTCATCGAGCTGCACAGCCACGCCGTCGACATCCACGAGGTCCGTGGTGGGGTCGATGCGCGACCCGAGCTCGGTCACGACCTGGCCGTTCACACGAACCCGTCCCGCCGCGATCAGCTGCTCCGAGACCCGGCGCGACGCGACTCCGGCCGCGGCGAGCACCTTCTGCAGGCGCACACCCTCCGGCCCCTCAGACTCGACCCCGGACGCCGTCATCGGATCGACTCCCCCGGGAATCCGTCTGCACCGTCGTCGAGCAGCGGGGAGATGTGCGGCAGCTCGTCGAGGGAGTTGATCCCGAGGTTCACGAGCAGAGCGTCAGTCGTGCCGTAGTGAATCGCTCCCGTGTCGGGATCCGTGAACACCTCGGTGATCAGCCCCCGGCCGAGGAGGGTCCGGACGACCGAATCGACGTTGACGGCGCGGATCGCGGCGACCTGCCCGCGCGTCACGGGCTGCTTATAGGCGATGACCGCGAGCGTCTCGAGCGCTGCCTGCGAGAGCCGCGAGGGAGCCTGCGTCCCGACGAACTCGCTCACGAGATCGTCGAACTCCTCCCGCACGTACAGCCGCCAGCCACCGCCGACCTCGCGCAGCTCGAACCCGCGCACGGGGCCTCCGGTCAGGCCGTCGTAGTCAGCGACCAGGGTCTCGATCGCCTGACGCACCGCCGGCACCGGTGCCCCGACCGCCGCGGCGAGGCTCACGAGGCTGTGCGGCTCGTCAAGGATCATCATGATCGCCTCGAGTCGGCGCGTGATGTCGGAAGCCAGGTCTGGTGCAGTGTCATCGGTCATAGTCGGCTCCCAGTGTCGCAAGATTCTCGTCCGACCACCGCTCAGCGGTCCAGCGCAGCGTGAGTTCACCGAGCGGCTCGACCTGCTCGAACGAGAGCGCCGCGTGCCGGTAGAGCTCAAGAACCGAGAGGAAGCGGGCCACCACGATCCCCGGCTGATCCACCCCGGCGATCAGCTCGCGGAAGTTCAGTGATCCGGCATCCCGCAGCAGTGTCACGACGACTGCCGCCTGCTCGCGGATGCTGATCAGCGGCGCGTGCAGATGGTCCAGCCCGACGTGCGGAATCTCCTTGGGCGCGAAAGCGAGCATGGCCAGCGCCGCGAAATCCTGCGGCGAGAGTGTCCACACCAGTTCGGGTACGGCATCCCGGTACTTCCCATCGAGTCGCACCGTTCGTGCGTGACGTCGGTCCTCGCGGACGAGGCTGCGGCCGAACCAGGCCGAGACCTCTTTGAACGCGCGGTATTGCAGCAGCCGCGCGAACAGCAGATCGCGAGCTTCCAGGAGAGCGACGCTCTCGGCATCCACGAGCTCGCCCTGCGGCAGCAACCCCGCGACCTTCATGTCCAGGAGCGTCGCCGCCACGACCAGGAACTGCGAGGACTCGTCAAGGTCATGATCAGGGCCGAGCGCTCGCACGTGAGCGATGAACTCGTTGGTAACCTCACTGAGCGCGACCTCGGTGATGTCGAGCTCGCGCTTGCTGATGAGGCTCAGCAGCAGATCGAACGGGCCATCGAACCCGTCGAGCGTGACGCGGAACCCACCGTCTGCCTCGGTCGGCGCCTCCGCAGCGGCATCCGTCGCGCTCGCGTGCTCAGGCGACGGCGCCACGGGCGACGAGCTCTCGCGCGAGCCGCAGGTAGGCCTGCGCTGCAGCATGTTCGGGAGCGAACGTCGTGATCGGCATCCCCGACACCGAGGCGTCTGGGAACTTCACGGTGCGGCCGATCACGGTCTCCAGGACGTCATCGCTGAAGGCCTCCACGACTCGCTCGAGCACTTCGCGTGAGTGCAGCGTCCGCGGGTCGTACATGGTTGCGAGAACGCCATCCAGACGAATGTCGGGGTTGAGGCGGTCGCGCACCTTATCGATGGTCTCGATGAGCAGGGCGACCCCTCGCAGCGCGAAGTACTCGCATTCCAGCGGGATGATCACCCCGTGGCTGGCGGTGAGGGCATTGACGGTGAGCAAACCCAGCGAGGGCTGGCAGTCGATGAGGATGACGTCGTACTCGGCCGCGACCTTCCGCAGCACCCGAGCGAGGATCGTCTCGCGCGCGACCTCGTTGACCAGGTGGACCTCCGCCGCCGACAGGTCGATGTTGGCGGGAAGTACGTCCAGTCCGGGCACTGCCGACGGGATGATCGCGTCGTGGGGATCCCGCTTGGTGTCCAGCAGCAGGTCGTAGACGGTCGGAACATCGTGGGTGGGGATACCCAGACCCGCCGTCAGCGCCCCCTGTGGGTCGAAGTCCACGGCAAGGACGGTACGCCCGTATTCGGCGAGAGACGCCGCCAGGTTGATGGTCGTCGTGGTCTTGCCGACGCCACCCTTCTGGTTGCACAGAGCGATGATCCGGGCCGGACCGTGCGAGGACAGCGGCCGCGGCGTGTCAAACCCGCGATAGGGGCGACCGGTGGGACCGAGGATGTCCGACTCCGCACCCGCCGTCGCGCCTCGTTTGCTGCCCGCCACCGACTCTCCTGACTTCGCCATGCCGTTGATCGATTCTAGTCACCGAGAGTTCACCAGCCGCGAGGCGTGCCGTACGCCTTGCGGAGTGTCGATTCATGACTTATTCTAAGTCGCGTACTAAGGACGAAGGAGCCCAATGAGCACCGCACTGCCCTCCCCGACCCCACCTCGTTTCCTGCCGACTTCCAGTGGGGTGTAGCAACCGCCGCCTACCAGATCGAAGGTTCCGCAGGCGGGCGCGGCGAGAGCATCTGGGACGTCTTCTCCCGCACACCAGGCCTCACTCGACACGGCGACACCGCTGACATCGCCTGCGACCACTACAACCGGCTCGACCAGGACCTCGACCTGCTGGCATCGCTCGGGATGCGCGCCTACCGCCTGTCCCTGTCGTGGACACGCCTGCAGCCCCTCGGACACGGTCCGCTCAGCACGGACGGGATCGACTTCTACCGTCGGATGCTCACCGGCCTCGCCGCTCGCGGCATCCGACCGTTCGTGACGCTGTATCACTGGGATCTCCCCAGGCTCTCGAAGAAAGCGGCGGGTGGGCGAACCGCGCCACCGCGTACCGCTTCGAGGAGTTCGCCGCGCAGGTCGCACAGTCCCTCGGCGACCTCGCATCGGACTGGATCACACTGAACGAGCCGTGGTGCTCCGCTTTTCTCGGATACGGATACGGCGCGCACGCCCCGGGACACCGCGATCTGCGCCGTGCGGTGGCCGCAACTCACCACCTGAATCTCGCGCATGGCCTCGCGCTGCGAGCGCTGCGAACCGCCTGCCCGGACGCGCAGGTCGGAATCACGAACATCGTGACCGACATCGTTCCGGGAGGCGGCGCCGAAGACGCCGCGGCGGCGGACCGACTGGATGCGGTGAGCAACCGCGTGTTCCTGGATCCGGTGTACCACGGTGCTTACGGCGCGAGGGTGCACGAACTCCTGGATCCCCTCGGACTACAGGAGCACATCCGCGACGGAGACCTGGAGATCATCTCCGCTCCCGTCGACGTCGTCGGCCTCAACCACTACCAGCGCGTGGTTGCCAGCGCTGACCCGACCGCACACTTCGGCGTACGAGAGACCCCCGCACAGCCCGCAACGACAGCATTCGGGTGGTCGGTGATCCCGGATTCTCTGCACAGCGTTCTGATCCGCGTATCCCGCGACTACTCCTCCCTCCCGATCTATATCACCGAGAGCGGCGCGAGCTTTCACGACTACGTCGATCCGGAAGGCGGCGTTGACGACGTGGAACGCGTGGACTACCTCGCGGGGTACTTCGCCGCAGCCGCGCGCGCCATCGACGATGGTGTCGATCTTCGCGGCTACTTCGTCTGGTCGCTGCTCGACAACTTCGAATGGGCAGAGGGGTACTCCCAGCGATTCGGCATCGTCTATGTCGACTACCGCACACAGGAACGCATCCCCAAGCTCAGCGCCCAGTGGTACAGCGCTCTCGTCGCCGAGCACGCTCGCCTGGCTTCCGTTTCCCTTCCCTCCTAAATCCGCATACCCTGCACCATCTGAAAGGAAGATCCTCAATGAAGAGAATGCGTTGGCTCACCGTGGGCCTGGCAACACTCACCGTCGCTGCGCTGGCCGGATGTTCGAGTGGCGGCGCTGACCCGGATTCGTCCAGTGGCGGCTCCCTGACCGTCTGGGTCATGGGTGACAGCTCGACCAAGTTCGACGCCCTCGTCGCGCCGTTCGAAGAATCGAGCGGCATCGACGTCGAAACCGTCGCCATCCCCTGGGACAGCGTCGACCAGAAGTTCACGACGGCGGTCGCCTCCGGTGACGGACCCGATGTGTTGCAGATCGGACTATCCAAGCTGCGTACGTATGCCGACAGCGGGGCACTGCTCCCGCTCGAGGATGCCGACCTTGCCGACTACCCGAACCTTGCCGCATCGAACTTCGTCGACGGGGTCGCGGGAGATGCGACCGCGATCGGCGGCCAGATCGTCTCGCTGCCCTGGGTCTCCGACACGCGCGTGCTGTTCTACCGCAGCGACATCCTCGCGGAGGCGGGGATCGACGCACCGCCGGCTACCTGGGATCAGCTTCGCGCCGACGCCAAGACTCTCGCCGCGCGGGGTGACGGATCGTACGGGTACTACATTCCGCAGTGGGACAGCGCTCTCCCGGTCATCATGACGTGGGACCAGGGCGGCCAGATCGTCGATGCGAACGACACCATCGACTTCAACACTCCCGACTTCGAAAAGGCGGTCGACCTCTACACCGGTCTGTATGCGGACGGAAGCGTCCCGACCAACAGCGACTTCGACCAGACCCAGGGCTTCATCAGCGGCGCGACGCCGATGCTGGTCAGCGGCCCGTACCTCGCTGCCGCGATCTCGGATGCCGCCCCCGAACTCGAGGGCAGCTGGGGCGTCACGACGGTTCCCGAAACGGTGACCAACACCTCACTGTTCGCAGGATCAAACCTCGGTGTCTGGGGGTCGACGCAGAACAAGGCCGGCGCGCTCCAGCTGCTGGACTACCTCTCGCAGCCGGCGGTGCAGGTGCAGTGGTACGAAGCGGACGGCCAGCTGCCGACGGTGAAAGCAGCGCTCGAAGATACCGCTCTCACGGGGGACCCCCTCGTCGCGGTGTTCACGGAACAGCTCGCCAATGCGGAGCTCCTCCCCTCGTCCCCAACTGGGACGGCGAGACCGGGAAGGCGCTGTTGGACGCGCTGAACTCCATCGTGCTCACGGGAGCCGATCGGACGGTCGCGCTGGACGCGCTGTTCGCGGCAACCACCGGAACCCCCGCGAACTAAGGAACCCGGGGGTGGGGCGCCCACGGCGCCCCACCCCCGCACGCGCATGAGAAACCGATTCCTCCCGTACGCCTTCGTCGGGCCAGCGATGCTCCTGCTGGTCACCTTCGGCATCCTGCCGATCCTGGTGGCGTTGCTGGTGAGCTTCACCGACATGAACCTCGCGGGCCTGGGCAACTGGTCACGCATCCAGTTCATCGGTACGGACAACTACACCAAACTGTTCGCCGATCCATCGTTCTGGCAGGCGCTGGGGAACACTGCCCTGTTCGCCATCATCGGCGTCCCGAGCGTCATCGTGATCTCCCTCGTGATCGCTCTCGCGCTCAATCACTCGCAGGGACGCTTCTTTCGCGCGCTCCGCTCGTTCTACTTCGTCCCAGCAATCACCGCCATCGTCGCGGTCGCGCTGGTCTGGGGCTATTTGTACAACACCCAGTTCGGGCTGTTCAACTACCTCCTGTCCCTCGTCGGACTGCCGCCGGTGCCCTGGCTGTCAGATCCGATCGTCGTGAAGTTCTCGGTCGTGATGGTCGCCGTGTGGCGCGGGCTGGGGCTGAACGTCATCATCTTCCTCGCTGCGCTACAGGGCGTCCCCAAGGAATACCTCGAGGCCGCGGAGATTGACGGCGCGTCGGGACTGCGGCGCATCGTCTCGATCGTGATCCCCCTCCTGCGCTTCGCGATCTTCTTCGTCACGATCACCACCGTGATCGCGTGGCTCCAGTTCTTCGACGAACCGTTCGTCCTCACCAAGGGTGGACCGCTGGGTGCATCGACATCGATCGCGCTCTTCCTCTACCAGGAGGGGTTCTCGCTGAGCCAGTTCGGCTACGCCAGCGCCGGCTCGGTGATCCTCGTCGCGATCATCGCGGTCATCACCGTCATCCAACTGCGTCTTCGGAGGGCCGATGTCGACTACTGAGACCCGCCCGCGCGACGCCGCGCGCCGCCGGCGTGCCCGAACCGGCACGATCATCATCGGAATCCTGCTGGCAATCGGCGCGATCATCACGGCATTCCCGTTCCTGTGGATGCTCTTCGCCTCCGTCAAGCCCCGCAGCGAGTCCGTGGCGTATCCGCCGCACCTGCTTCCCCAACAACCCACGTTCGAGTACTTCGTGCAGCTGTTCACCGAGCTGGACTTCGGCCGCTACCTCCTGAACACTCTCGCGATCGTGGCGATCTGCATGGTCGGCCTCCTGCTGATGGCCGCTGCGGGGTACGGATTCGCGAAGTTCACCTTCCCGGGACGCGACGCGCTCTTCTTCCTCGTGCTGGTGACGATGATGATCCCCGGCCAGGTCACGATGATCCCGAGCTACCTGATCCTCAACGGCATGAAGCTCACCAACACCCTCGTCGGTATCGCCCTCCCGATGCTCGTGTCGGGATTCGCGGTGTTTCTCTTCCGCCAGTTCATGACGACGATCCCCACCGAAGTCATCGAAGCGGCCCGCATGGACGGGGCCGGCGAATGGCGGATCTTCTTCGGCATCATCCTGCCGATGTCCGGCCCGATCCTGGCCGTCCAGGTCGTGCTGACCTTCATCGCGGGCTGGAACAGCTTCCTGTGGCCGCTCATCATCGCGAACGACCAGAGCTTCTACACGCTCTCGGTCGGCCTGTCGCTGCTGAACCAGCAGATCGCGACCAACCCGTCCCTGCAGATGGCCGCATCCACCCTGATGGTCGTGCCCATCCTCATCGTGTTCATCGTCTTCCAGCGCTACGTCGTCCAAGGCTTCGCGCTGTCCGGTTTGAAGTAAGGACCCTCACCTCGTGACCACCCTCATGACCTCCACACCTCGCCGCGGCTTCGTGCGCGCCGAGGGAACCCGCCTCGTCGATGACGGGGGCCCCGTGCAGCTGCGCGGAATAGGTCTGGGGAACTGGTTACTCGCGGAAGGGTACATGTGGCAGTTCGGCGACGACATGTCCTCGCCACGACAGATCGAGAGGCGCGTCGCTGAACTGATCGGACCCGAACGAGCCGCCACCTTCTGGCGTCGCTTCCGGGACTCGTTCATCACCGAGGCGGATTTCGCGCAGATCTCGGCCGCCGGATTCGATCACGTGCGCCTGCCGATCAATGCCCGCGGCGTCATCGACGATGATGGCGAGCTCCTCGAGGAGGGGTTCGCGTACATCGACCGCGCGGTGGCCTGGAGCGAACGGCACGGGCTGCGCATCCTGCTCGATCTTCACGGCGCCCCCGGGGGTCAGACCGGCACGAACATCGACGACTCGCCGCGGGGTGCGCCCGAGCTGTTCACCTCGCCTCGCTACCGCGCCCTGACTGTCCGACTGTGGCAGGAACTCGCGCGGCGCTACCGAGACCGCGAGTCCGTGCTCGGGTACGACCTTCTCAACGAGCCTCTCCCGAACGAGTGGCAATACCGGTACCACGACGAACTCATCGACACCTACCGGGAGCTGACCGCGGCGATCCGCGAGATCGACGACCGTCACCTTCTCATGTATGAGGGCAGCCACTGGGCTACCAACCCCGCGCCCGTGTCCGTTCGCTACGACGAGAACCAGGCTGTTCAGTTCCACCGCTACTGGTGTCCTCCGGACCAGACGAGCATCGCCGACTTCCTCGCCCTCCGCCGCGACCTCGGCGCCCCGATCTACATGGGTGAGGGCGGCGAGAACACTCCCCAGTGGGTCTACGCCGCTACCCGGCTCTACGAGCGGCACGACATCGGCTGGAACTTCTGGCCCTGGAAGAAGCTGAACACCCTGACCTCTCCGCTCTCAGCGCGCCTGCCTTCCGGATGGGGGCGATCGCCGATCCCGAGCAGCGCCCGGACCCGGACGAGAGCGCCGCCATCCTCGAGGAGTTCCTCGAGGGCCTCTCGGTAGACCGCTGCGACGTGCGCACGCCGATCCTGCGCGCCCTCTTTGCCGAGCCTGACCTCGACCTGCCCGCGTGGGCAGGTCGCCGAGACGACGCGGAGACGGCGCTAGCGGACCTCGTCTGCGCGGAGCTCCCGGCAGATATCTGGCATCACACCAGCGGCGCGCCCTACGCCGAGAACGAGTTCGTTCCCGTCGATCTCGAACCTGGCCAGCACCTGTCGTTCGACCTCGCGAGGGAGCCGCGAGCGTGGAGCATCGACGCGGATCTCCCTCACGCGGTCAGCGGCCGGTGGGACCGGGGATCCCTGACGCTCTCGACGACCGCGCTCGTGCGGATTCGCAAGGTCGTGGTGCGCACATGACGGGATATCGTCGGACTATGAGCGCACCGACCCGGTCGGGATCGTCGCCGTCCCGCGAGTCGACGACAGTGACGACGCTGCGTCAGCAGAATCGTGCCGCCGCCCTGCAGTTCATCCTGCAGGAACGCGAGACGACCCGCGCCGCACTCGCCCACCGCTGCGGGCTGTCTGCCGCGTCGGCCGCCAACATCACTGCCGAACTCATCGAGGACGGACTGGTCGCCGAGGTCGGCTCTGTCGCCTCGCGCGGCGGCCGCCCGATCTCGTTGCTCGCTCCGCGTGCAGACGGCGCCTACGCCATCGGCGTCGACGTCGGCGAACGTGGCGTCGCGGTGGAGCTCTTCGATCTGTCGCTGACTATGGTCGATCGCGAATTCCGCGGCGGCCGTCAAGAAGAGTCCCCCGACGATATCCACCGCGACCTCATCGAGGCTGTCGCGGCGTTGCGAGCCCGCAACGCCGAGCGCTGGCCACGCGTCCTGGGCATCGGACTCGGTTTACCCGGCGTCGTCGAGACCGACGGGGCCGGCGAGCACGTGCTCTACGCGCAGAGCCTGGGGTGGGCCCCTTTCCCCATTCCGCGCGATCTCGATCCCGAGTTGCCCGTCTTCGCCGAGAACGGCGCGAAGACCCAGGCGCGCGCCGAGCTCTGGTACGGCGCGGCCCGCGGAATCGATCACGCAGTGATTGCCCTGCTGGGCCGCGGTGTCGGCCTGGGCGTCATCAGCGGCGGCGAGCTGGCTCACGGTGCCTTCAGCGGCGCGGGCGAATGGGGACACACGAAGATCCGATACGGCGGCGAGCTGTGCCGGTGCGGGCAGCGGGGCTGCGTCGAGGCCTACCTCGGAGCTGACGCGATCCTGAACTCGTGGCGCACCCGCGGCGGCCACTTCGAGGGAAGCGGGTGGCAAGCCATCGGCGCGCTCCTGCGCGAATCAGACGCCGTGTCCCAGAGCGTTGTCGCCGAGATCACTGAAGCGCTCGGCGCTGCACTGGGGAGCATCGTCAATCTCACCAATCCCCAGCGCGTCGTCGTCGGCGGATGGGTGGGAATGCGCCTCATGGAGAAGCACCAGGATCGGATCGCCGAGGCCGTTCGTCGCAACTGCCTCGAGCGCTTCGGGGTCCAGTTCGACCTCGTGCCCGCGACGTTCGGCGGTGACACCGTTGCTCTCGGTTCGGCTCTCATGCCGATCACCGCCCTCATCGCCACCCCGCGCAACCAACTCTTCGCGACCTGAGACCGGGGCGCGCTCGACTCTGCTGCCCCTCGTGCCGTGATTCGCGTCACCGAGCGTTCACCGGCCGCGAGGTGTGCCGCACCCGCGCCGCCCTACACTCGGGTCATGTCCACCGCACCGCACGTCATCGTCGGAGCAGGCCCGGTCGGGTCGTCCCTCGCCCGCATCCTCACCGGTGACGGCGAGTCGGTGATCGTCGTCACCCGCTCCGGTCGCACCCCGGCCGGTGACGGGCTCCGGTCGGTCGCCGCTGACGCGTCCGATCCCGATGCGCTCTCACGAATCTGCTCCGGGGCAGCGGCGATCTACAACTGTGCAAACCCCGGAAGCTACGTCGAGTGGGAGCGGCTATGGCCGCCGCTGGCGTCCGCGCTGCTGACGGCAGCCGAGTCGACCGGCGCCGTCCTGGTCACGATGTCGAACCTGTACGGGTACGGCCCGGTGACGGCCCCGATGACGGCAGGCATGCCGCTGCGGCCGACAGACCACAAAGGAGCCCTGCGGGCGCGGATGTGGGAGGACGCCCGCGCTGCGCACGAGGCAGGCCGTATCCGCGCGACCGAGGCTCGCGCGTCGGACTACATCGGCCCGACCCTGCCGGTCGCGAGCGGGCTGCTTGCGAGGTACGCGCAATCAACGCTTGCGGGCAAGCCGGCATCCGTGTTCGCCGATCCCGACGTACCGCACGCGTGGACCGCGATCGACGACGTGGCGCGAACTCTCGCGACGCTCGGCCGCGATGACCGCGCGTGGGGCCGGCCCTGGCTGGTGCCGACCAATCCGCCCGTCAGCGTCCGCGACACCCTCCGCGAACTGAGCGCTGCCGCCGGCGCCCCGGAACCGCGGCTGCGGCTCGTGCCGCGGTGGCTCCTGCGCGCCGGCGGCGTCGCGGTGCCGCTGCTTCGCGAGGTGAACGGGATGCTCTATCAGTTCGATGCCCCTTTCGAGGTCGATGCGACCGAGACGGAGGAGTCATTCGGCATCCGTCCCACGACCTGGGATGGTCTCATCACCGAGACGGCGCGAGCGTGGCGGCAGCGCCTCTCGGCCTGAAGCGCCTCAGCGCGCTCGAGGATGCGAGGTGACGTACACGTCGCGGAGCGCATCGACGCTGACGTGCGTGTAGATCTGGGTGGTCGCGACCGAGGCGTGCCCCAGCAGCTCCTGCACGACACGCACATCGGCCCCGCCCTGCAGCAGGTGCGTTGCGAACGAGTGCCGCAGCGTGTGGGGCGAGACGTGGGCATCCAGGTGCGCGCGTTCGGCGGCGGCCTGGATGACAAGCCACGCGCTCTGACGTGACAGCGGGGCCCCTCGTGCCCCGAGGAACAGCCGCGGGCTGGCCGTGCCGCGGCGGGCGAGCTCGGGCCGCGCGCGGGTGAGGTAGGCATCCACTGCCGCCCGGGCGTAGGACCCGATCGGAACGATGCGCTCCTTCGACCCCTTCCCTCGCACCCGCAGGATGTCGCCGTCGGTCACATCGTCGACATCGAGGTTCACGGCCTCGGAAACACGCGCTCCGGTTGCGTAGAGCAGTTCCAGAAGAGCCCGGTCGCGCAGCGCCACAAGATCCGCGGGCGTCGCAGCTGCAGGCTCGGGGCCTGCCGCCGCGAGGAGCGCCTCCACCTGCTCGATCGTGAGCGCCTTCGGGAGGCGACGGGGCATCTTCGGCGGCGTCACGTGCGTCGTCGGGTCGACGGGGTCGATGCCTTCGACGACGAGGAACCGGTGCAGCCCCGCACCGACGATTGCAGCCTCGCCAGGCTCGTGGCAGCCGGGGGCGGGTCGGATGCCGCACGCTCGGCGATGAACTCCGTCACGAGGGCCGGCGTCACCTGGGTGGAGTCGTCGATCCCCCGACCGGTCAGCCACTGCCGGTACGGTCCGAGGTCGCGGCGATAGGCCGCCACGGTGTGCGCCGACAGCCCCCGCTCGATCGTGACGTGACGCAGGTAGGTGTCCAGCGCCCGATCTAGCTGCATCCTCAGTCCTGGCGTTCGCGACGCAGCACTTCGGCGGCGGCGAGCACCCCCACCGAGAGGATGCCGTTGCGCAGGCTCCCGTCCAAGACGCCCGTGATGACGTCGTCGAGCGGGACCCACGCGAGCCGGATATCGGCTTCCTCATCCTCCCGCGCGTGCACCTCGGGTGCCGCGCTGAGCCCGCGGGCCAGGAACAGGTGCACGACCTCGTCGTTTCCGCCGGGCGTCGTGAAGATACTGACAAGCGGCTGCCAGGAGTCGGCGACGAGGTCAGCTTCCTCGGCCAGCTCCCGCTGCGCCGTCGCCATCGGGGGCTCGCCGGCAACATCGAGGAGCCCCGCCGGCACCTCCCAGTCCCGGTGGCGGATCGGATGCCGATACTGCTGGATCAGCAGCATCCGGCCATCCTCGTCGATCGCGACGACCGCTGCCGCGCCGGGGTGATCGACGTACTCGCGCACGATGTCGGCGTCGCCGTAGCGGACGGTGTCGCTGCGGACATCCCACACGCGCCCCTCGTGCACGAGCGTCGACGAAACGACGGGAGCCTCGAACGGCTCGTCCTGCACCGGAGCGCTCATCCCGTCACTCCTCCGACTCGACGTCGAAGAGTTCGCTTGCCCGGTGCCTCTCGAGAGCAGCGCCGACCAGTCCGCGGAACAGAGGATGCGGCGCCGTGGGCCGCGAGCGCAGCTCGGGGTGCGCCTGCGTCGCGATGTAGTACGGGTGCACCTCGCGGGGAAGCTCGACGTACTCGACCAGGTTGCGATCGGGCGAGAGCCCCGAGAACCGCAGGCCTGCGGTGGCCAGGCGGTCGCGGTAGGCGTTGTTGACCTCGTAGCGGTGACGGTGACGCTCAGACACGCTGGTTGCCCCGTACACCTCGGCGGCGATCGATCCTTCGTCGAGCTGGGCCGGGTACAGACCCAGGCGCATCGTGCCGCCGAGATCGCCGTGATCGATGATGTCGACCTGCTCCGCCATCGTCGCGATGACCGGGAACTCGGTGTCGGGATCGAACTCGCTCGAGGAGGCCCCGGGAAGATCGGCCATGGTGCGTGCGTACTCGATCACCATGCACTGCAGGCCCAGGCACAGGCCGAGAGTGGGGATGCCCTGTTCGCGCGCAAAGCGCAGTGCCCCGAGCTTGCCCTCGATCCCCCGGATGCCGAACCCGCCCGGAACGACGATGCCATCCACCGATGCGAGAGCCTTCTCTGCGCCCTCTGGGGTCTCGCACAGGTCGGAGGGAATCCAGGTGATGTTGACGTGGGTCTCGTGTGCGAACCCGCCAGCCTTGAGCGCCTCGGTGACCGAGAGATAGGCATCGGGCAGGTCGATGTACTTGCCCACGAGTCCGATCGTGACCTCGTGCTTGGGGTTGTGGACGGCCTGCAGCACGCGACTCCAGCGCGCCCAGTCGACGCGGCCGGCCTTGTCGATGTCGAGCGCGTCGACGATGTAGTCATCGAGCCCCTGGTCGTGGAGCATCGTGGGGATGTCGTAGATGCTCGGCACGTCCACCGCGTTCACGACGGCGCCTTCGTCCACGTCGCACATGAGCGCGATCTTGCGCTTGTTCGCTTCGGTGACGGGGCGGTCACTGCGCAGGACGAGCGCGTCGGGCTGGATGCCGATCGAGCGCAGCGTCGCGACCGAGTGCTGCGTGGGCTTGGTCTTCTGCTCGCCCGAGGCCCCCATGAACGGGACGAGCGAGACGTGGACGAAGAAGACGTTCTTGCGGCCGAGCTCGTGCCGGATCTGCCGCGCCGACTCGATGAACGGCTGCGACTCGATGTCGCCGACCGTGCCGCCGATCTCGGTGATGATGACATCCGGCTGCGGGTCTTCGGTCGCCTGCAACCGCATGCGCCGCTTGATCTCATCGGTGATGTGCGGAATGACCTGCACGGTGTCGCCGAGGTACTCGCCGCGCCGCTCACGGGCAATGACCTGCGAGTAGATCTGTCCGGTCGTGACGTTGGCCGCCTGACTCAGGTCGATATCGAGGAAACGTTCGTAGTGCCCGATGTCGAGATCGGTCTCGGCCCCGTCATCGGTGACGAAGACCTCGCCGTGCTGGAAGGGATTCATCGTGCCCGGGTCGACGTTCAGGTACGGGTCGAGCTTCTGCATGACGACCCGCAAGCCGCGAGCAGTGAGCAGATTGCCCAGACTCGCGGCGGTCAGACCCTTCCCGAGAGAGGAAACGACGCCTCCAGTGACGAAGATGTGCTTCGTCGTGGAGACCCCCGACGAGCGCTCCGCGACGGTGGAAGAAGGGGACGCCACGGCGTCATCCGAAGGGGAACCGTGCGAGTCACTCGGGGTCTGCATCACGGGCTTCGATCCTATCAGTCGGTGGCAGCGCCCAGATCGAGCAACTCGCGGGCATGACTCAGCGCCGCCTCGGAATCCGGCATACCCGACAGCAGCCGAGCCATCTCGGCTTCCCGATCGGCGCCGGTGAGCTGGTGCACACCGGATGCCGTCACCGCGCCATCGCTGGCTTTGATGACGCTGAGGTGGTTGGTGGCAAACGCCGCGACCTGGGCGAGGTGGGTCACGGCGATCACCTGGGACGTCTGCGCGAGGCGCGCAAGGCGCCTGCCGACCTCGATCGCAGCGGCGCCGCCGATACCGGCATCCACCTCATCGAAAACGAAGGTCGGGACGGCGTCAACGCCAGCGATGACGACCTCGATCGCGAGCATGACGCGGCTGAGCTCGCCTCCGGAGGCACTGCGCGAGACCGGGCGGGGCGAGGAGCCGGGGTGTGGCGCGAGCAGGATCGCCACCTCGTCACGACCGGACCGGCTGGGCGCGGCGGGGGTGACGGAGACCTCGACCCGCGCATCCGGCATCGCCAGCGCGTGCAACTCAGCGCTCACCAGCTCCGCAAGACGGGAGGCGGCGCCGGTCCGGGCCGCCGTAAGCGCGGCCGCGGCCTCGTCGAGGGCGGATGCCGCTTCCTCGCGCTCCCGCGTGAGCCGGTCGACCCGCTCGCCGTCGTCGTCCAGCTCGGCCAACCGCGCCGATCCGGTGTCCAGGAGCGCGATCGCCTCCTCGAGCGACCCGTGTGTGCGCACGAGCTCCGCGAGCGCGGCACGCCGTTCCTCGACGGCGGCAAGCTCGTGCGGGCCGGATTCGTCGAGGTCTGCGAGATACCCCGCGAGCGAGGCTGAGACGTCGACGAGCCGATATCCGATGTCGGCGACCTGCTCCGCGAGTCGCTCGAGCTCGGGATCGCTGCCCGCAGCCCGCTCCAGGGCGCGCCGGGCCTCCCCCACCAGCGTCGTCGCATCGGGGGTTTCGTCCTCCGCCGTCAGCGCGGCATGCGCCAGGGCGGCGGCCTCGCGGAGCGCTTCGGCGTTGGCAAGCCGCTCCGCGCGCTGGGTGAGTTCGGCATCCTCACCGGTGCGGGGTGCCGTCGCCTCGATCACCGCGATCGCTGCTCGAAGCTCGTCGGCTTCCGCCGCTCGCGCATCGCGATCCGCGACGAGGGTCGAAAGTTCCTGCTCCAGCCGCTCCCAGGCCTCGAACCGTTCCCGATAGGTCGCGAGAGCCTCCGCGACGGCGGCACCCCCGAACCGGTCGAGCGCGTCGCGCTGGGCGGTAGCCGAGCGCAGCCGCAACTGCTCGGACTGCCCGTGCACGACCACGAGGTCGTCGGCGAGGTCTGAGAGGACCGCGGCGGGTGCTGCCCGCCCCCCGACGGCTGCGCGGCTGCGCCCCTCGCTCGAGATGGTGCGCCCGACGATCAGTTCGGCCCGCGTGTCGTCGATGGGTTCGACATCCGCGCCGGCCTCGCGCACCCGTTCTGCCACAGCTCCGTCGGGCGGCACGATCCACACGCCCTCGACGGATGCCTGCGCCGCCCCGGCGCGCACGGCGCCGCTGTCGGAGCGCTGCCCGAGCAGAAGACCGAGCCCCGTCACGACCATCGTCTTGCCCGCGCCGGTCTCCCCCGTGATCGCGGTGAATCCCGGACCGATCGGCAGGGTCGCCTCGGCGATGACGCCGAGGTCGCGCAGAGTCATCTGCTCGATCACGAACTCTCCGCCGCCGGTGACGGTCCGCGCCATCCTTCGACAGGCAGACGGAACTTCTTGACAAGCCGGTCGGTGAACGAAGCCGGGTGCAGCCGCGCCAGTCGCACGGGATGCTCCGACCGGCGCACCACGACGCGGGCGCCCACGGGAAGGTCGTGGGAGCGACGACCATCGCACCAGAGGATGCCGGTGCCGTTGGTGCGCTCGAGGAGTTCGATGGCGACGGTGTGCTCGGGCGCGATCACGAGGGGCTTGGCGAACAGGGCGTGAGCCGACAGCGGGACGACGGCGATCGCCTCGACGCTGGGCCAGATCACCGGGCCGCCGGCGGAAAAGTTGTAGGCGGTCGAGCCGGTCGGGGTCGACACGACGATGCCGTCACAGCCGAACGAGGACAGCGGCCTGCCGTCGATCTCGATGACCACCTCCAGCATCCGCTCTCGGCTGGCCTTCTCGACGGTGGCCTCGTTCAGGGCCCACGTTTCGTAAATGACCTGCTCACCACGATCTTTGATGCGCACCTGGAGGGCGAGGCGCTCTTCGACCGTGTAGTCACGGTCGATGACGCGCCGGACTGCCTCGTCCATGTCGTCGCGCTCGATCTCGGCGAGAAAGCCGACGTGTCCCATGTTGATCCCGAGAACCGGGGCGCTGCCCTCGCGAACAAGCTCTGCCGCGCGCAGGATCGTGCCGTCCCCGCCGAGGACGATCGCCAGCTCGATGTCGGCGATCGCCACATCTGCCCCGAGGGTCGCCAACGGTCCCGCGATCGCCGTGCCCAGCTCGGCCCGGTCGTCCGCTGACAGCACGGGCCTGGCGCCCGCATCACGCAACGCGCCGATCACCCGGGCGGCAGCGTCGACCGTTTCGGGTCGGCGCGCGTGCGCGACCACGAGGATGTTGCGGCCCTCGTCGGTCATCGTGCTCCCGTCAGCTGATTCACCGTGCTGATCCATTCTGTCGGATTGCTCCCCCGCAAGGCCGCCAGATGCACGAGGTACTCGAGGTTGCCGTGCGTGCCGACGATCGGGGAGGAGATCACCCCGGCGGTACGCAGCCCGAGATCCCACGCCGACCAGAGCACTCCCATGACGGCCTCGGAGCGCAGTGCCGCATCCGTCACGATCCCTTCACGGATGCCGGTACGCCCCACCTCGAACTGCGGCTTCACGAGCAGGATGATGTCGGCATCCGCCGCTGCCACCCGGCAGATCGCGGGAAGAACATGTCCCAGCGAGATGAAGGACAGGTCCCCGACGACGACCTGGGGCTGCTGATCCACGCCGGATGCCGACCGTAGCGTGTCGGCATCCATGTAGCGCACATTGAAACCTTCGACCGAGACCACCGCGGGGTCGGCGGAGATCGTGGGCGCCAGCTGGCCGTGTCCGACGTCGACCGCGATCACCGGCGTCGCGTCGCGCTCCCGCAGCACCTGCGTGAACCCACCCGTCGACGCGCCGAGGTCGAGCGCGGGTTTGCCGGCGACGTCCACTGTGAACGCGTCAAGCGCTGCGACGAGCTTGTGCGCCCCGCGACTCACGTAGTGATCGGCGGCGGCGACCTCGATGACCGATGCCGCGTCCACCGGCGCGGAGGGCTTGACGACCCCCTGGCCGTCGACGCTGACGCTGCCGGCGGCGATCAGGCGCGCCGCGTGGGTCCGCGAGCGAGCCAGGCCGCGAGCGGCGAGCTCGGCATCCAATCGAGGTGTCATAGGTACAGTGTCATCGACGCCGTGCGGCGGCCGCGGCCTCACGCACGCGGAGCCTCAGGGTTCTGCTCGAGCCGCCGCGCCAAGTCTTCGTGGATCGCTTCGTAGGCCGCGGCGCGATCGGACAGCGGCTGCGACTCGACGATGTCGAGTCGCGACAGCAGATCCTCGTCAGGCCGGGGTGCACCGGCGTCGGGTCGCTCATCGCCCGAGCCGGTCTGGTCGGGGACGGCGTCCTCGTCGGGGCGATCGTCGCTGAGCATGACACCCAGACTACGGGCGTCACGGCGTGGAGCGGACGCTTGTGAGACCGCGCGAGCGATCAGGGACGGTGGAACGGATCGGCGTACAGCCGCTCGGGTACCCGGAAGCCGAAGATCGCGCGACCGGTCCCCCAGATCGCTGCGGCTCCGGCCCGCAGCAGGTCGATCGGACGCTCCCCCTCGGCGAGGATCGTGACATCCGGACCATCGATCCTCACGCGAGCGCCCCGCACCTCGGTCACGCCGTCGCGCGTGACGGCCGCGGGGTAGGGCTCACTGAGCTCGCGAAGATCCCCGAGAATGTACGTCGGCTGAGATCCGGCGGGCGCCGCGAGGATGTGCTTGGGCCGGTCGATTCCGGTCAGGACGATCGCCGAGGCGATTCCCGCCCGACACGCGCCGAGGATGTCGGTATCGAGCCGGTCACCGATGAACAACGGATGCTGCGCCCCGAACCGGGCGACGGCCTCGTCGAAGATCGGTGTCTCCGGCTTTCCCGCGACCGTGGCAAGCCGACCCACCGCGGTATGCACCGCCGACACGAGGGTCCCATTCCCGGGCGCGATGCCGCGTGCCTGAGGAATCGTCCAGTCGGTGTTCGTCGCGATCCACGGAATGCCGCCCTTGTCCTCGGGCGTCTTCAGCGCAAACGCCGCCTCGGCCAGGTGCTTCCACCCGACATCGGGGGAAAAGCCCTGTACGACAGCGGCCGGTGAATCCTCGGCGCTGCGCGTGACGACGTATCCGGCCTTCTCGAGCTCGACGACAAGTCCCTCGCCACCGACCACGAGGATCGTCGCGCCCGGCTCGACGCGGGTCCGCAGCAGACGCGTGGCAGCCTGCGGGCTTGTGACCACATCCGACGGCTGCGCGGACAGACCCAGTTCGCGCAGATGGGCGGCCACCGTCGCGTCGGTGCGTGACGCGTTGTTGGTGATGAACCCGAGCCGCCGTTCCCCGAGCGCGGAGAGACTCTCGACAGCCCACGGCAGCGCACCAGCCCCGGCATAGACGACACCGTCGAGATCAGCCAGGACCACATCGACGCCCTCGAGGGGCGTTGCCTCTGAGCGCCGGCGGGAGAAGACCGCCATCACCGCACTCCGTCAGTGGGATCATCCGTCCGCTCGTCCGCAGCGGGGCTGGTCGCCTCCGGCGAGGCGGCATCCGTCGCTCCGGACTCCTCGGGCTCGGATTCCTCGGGCTCGGCCCCTCCAGCTCGGACTCGGCCCGCTCCGGCTCGGCCCGCTCCGGCTCGGTGTTGGCCGGCATCTCGTCGTCGGATTCGACCTCCTCGGGCTCGATGTCCTCCACGAAGAGCTCTTCGCTCTCGGCATAGCCCGCGGCGGCATCCAGGGCGTCGGCGGCGACGACTGCGCGCCGCTGCCACTCCTGCGCCTCCTCGACCCGACCCAGTTCCTCGAGAACCGTCGCCCGCGCAGCGAAGAGCGCCGGCGACCACTCGAAAGCACGGTCCGGGTCGAGCTCAGGGATGTCCAGCTCGCTCAGCGCGCGTTCGGGCTCACCGAGATCCAGGCGGGCACCCGACATCGCGATCGCGAGTTCAACCCGCACAGCCGGTGGGAGCGCGGCACGATCCGCGGCGCGTCCGGCCTCCAGCGCCCGATCGGGACGCCCGACGCCGCGTTCGCTGTCCACGAGGAGGGCGATCTGATCATCGCGACCGGAGATGCGGCGATAGGTGCGCAGCTCCCGCAGGGCGAGCGCGAAATCGCCCGTGGCGTACGCGGTGATCGCGGCGGTCTCGCGGACAACAGCGATTCGCCCCGCACGGGACACAGCCGCCTGCGCGTGCTCGTGGGCCAGAGCCGGGTCCTCGTCGATGAGGCGGGCCGCCATCGCGAGATGGCGTGCCACGGCGTCGGCGTTCTCCTTGCTCAGTGTCTTGAGCTCGTTGCGAGCCGGAGCTGCGAGGTCACGTGCGGTGACGTCTTCGGGGATCTCCGGAGCACGGGGCCGGTCGTCGCGAGCACGGTCGTCCCGCGGACGCTCGTCGCGAGGACGCTCGCCGTAGGGACGATCGCCACGGGGAGCACCGCTCCGAGGACGATCCCCAGAGGGACGATCGCCTCGGGGACGATCCCCACGAGGAGCACCGCTCCGAGCGCGATCACCCGAAGGACGATCCCCACGCGGACGATCATCCCGCGCGCGATCCCCATACGGAGCACCGCTCCGAGCCCGGTCACCCGAAGGCCGGTCACCACGCGGACGATCACCTCGGGGGCGGTCATCGCGGGCACGATCACCTCGAGGAGCGCTACTCCGGGAACGATCCCCATACGGACGATCACCGCCCGACCGCTCGCCGTATCGACGATCGCTGCCCGACCGCTCGCCTCGGTCGGCGGCGCCGCCCCGATCGCCGGCACCACGGGGTGCTCCAGAACGATCATGCAAGCGCCCCGAGCCTGCCCGTTCGGAGCGCGCGCCAGGCTTGTCGCCAGACCGCGGCGGCCGCGCGTCGCGCGAACCCGACCCGCGGGGCGCCTGACCATCGCGCCGTGCAGGGCGGCCCTCCGAGGAACGACGATCGCCTGACGCACCGCGATCTCGACCGTCGCGACGGCGATCCGGAGACTCCTCCGACGGCCGTGAATTCTCCTCCGTCATGACGGTCTCCTCTCTTCGCTCGCACGCCGTAGCCGTACGAAAACTCTGTTAACGCGAAATGGCCACCCAACATTGGGTGGCCATTTCTCGAAAGAAGTCCGGCGGTGTCCTACTCTCCCACAGGGTCGCCCCTGCAGTACCATCGGCGCTGAGAGGCTTAGCTTCCGGGTTCGGAATGTAACCGGGCGTTTCCCTCTCGCTATGGCCGCCGAAACACTATTGATGTTTCAGTCTGCACAACAAAATCATTGTCATGCGGTTCTCGACCGTACATCGAGAACCACTCAGTGGACGCAAGCACCAAAAAACGGTGTGTTATCAAGTCATCGGCTTATTAGTACCGGTCAGCTTCACGTGTTACCACGCTTCCACATCCGGCCTATCAACCCAGTAGTCTGCTGGGAGCCTCTCGCCCGTAGGCATGGAAGTCTCATCTTGAGGCCGGCTTCCCGCTTAGATGCTTTCAGCGGTTATCCATCCCGAACGTAGCTAATCAGCGGTGCTCCTGGCGGAACAACTGACACACCAGAGGTTCGTCCAACCCGGTCCTCTCGTACTAGGGTCAGATCCTCTCAAACTTCCTACGCGCGCAGCGGATAGGGACCGAACTGTCTCACGACGTTCTAAACCCAGCTCGCGTACCGCTTTAATGGGCGAACAGCCCAACCCTTGGGACCTACTCCAGCCCCAGGATGCGACGAGCCGACATCGAGGTGCCAAACCATGCCGTCGATATGGACTCTTGGGCAAGATCAGCCTGTTATCCCCGAGGTACCTTTTATCCGTTGAGCGACAGCGCTTCCACAAGCCACTGCCGGATCACTAGTCCCGACTTTCGTCCCTGCTCGACCTGTCAGTCTCACAGTCAAGCTCCCTTGTGCACTTACACTCGCCACCTGATTGCCAACCAGGTTGAGGGAACCTTTGGGCGCCTCCGTTACTTTTTGGGAGGCAACCGCCCCAGTTAAACTACCCACCAGGCACTGTCCCTGAACCGGATTACGGTTCTAAGTTAGACATCCAGAGTGACCAGAGTGGTATTTCAACAATGACTCCACAAGAACTGGCGTCCCTGCTTCAAAGTCTCCCACCTATCCTACACAAGCCACACCGAACACCAATACCAAGCTGTAGTAAAGGTCACGGGGTCTTTCCGTCCTGCTGCGCGTAACGAGCATCTTTACTCGTAGTGCAATTTCGCCGAGTTCGCGGTTGAGACAGTTGGGAAGTCGTTACGCCATTCGTGCAGGTCGGAACTTACCCGACAAGGAATTTCGCTACCTTAGGATGGTTATAGTTACCACCGCCGTTTACTGGGGCTTAAATTCTCAGCTTCGCCTTGCGGCTAACCGGTCCTCTTAACCTTCCAGCACCGGGCAGGCGTCAGTCCGTATACATCGTCTTGCGACTTGGCACGGACCTGTGTTTTTAGTAAACAGTCGCTACCCACTAGTCTCTGCGGCCTCCAAACGCTTTCGGAGCAAGTCCTAATACGTCGAAGGCCCCCCTTCTCCCGAAGTTACGGGGGCATTTTGCCGAGTTCCTTAACCACGATTCTCTCGATCTCCTTGGTATTCTCTACCTGACCACCTGAGTCGGTTTGGGGTACGGGCGGCTAGAACCTCGCGTCGATGCTTTTCTTGGCAGCATAGGATCACCCACTTTTTATCCGCATCGTGTCTCAGCCATATGAGTGACGGATTTGCCTATCACTCGGCCTACGCACTTGCACCAGGACAACCATCGCCTGGCTTGGGCTACCTTCCTGCGTCACACCTGTTAATACGCTAACCGCACCAGCATGGGGTCGTGCGCTAGGCCCAATGCCTCACCCCGAAGGGATCGTACAAAGGGATTCGGGCACTTAGCACCACTGGATTGATTGGGGCGGTTCTTCGCCGGTACGGGAATATCAACCCGTTGTCCATCGACTACGCCTGTCGGCCTCGCCTTAGGTCCCGACTTACCCAGGGAAGATTAGCTTGACCCTGGAACCCTTGGTCTTTCGGAGGACGTGTTTCTCACACGTCTTTCGCTACTCATGCCTGCATTCTCACTCGTGTAGCCTCCACGGCTGGTTCACACCGCCGCTTCGCTGGCCACACGACGCTCTCCTACCCATCAACACGGCTGGACCACGAAGGCCTACCAATAATGTCAATGCCACAACTTCGGTGGCGTGCTTGAGCCCCGTTACATTGTCGGCGCGGAATCACTTGACCAGTGAGCTATTACGCACTCTTTCAAGGGTGGCTGCTTCTAAGCCAACCTCCTGGTTGTCTGAGCAACTCCACATCCTTTCCCACTTAGCACGCGCTTAGGGACCTTAGTTGGTGGTCTGGGTTGTTTCCCTCTCGACTATGAAGCTTATCCCCCACAGTCTCACTGCTGCGCTCTCACTTACCGGCATTCGGAGTTTGGCTGACGTCAGTAACCTTGTAGGGCCCATCGGCCATCCAGTAGCTCTACCTCCGGCAAGAAACACGCAACGCTGCACCTAAATGCATTTCGGAGAGAACCAGCTATCACGAAGTTTGATTGGCCTTTCACCCCTATCCACAGCTCATCCCCTCAGTTTTCAACCTAAGTGGGTTCGGCCCTCCACGACGTCTTACCGTCGCTTCAGCCTGGCCATGGATAGATCACTTCGCTTCGGGTCTAGGACATGCGACTGAATCGCCCTATTCAGACTCGCTTTCGCTACGGCTACCCCACACGGGTTAACCTCGCCACATATCGCTAACTCGCAGGCTCATTCTTCAAAAGGCACGCTGTCACAGCTACTAGGGCTGCTCCAACGGTTTGTAAGCAAACGGTTTCAGGTACTATTTCACTCCCCTCCCGGGGTACTTTTCACCTTTCCCTCACGGTACTTGTCCGCTATCGGTCATCTGGGAGTATTTAGGCTTATCAGGTGGTCCTGACAGATTCACACGGGATTTCTCGGGCCCCGTGCTACTTGGGATACTTCTCGCGCCAAGGGAGGCATTTCGACTACGGGGTTTGCACCCTCTATGACTGGCCTTTCAATGCCATTCGTCTATACCTTCTTGTAACGCTTGCTGTTCGGCAGAACAACACGAAAAGTCCCACAACCCCGAATACGCAACTCCTGCCGGATATCACACGTACTCGGTTTAGCCTGTTCCGGTTTCGCTCGCCACTACTAACGGAATCGCGGTTGCTTTCTCTTCCTGTGGGTACTGAGATGTTTCACTTCCCCACGTTCCCTCTACCCGCCCTATATATTCAGGCGGGAGTCACTGGGTCGGCATGCCGCCCAGCGGGGTTTCCCCATTCGGAGATCCTCGGATCAAAGTGTGCTTATCCACTCCCCGAGGCTTATCGCAGATTGCTACGTCCTTCTTCGGCTCCAGATGCCAAGGCATCCACCGTTTGCTCTTAAAGACTTGAAATCACATGAGTTTTATCAAGAATCAGATCCGACCGAAGCCGGATCAGAAATTGACTAATGATCTATATAGATCATCTTTGTGAAACGATCCGAAGATCGTCTCTAAGATGCTCGCGTCCACTGTGTAGTTCTCAAAGTACGGGCGGTACCTTCCCCGCTTGCCGGTCATCGGCAGCCAGAAAAGGCCCTGAGGTTCAGCTGCCGCTTTCGCGGCATCCGGTCCCTCAGGACCCAACAGCGTGCATGTGCCGGCCGTTCACGATCCACCGTTCCAGTCCCGAAGGACGTACTGAGTGGGGCGATCTTCGATCGGCACCTCGTCAAATGTTCCACCCATGAGCTGACCCCTCGAAGACATTCGCTTCGAGCGGGCTCTGGGATGCCGAAGCATCCAGATGCTCCTTAGAAAGGAGGTGATCCAGCCGCACCTTCCGGTACGGCTACCTTGTTACGACTTAGTCCTAATTACCGATCCCACCTTCGACGGCTCCCTCCACAAGGGTTGGGCCACCGGCTTCAGGTGTTACCGACTTTCATGACTTGACGGGCGGTGTGTACAAGACCCGGGAACGTATTCACCGCAGCGTTGCTGATCTGCGATTACTAGCGACTCCGACTTCATGAGGTCGAGTTGCAGACCTCAATCCGAACTGGGACCGGCTTTTTGGGATTCGCTCCACCTCGCGGTATTGCAGCCCTTTGTACCGGCCATTGTAGCATGCGTGAAGCCCAAGACATAAGGGGCATGATGATTTGACGTCATCCCCACCTTCCTCCGAGTTGACCCCGGCAGTATCCCATGAGTTCCCACCATTACGTGCTGGCAACATAGAACGAGGGTTGCGCTCGTTGCGGGACTTAACCCAACATCTCACGACACGAGCTGACGACAACCATGCACCACCTGTTTACGAGTGTCCAAAGAGTTCTACATTTCTGCAGCGTTCTCGTATATGTCAAGCCTTGGTAAGGTTCTTCGCGTTGCATCGAATTAATCCGCATGCTCCGCCGCTTGTGCGGGTCCCCGTCAATTCCTTTGAGTTTTAGCCTTGCGGCCGTACTCCCCAGGCGGGGAACTTAATGCGTTAGCTGCGTCACGGAATCCGTGGAATGGACCCCACAACTAGTTCCCAACGTTTACGGGGTGGACTACCAGGGTATCTAAGCCTGTTTGCTCCCCACCCTTTCGCTCCTCAGCGTCAGTTACGGCCCAGAGATCTGCCTTCGCCATCGGTGTTCCTCCTGATATCTGCGCATTCCACCGCTACACCAGGAATTCCAATCTCCCCTACCGCACTCTAGTCTGCCCGTACCCACTGCAGGCCCGAGGTTGAGCCTCGGGTTTTCACAGCAGACGCGACAGACCGCCTACGAGCTCTTTACGCCCAATAATTCCGGATAACGCTTGCGCCCTACGTATTACCGCGGCTGCTGGCACGTAGTTAGCCGGCGCTTTTTCTGCAGGTACCGTCACTTTCGCTTCTTTCCTGCTAAAAGAGGTTTACAACCCGAAGGCCGTCGTCCCTCACGCGGCGTTGCTGCATCAGGCTTTCGCCCATTGTGCAATATTCCCCACTGCTGCCTCCCGTAGGAGTCTGGGCCGTGTCTCAGTCCCAGTGTGGCCGGTCACCCTCTCAGGCCGGCTACCCGTCGACGCCTTGGTGAGCCGTTACCTCACCAACAAGCTGATAGGCCGCGAGCTCATCCCTGACCGAAATTCTTTCCAGCTGCTGAAGATGCCTTCGCAGCTCGTATCCGGTATTAGACGCCGTTTCCAGCGCTTATCCCAGAGTCAGGGGCAGATTGCTCACGTGTTACTCACCCGTTCGCCACTGATCCACAGAGCAAGCTCTGCTTCACCGTTCGACTTGCATGTGTTAAGCACGCCGCCAGCGTTCATCCTGAGCCAGGATCAAACTCTCCGTTAAGAAATGTTGCTGCGATCAGTCGGAAATTGACTGAAGCAGCGAGTTTGATCTGACCAAAGGGATGTCATTGCTGACTATCCGTTGCCGACACCGAAGTGCCGGACTTTGATCCAAAGGAATCTCATTCAGCCGAAGCTGAATCGAGGTTATTTGGCATTTGACAAGTGCACGCTGTTGAGTTCTCAAGGATCGGATGCTCCTGCTTTCAGCCTCTCGGCCTCCCCGCAGGGCAACTTCTCTATCTTATCCGTTTCTCCGTGGCTGTCAAATCGGCGTCCGGCGAGTCTCAGACTCGCTCGAGCGGTCGACAAGACCACCGCGAAGAGCGGACCCCCATCGTAGACCCGAAGGTCAGAGACTCTCAAGGAGTCTGTTTGTTGGGGGGTGGTTCACTGCTTGAGGAGGGGAGGCTCTCAGCCTCACCGCGCTCCTTTGGGGCGAACAAGAAAGACATTACGCGGATGTGAACGGCGTGACAAATCCTGACCGCATCCCGGGCGTGTCGCGCTCGTCCGCACCGAAATCATGCGGCGCAGCGCACCGGGTGTGCGCCCATTCAGCCACGAACGAAGACACCGGCGAGCGTCTTCTTCCCGCGACGAATCACGGACACTCCCCCGGGAAGCGCACCCGTGATCAGCGCTCCGTCGTCGTCGACGCGGATGCCGTCGAGCGAAACGCCGCCCTGCGCGATCGCGCGCCGTCCATCGGAGAGACTGGCAACCAGCCCGGTCGCGACGAGGGCGTCGACGACGCTCATCTCCGGACTGCCCTCCACATGCGGCAACTCCTCGAGCGCCGTGCGCAGCACGGCCGCATCGAGCGCTGTCAGATCCCCCTGGCCGAACAGCGCCTCAGACGCCGCGATCACGGCGGCAGTCGCTTCCGCGCCATGCACCGTGGTTGTCACTTCCAGCGCCAGCCGCTTCTGCGCCGCCCGGCGGTAGGGTTCCACCGCGACCAGTCGCTCGTACTCCTCGATCTCGTCGCGAGTGAGGAACGTGAAGATCTTCATCCGCGCGATGACGTCGGCATCATCCGTATTGAGCCAGAACTGGTACATCCGGTAGGGACTGCACATCGAGGGATCCAGCCAAATGGCGTTGCCCTCGCTCTTACCGAACTTCGTGCCATCGCTGTTGGTGATCAGGGGTGTGCCGATGGCGTGCACCGAGACGCCCTCCACCCGGTGGATCAGGTCGGTCCCGCTGGTGAGGTTGCCCCACTGGTCGCTGCCCCCGGTCTGCAGGACGCACCCGTACTGCCGGAACAGCTCGAGGTAGTCCAGACCCTGCAGGATCTGGTAGCTGAACTCCGTGTAGCTGATGCCGGCTTCCGAATTCAGTCGCGCCGAAACGGCATCCTTCTTCAACATCGTGCCGACTCGGTAGTACTTGCCGACGTCGCGCAGGAAGTCGATCGCGCTCATCGGCGCCGTCCAGTCCAGGTTGTTGACGATGCGTGCCGCGTTATCACCCTCGAAGCTGAGGAAGCGCTCGACCTGCCCGCGAAGGATGCTGACCCACTCGGCGACGGTTTCCTTCGTGTTCAGGGTGCGTTCCGCGCTCGGTCGCGGATCGCCGACGAGCCCGGTCGATCCCCCGACGAGGCCGAGGGGGCGATGGCCGGCCAGCTGGATGCGACGCATCAGAAGCAGCTGGACGAGATTGCCCAGGTGCAGGCTCGGCGCGGTCGGATCGAAGCCGCAGTAGTACGTGATCGGACCCTCGGACAGCAGCGCGCGCAGCGCCTCCTGATCGGTGGACACGTGCACCAGGCCACGCCAGACGATCTCATCCCACACGTTCTCGAAGGTGGGGTCGTTGGCGGGTGCTGTTGCGCTCACGACGGTTGCAGACACGCGCTCCAGGCTATCAGCGGGCCGAACGCCGACCGCGGCGTCAGGCAGCCGTGCCCCACCACACGAGGAAGGCGATCGCGAGGGCCGTCGTCCAGCTCACGAGGCTGCCGATGAGGAAGTACTCGGCACGGATGCCCCTTCTCCGTCCCGGGAGATCTCGGGAAAGCGGACGATGCCCTTGGCTGCGAGCACCGCGGCCAGAAGAGTGAACGCTCCGGTGAGCGTGAGGGCGAAGACGAGCACGCGCTCGATCGGACCGATGAGCCTCCCGCCCTTCAGCGTCGCCGCACGCTCTTCCACCGGCACCTCGCCGTCGCGGAGCGCGATCCGCACGACGACATTGCCGGACTCGAGGAGAAAGACGAGCGCGCCGACGACGAGGACGGCGACATCCAGGCTCACCGCACCCAGCGGCGAGCCTGACGGCCACACATCACCCAGCGGGCCCTGCGCGACGCGAATGCCGAGGAGGGCGACGGCGAGCGTGACGACCGCTGCCACGAGCACGACGGGCCAGAATCCGGTCCGGCCACCACGGCGATCCGGGGTCGCGGCAGCCCAGACGGCCGCCACGCCGACGGCGACGAAACTCCAGACGGCGGCATCCGCACCCGCCGAGCCGATGAGCAGGACCAGTCCGAGAGCGGCCAGAACCACTGTGCGACGCAGCCCCGTCAGCGACCGCCGGGTGAGGTCGACGCCGCCGACTGCCAGGAGGACGATGCCGGCGCCGATCACCGGGGGCCCTCCTCCAGTGTCTGGAATCCGGCCACGAGCCCCGCGGCACCGCCGGCGGCGAGCGCTTGAGAGACCGCCGACTGCGTGATTCCCTCCTCGGCGGCCAGGTCGCGCTGCGTGCGGCCCAGGCACCGGCCGTACGCGAGCCGGCGCGTGCGCGGCGTCATCGCGCCGACGATCTCGTCGCGGACAAGCAGGTAGGCGTTCACGGATCGGACGCGCTCGGCCATGGCCGCATCCTCCCCCGCACCCGCGACAACGCGCGTCCGGGCACGCGGCACCGCGCGATCCTGCAGGCGGTGCACGGCCTCGACCGCGTCCCGGGCGGACCACCAACCGGGGCCATCGGAGATGTGGTCGGTCGCAGACGAGACGGCCCCCACGGCGCCGATCCCGATCCCGAAGCGCAGCTCGATCCCCTCGGGAAGGGCGAGCTGCAGCAGCAGCAGCCACGCGAGCGCCTGATCCAGGTCCTCGAACACCGCCTGGAACTCATCGGCGAACGTCGCCGTCAGCGGGGTGATCGCGGTCGGTCGCTCGGCGTGGACGCGCGCGATCGTCGCCTCAAGCTCGCGCTGCGCGGCATCCCGGTCGGCGAGGCGCCGGGAGCCGACGATGTCGGCGATCACCGCGATGGTCACGCGAGCAGTCTACCGCTGATGAAACAAAAGAATAAGCCTCAAGCTGATTTTCCGAGTCGATCAGGCGCGTCACAGTCCGAGCGCGTGGGCCGCGCCCTGCGCGCGGGAGATCAGTTCCGCCCGCTGCTCGGCGACCCGCACGGGAGCCGTGCCGCCGGCACCGGTTCGACTGGCGACCGACCCCTCGATCGTCAGCACCTCGCGCACGGCGGGCGTCAGGTGGGACGAGACCTCCGCGAGCAGCTCGTCGTCGGCATCCTCCAGTCCGATTCCGCGCCGCTCGCACGCCTGGACCAGCGAACCGGAGATCTCGTGCGCGTCGCGGAACGGAACTCCCTGTCGGACGAGCCACTCGGCCACGTCCGTCGCCAGCGAGAAACCCTGCGGCGCCAGCTCCGCCATCCGCTCGGTGTCAAAGCGCAAAGTCGCGACCATCCCGGCGAAGGCGGGCAGCACGATCTCGAGGGTGCGCACCGAATCGAAGACCGGTTCTTTGTCTTCCTGCAGGTCGCGGTTGTAGGCCAACGGCAGACCCTTCAGCGTCGCGAGCAGACCAGTGAGGTTTCCGATGAGCCGCCCGGCCTTGCCGCGCGCGAGTTCCGCGATATCGGGGTTCTTCTTCTGCGGCATGATGCTCGAGCCGGTGGAGTACGCGTCGTCGAGGGTCACGAAGCCGAACTCCCGCGTGTTCCACACGATGATGTCTTCGGCACAGCGCGACAGATCGACGCCGATCTGAGCGGCGATGAAGGCGAACTCGGCGACGACATCGCGGGCCGCGGTGCCGTCCAGGGAGTTCTCTGCGGGTCGCGACAGGCCCAGCTCGGCAGCGACGAGGGCAGGATCAAGGCCGAGCGTGGATCCGGCGAGCGCTCCCCCGCCATACGGCGAGACGGATGCCCGCACCGACCAGTCACGGAGACGCTCGAGGTCACGCACGAGCGGCCACGCGTGAGCGAGAAGGTGGTGGGCGAGCAGGATCGGCTGTGCGTGCTGCAGGTGGGTGCGTCCCGGCATGATCGCCGACGGATGCGCCTCGGCTTGGGCGACGAGGGCATCGATGAGGCGAATGATCTCGCGCGCCAGCGTGCGCGTGTGGTCGAGCAGGTACATCCGGACAAGGGTCGCGATCTGGTCGTTGCGACTCCGGCCGGCCCGGAGCTTTCCACCGAGCTCGGGACCGATGATGTCGATGAGTGCCTGCTCGAGCGCCCCGTGGACGTCCTCGTCCTGGGGTCTGGCGACCACATCCCCGCGGGCGACGGCAGCCTCCAGCTCGTCGAGGCCGGCCCGCATACCCGCCGCTTCGTCAGCGGTGAGGTAGCCGGCGGCCTCCAGGGCTGACGCATGCGCGCGCGATCCCCGGATGTCGTATGCGGCGAGGGCCCAGTCGAAGTGCGTCGAGACGCTGAGGGCCGCCAATTCCGGCGAAGGACCGGAAGCGAATCGCGCACCCCAGAGGGCGCCATCGTGCGTTGCATCACCCGTCGCGCTCATCGTGCCAGCCTATCCGCGCGCGGCCGTGACACCGTATCGACCAGCCGCTCGAGAGGGCCGCGCCCGAGCAGGAGCGCCCAGGCGAAGCACGCCGCGACGATCCCCAGCGTCATCGGCCAGAACGGGTCCAGGGCACGGAACCCGAAAAGGTCGGAGGTCGTGCCCAGTGCGATGAACGCCCACACCGCCCAGACGACGATCTGCGCGGAGTATGCCGTCAACGGCATCGCGCCGAGAGTCCGGATCGGAAGCACGGCGGCGCGGATGACGGTCCGGCACACCAGGATGCACAGGGCGATGACGGCGATGGCGAACCCGCCCGAGCCCCACACCTCGAGGATGCCGCCGCTGTGAGCGCTCGCGCGCCACACCTGACCCAGGTAATCATCCTCGGGCGCCGGCAGCGCGAACGCGAGTGTCTCGGCGACCGCGGCTACCACCAGGCCCGCACCCGCGGTGATCCAGAGCACCGCGCGGCGCGTGAGGTCGAGACGTCCGATGGCCATTCCGGCCAGCAGGAAAGCGAGCCACAGCGGCGCGGGATAGGCCCATCCGGTCAGCAGGAACACCGCCTCCCCCGGGCTGTGTCCCAAAACGGTGCGGCCTCGACGGGGGGAAGCAGCCACGGAACGACCAGGGCAACCGCACCCGCCCAGATCCACAGGGTCGCGCTGCGCACGCGCAGGAACGGAATCGCCGCCGCGAACAGGATCGCGTAGGCCGGCAGGATGACGTACACCGGAATACCCGTCAGGATCAGCACGATGCCGATCACCCACAGCACGAGGGCACGCCAGGCCAACCACCGCCGCGGTGTCCGCGGGGCGCGCGGCCCTGCCGTGGCGATCGAGATCGACACTCCCGCGAGGGTCGCGAACAGAATCGACGACCGTCCCCCGGCGATCCCACCCCAGGTCGCCGGGTCGGTCCAGTCGATCTCCGGGAGGGTGTACAGGTGGGCGGCGAGCATGCCGATCACGGCGAGCCCGCGCGCGAGGTCGATCCCCGGGATCCGCGGCGGCCCGTCGAGCCGGCGCAGATTGCCGACGATCCGATCTGCTACTGCTGCTGCAGCAACCACACCAGCAGTGCCTTCTGCGCGTGGAGTCGGTTCTCGGCCTCGTCCCACACCACGCTCTGCGGGCCGTCGATGACCTCGGCATCCACTTCGTACCCGCGGTCGGCGGGCAGGCAGTGGATGAAGATCGCGTCGTCCTTGGCGAGACTCATGAGCTCCTGCGACACCTTGTAGGGCGTGAGGTCGCGCAGCCGCTGGAGCTTTTCGTCTTCTTTGCCCATCGAGACCCACGTGTCGGTGACGATGATGTCGGCGCCGGCGGCAGCTTCGTTGGGGTCGGTGTACAGGGCGACGGAGCCCCCGGTCTGCGCCGCGCGACGGTCGGCGTCGGCCACGACGTCTTCGCGCGGCGCGTACTCGACCGGGGAGGCGACCCGGACGTGCATCCCGGCGGTGACACCGCCGAGCACGTAGGACTGCCCCATGTTGGTGCGCCCGTCACCGAAGAAGGCCAGCGTGAGGCCCTTCAGCTCTCCCTTGTGCTCCTGAATCGTGAGGAGGTCGGCCAGGATCTGGCACGGATGGAAGTCGTCGCTGAGCGCGTTGATGACGGGCACGCGCGTGCCTGCCGCCATCTCTTCGAGCCCCGCCTGCGCATACGTGCGCCACACGATCGCCGCGACCTGTCGCTCGAGCACGCGAGCCGTGTCGGCCGGGGTCTCCTTGCCTCCCAGCTGACTGTTCGCCGTCGAGATGATCAGCGGCGATCCGCCCAGATCGGCAATGCCGACGGCGAACGACACGCGGGTCCGGGTCGAGGACTTGTCGAAGATCACCGCGACCGTCTGGGGGCCTGCCAGCGGCTGGACCTTCCAGCGGTCAGTCTTCAGCTCGGCGGCAAGCGTCAGAATCTCCGCCTGCTCCTGGGGAGTCAGGTCATCGTCGCGAAGCAGGTGGCGGGTCATTGCGCGGCTTCCTTGTCGTCGGGCTGCGAGCTCTCGTCCAGCAGCAGGGCATCGGTCACAGTTGCCAGAGCCGCGGCGAACAGCGTCAGGAACTCGTCGATTTCGACGTCGCCGATCGTCAGGGCCGGCGCGATCCGAATCGTGTCGTCGTTGGCGGCATTGACGACGAGCCCGTGTTCTTGCGCGGCAGCCACGACGGCCTTCGCGACCGGGCGCGAGAGCGCGACGCCCAGCAGCAACCCCTGCCCGCGGCATCCGGCGATCAACGGCGAGTCGATGGCGAGGATGCCCTCGCTCACCTGTGCGCCGCGGACGCGGGCGTTGGTCACGAGGTCGGCACTCTCGATCTCCTCGAGCACCGCCCCCGCGACCGCGGTGGCCAGCGCATTGCCGCCGAACGTCGACCCGTGGGTTCCGGGGTAGAACAGCTCGCTCGCTTCGCCGTAGGTGATGAGTGCCCCGATCGGGAATCCGCCTCCGATGCCCTTGGCCACCGTGATGGCGTCCGGGGTGATCCCCGTGTGCTGGAAAGCGAACCACTCGCCGGTCCGACCGGCGCCGGTCTGGATCTCATCGAGGATGAGGAGCGCGCCGTGACGCCGGGTCAGCTCGCGGGCTGCCTCGAGGTAGCCGTCCGGGAGCGGCACAACGCCGGCTTCACCCTTGATGGGCTCGAGGATGAGCGCGGCGACCGACTCGTCCAGCGCGGCCTCGAGGGCCTCGATCGTGGAATCGAGAAACTCGACGCCGGGAACCATCGGCAGGAACGGCTCCTGCATCCCCGGCTTGCCCGTGAGGGCCAGGGTGCCCATCGTCCGACCGTGGAACGCGTCAGTGAGGGCGAGGATGCGGGGCCGGCCGGGCGCACCGTCACGCGGGGCGCCGTGCAGCCGCGCGAGTTTGAAGGCCGCTTCGTTGGCCTCAGCACCGGAGTTGGAGAAGTAGACGCGTCCGGACTCGCCGGTTCCGGCGAGCCTCTTCAGTCGCGCCGCAAGCGCCAACTGCGGCGGTGTCGCGAAGTAGTTGGACACGTGCGCGAGGGTCGCCGCCTGAGCGGCGACGGCCTCGACGAAGGCGGGATGCGCGTGCCCGAGCGAGTTCACGGCAATGCCCGCAAGAAAGTCCAGGTAACGCTTACCCTCGTCATCCCACAGGTAGGCGCCCTCGCCGCGGGTGAACAGAGCCAGGCGGTCACCGGCGTTGGCGAGGAGGTCGCGGCGGGCATCGTGCAGCCAGGATGCCGGGATCATTGCCTCGTCGTTCATTGCGTCTCTTCTCGTCTCCGGTGCCACAGCACTCATCCGCTGACCACTTCTGTTCCGATGCCCTTGCTCGTGAACACTTCGATCAAGAGCGAATGGGGCACGCGTCCGTCGATGATCGCTGCCGTGTCCACTCCCCGTCGACCGCGTCCAGGCACGCCTGCATCTTGGGGACCATTCCCGACTCCAGCGTCGGCAGCATCGTTCGCAGCTCTGTCGACGTGAGGTGCGAGACCAACGAGTCGCGGTCGGGCCAGTCGGCGTAGAGTCCCGGGACATCGGTGAGGATGACCAGCTTGGCGGCGCCGATCGCGACGGCGAGAGCCGCGGCGGCGGCATCGGCATTCACATTGAGGGTCTGTCCGGGTCGGTCCAGATCCGGCGCGATCGAGGACACGACGGGGATGCGGCCGGCGGCGAGATGGTCGAGAACCGCTGCCGGGTTCACGTGGACGACATCGCCGACCGACCCGAGGTCGACCTCTTCGCCGTTGACGACGACGCCGCGGCGGCGACCCCCGAACAATCCGGCGTCCTCACCCGACAGGCCGCTCGCAAGCGGACCGTGCGCATTGATCTTCGACACGAGCTGAGGGTTGATGTGGCCGGTGAGAACCATCCGGACGACCGAGATCGCTTCGGTGTTCGTGACCCGGTAGCCGCCTTGAAACTCGCTCGGGATGTCGAGGCGCTCAAGCATCCGGGAAATCTGGGGACCGCCGCCGTGGACCACGACGGGCTTGACGCCGACGAAGCGCAGGTAGGCGATGTCTTCGGCGACGGTGCGCTGGAGCTCTTCGGAGACCATCGCGTTGCCGCCGTACTTGACGACGACGATCTGGTCGCGGAAACGCTTGAGCCACGGCAGCGACTCGATGAGGACGGCTGCCTTCTCGGCGGCCTCGTCGGGGTGGTCTCTTGCAGATCGGTCATGAGGAGTAGGCGCTGTTCTCGTGAACGTAGTCGTGGGTGAGGTCGTTGGTGTAGATCGTGGCCGAGGCGTCGCCGACCTTGAGGTCGATGACGACGCTCGTCGCGCGCGGCGAGAGGTCCACGAGCTCGCGGGGCTGATCAGGACCGCCGTCGGAACACACGCGGACGCCGTTCATCTCGACATCCACGGCATACGGGTCGAACTCGGCATCCGTCGTGCCGATCGCTGCCAGCACACGTCCCCAGTTGGGGTCGTTGCCGAAGATCGCGGCCTTGAACAGGTTGTTCCGGGCTACCGAACGCCCGACCTCGACGGCGTCGTCCTCGGATGCCGCGTGGATCACCTCGATGGTGATGTCGTGGCTCGCCCCCTCGGCGTCGGACTGCAGTTGGGTCGCGAGGTCGGTGCAGACCTCGATCAGCGCCGCCCGGAACGCGTCCGGAGCGGGGACGATGCCGCTGGCGCCACTGACCATCAGTGTCACCTGGTCGTTGGTCGACATGCAGCCGTCGGAGTCGAGGCGGTCGAAGCTCACGCGCGTGGCAGCCCGGAGGTGCTCGTCGGCTTCGGCGGCCGTGAGAACGGCATCGGTGGTCAGGACGACGAGCATCGTCGCAAGCCCGGGAGCCAGCATTCCGGCCCCCTTGGCCATCCCGCCGATCGTCCACCCGTCTGCCGTGACGGTGCTGGTCTTCGGACGGGAGTCCGTCGTCATGATCGCTCGGGCCGCATCATCGCCGCCACTGGTCGACAGCGCGCCGATGGCGGCCTCGGTTCCCGCGAGCACCTTGTCGCGGAAGACCTGATCTCCCGTGCCGATGAGGCCGGTGGAACACACCTGGATGTCGCCCGCGCTCACACCGAGGAGCTCGGCTGCCCGCTCGGCGGTCAGGTGCGTCGTGAGAAACCCGAACGATCCCGTGAAGCAGTTCGCGCCGCCCGAGTTGAGCACGATGGCCTCGACGACGCCATCCTGGATGGCCTGCTGCGACCAGAGGATCGGGTTGGCCTTGGCACGGTTGCTCGTGAAGACCGCCGCACCGACAGCGAGCGGACCGCGGTTGACGACCACGGCGACATCCGGCTTTCCGGTGGATTTCAAGCCGACGGCGACACCCGCCGCCTCGAATCCCGCGGGTACGGTGACGGTCACGGTGCCACTCCGTTCGTGCTCAGAGCGCGGGTCTCGGGAAGACCGAGCGCGATGTTCATGGACTGGACAGCTGCGCCCGCCGTCCCCTTGACGAGGTTGTCGACGGCAGCGACGACGACCATACGGCCGGCAGCGCGATCGATCGCAAGCCCCAGCAGCGCCGTGTTGGCCCCGATGACGTCGGCAGTTCGCGGGACGTGACCCTCCGGGAGCAGCTGTACGAATGGCTCGTCGGCGTACGCCTGCTCCCAGGCCGCACGGATGTCGGCATCCGTGGCATCCGCCGAGATCGGCGCCGTCGAGGTGGCGAGGATCCCTCGGGCCATCGGGACGATGACGGGAGTGAAGGAGATGCGCACCTCGGCGGCCCCGGCATCCTGCAGCGCCTGACGGATCTCGGGAATGTGCCGGTGCGTGCCGCCGACGGCATACGGATTCGCGCTGCCGAGCACCTCGCTTGCCAGCAGGTGGGGTTTGAGGCTCTTGCCGGCGCCGGAGGGGCCGACGGCGAGGACGCTGACGATATCGCTCGGATCGATGACCCCGGCTGCGACGCCCGGAGCAAGCGAGAGGCTGACGGTCGAGGCGTTGCACCCCGGCGCGGCGATCCGGGTCGCACCCGCGAGGGTGTCGCGGATCTTCCCGCCTCGGGTGGGCAGTTCGGGCACGCCGTAGGCCCAGGGCTCGGGGTGAGGACCGCCGTAGAACTTCTCCCACGCCAGCGCATCACGCAGCCGGTGATCGGCGCCGGCGTCGATCACCACCGGCACCTCGCCGAGGGCGTCGGTGTACTGCGCGGACTGCCCGTGCGGCAGCGCGAGGACCACGATGTCGTGGCCCGCGAGAATCTCCGGGGTGGTTTCCTGGAGCATCAAGTGAGAGAGCGAGCGCAGATGCGGCTGGTGCTCGATCAGCGGCTGGCCCGCCGTGGAGTGGGCGGTGACGGTGCGGATGTCGATGTCGGGATGTCCCGCCAGCAACCGCAGGATCTCGCCGCCTGCGTATCCGGAGGCGCCCGAGACGGCGACCGAGTAGGTCATGGCTTCCACCTTATTGTCTGGGTTCGTCGTGCACGGCACGGGGTCTGAGCCGGGGTGGCGACGCCGCCAGCGCACTCGCGCCGCGGGGTCGCCTAGAGTCGGCGACCGCCCAGACGTCGGCGCAGCACGATGACCGCCGTCGCGGAAGCGACGAGGTCGTGCGGTGCCGGGAGCATGTCGCGAGAGTACCGATCAGAGCCGGGACGTAGCAAATCGACGCACCCGCTCACGCCGGAAGCAGCGCGCTCACGGCCCGAGCGCGGGCCCTGCGGACGCCGATCACGGTGCCCGCGAAGGCGAGAGCTGCCCAGATGAGCAGCCCGACCGCGGCCCCCAGTACCTCGTGCAACGACCCGCCCACGAGGGCATCGGCACCTTGCAGGGCGATACTCAGCGGCAAGATCGAGAACGGTGTGGCAGCCAGCGACCCATCAGTCACCGGTTGGAGGGTCCCCGCGGCGACGAGCTGAATGCCCAGAGCGAGGACCGAGACGATGAGACCCGCGCGGCCGAACAGAGCCGTGAGGGCCTGATGGAACAGCGCGAACGACACCGCGACGGCAAGGGTCAGCCCGTAGGCCACGGCGATCCGGTCCGGAACGATACCGAGCACCGCGATGCCGAGCCAGACGAGCAGGGATTGCACCGCCGCGATGCCCAGCGCCACCAGAGCAGCGTCAGCGGCGATGTGCGCGGAGGTCGCCGGGGTCACAAGAGAGGCCCGGGCAAAGGGCGCCACGACCAGGAAGGTCGCGAGGGCTCCCAGCCACAGCGAGACCGGCGCCAGGGCAGCGACGGCAGCAGCCAGTGCGGAGTCGGGTCCGCCGATGCTCGTGGTGGTGACCCCGATCGGCGACGCGACAGTGTTCGCGATGCTCTGCTGCTGGGCGCTTGAGTAGCTGGGGATGCTGGATGCTGCCTCATCCAGTCCGCTGGCAAGGTCACCCGCGGCACCGCCCGCGGTCTCGAGGCCTGTTGCCAGATCCGCCATGCCCGTCGCGATATCGGATGCGCCGGAGACCGCGGCTTGCTGAGCTGCGGCGACCTCCGTCAGGGCGGATGCCGCGGGTCCGGCGAGGTCGGCGACCGCGTCAGCGCCGACCGCGAGCTCGGCGGCATCGACAGCGTCACCGGCGAGGGCTCCCGCCTGATTCTGGAGGTCCGACGCGATGGCTGCCGCGCCGCCGCGCAGCGCGAGGATGTCATCGAGCAGATCACCCGCCGGGGCCGTCGGGTCCGCGGAGATCAGTGCGGCCAGGACGTCGAGGTTTGCCACCCCGGCATCCTGCGCGAGCGAGAGCGCCTCGGCGTCGATCGCGGCACCGGCCAGCGATCCCGCGAGCGCAGCTGCGTCAGATCCGGCCGCCGAACTAAGCGCACCCAGATCGCGAACGCCGGTCGGGAGGGCGCGAAGCACCGTTCCGATCCCCTCGAGGCCCGTGACCAGCTCCCGCTGCCCCTGGGCGAGCACAGCCGCTCCGCCAGCGGCGTCGGTGATCCCGCTCGCCAGCTCTCCCGCGCCGTCGGCGGCCTGGCCGATGCCGGTGTGCAGTTCCGTGAACGCCTCCAGCGTGCCCGAGACATATCCCGAGGTGAGCTGGGCTTCCACGCCACGGGGCAGTCCGGCCGCCAGCGCCTCGGCCAGCACTCCCGACAGATAGCCGTGGCGGGTGCTGGTCTGCACGGTCAGGTCAGCCTGCGTGGGCGCGTCAGTGCCGAGGGTTGCGACGTCCTTCGAGAAATCGGCGGGGATCGTCACGACGGCAAGGTAGGTCCCCATCGCCAGCCCCTGATCGGCCGTCGCCGTATCGGTCAGGGTCCAGGCGATCCCGTCATTGGTCGTCAGGAGGTTCTCGGTCACGAGCTTGCCGGCGGCAACCGGAGTGCTCCCACTCTCGATCGGAACATCGAGATTCACGATCGCGACCGGAACCTGCTCCTGGGTCTGACGCGGCAGCAGCGTCAGCATGACCAGCAGCGGGATGACGATCGCGAAGACCGCGAGCGCAATCGCCCGCCCACGGCCGCCACCGGCCAGCAGGCCCGACAGGCCCGTCATACGACCACCTCGTCCGTCGCGTGCTGGCTACGGGGAACATCCGCCGCCGGATCTGCCCGGATGACACGCACGGGGCGCCCGGGAGATGCCAGGGAAACGGCGGGCTCGACGGCTGTCTCGGTCAGGGCGATCACGATCGTCGTCGAGGGCGACGCGGCGCGCAGGATGCGATCCAGCATCCCCGGTTGATCCGGCCGCCGGCGCATATCGAGGACTGTCACCTCCGCCGCCGAGGCAAGAGCGGCGGCGGCATCGAGAGTCCATCGCTGGTGCTCATCGAGAACCGACATCGGCACATCGAACTCATCGAGAACGCCCGGGCCAGCCGAGAGGTCACCCCAGATCTCGATCGCCCGGCGCGCCCGCTCGCGGTGGTCGCCCGATCTCCCGTCCAGACGCACGACCCGCCGCACGTGCTCGACAAGCGTGCTCGCATCCGTCGGGGTCGGCAGCGCCGGAACCAGAATCGAGACCCGCGACAGCGGCTCCCGCTCGAACGGAATGAGCCGGCCGCCGATCGCGAGATCACCGGCCACGTCGGGGATCCGCCCCGACAGACCCGCGCATACGGCTGCAGCCTCGGGTCCGTGGACCAGGAGGACCCCGGAGCTGGGCACATCGACAGTGAGAGGCGCGGAGTCGCCGAACGTCGCCTCGTGCGCGTGGATGCCCTGGCCGCGGGTCTCGCTGTCTGCTTCGCGCCACTCTCGCTGATCGAGCATCCGACGCACGGCCTCGCCCTCGATATCGGCGTCGGGAAGAGCCTTCTCGAGCCACCGCGGCAGCCACCAGGCCCGCGCGCCGAGCAGCGCCATCAGGGCGGGGATGAGCGTCATCCGCACCACAAAGGCATCGATGAGCACACCCACCGCGAGCGCCAGGGCGATCGGCTGGATGATGGCGTTGCCGCCGGGGACGAACGAGAAGAAGACCGAGAACATGATGAGCGCGGCAGCGGTAATGACGCGCGCGGAGGCCGAGAAACCGTCGAGGACAGCCGCGCGCGCGTCCCCGGCATCAACGAAGCGTTCGCGCATCCGCGACACCAAGAACACGTGGTAGTCCATCGCGAGCCCGAACAGCACGGCCATGACGAGGATCGGCATGAAGCTGATCACCGGGCCGACCTTGCCGACCCCGAGAAGGGACGCCCCCCATCCCCACTCGAACACCACGGTGGCGATCCCGAGCCCGGCGCCGACGGTCAGGAGGTAGCCGAAGGTCGCGGTGATCGGGACGGCGATCGAGCGGAACATGATCGTCAGCAGCACCAGGCTCAGCCCCACGACAACGATCGCGAACGGCAGCATCGCCGCACCCAGGCGATCGGAGATGTCGATGGCGAGGGCCGTTTGGCCGGTGACCTCGTATGTGAAACCGTTCGCCGCCTCGAACGTGGCTGCCCGGTCGCGCAACGTCTGCACGAGCTGCGCAGTCTGCTCGGAGGACGGCGAGCTGTCGGGGGTGATGGTCACAACTGCCATGTCGAGGGCTTCGTTCGGGAACGCCTGGGACACCGCCGTGATCCCGGGAACCCCCGAGAACGCATCCTGGAGCGCGTCGAGAGCCTGCTCGATCTGCAGCGTGCGGGAGATGTCGGCGGTCACCAGCAGCGGGCCGTTGAAGCCGGGCCCGAACCCCTCGTCGAGAAGGTCGTAGGCGACGCGCGCTTCGGTTCCGGGCGGGTCGTATCCGGCATCGGGCAGCGTCAGACGCAGTCCGGATGCCGGGATCGCTACCACCGCGAGCAGCGCGGTGACACCGATCGCGGTCAGAAGCGGCTGGCGGGTCACGATCCGCACCCACCGCGCCGTGCGCGCCGGTTCACTCCCCCGGCGAGCCATCCGGCCCCGCGGGATGAGCCGGCGACCGAGGAGCGAGAGGATCGCCGGCAGCAGGGTCACAGCCACGAGCAGCGCCGTCAGCACCGCGCCAGCAGCCCCGAGGCCCATGACCGTGAGGAACGGAATGCCCGCCACTCCGAGCCCCACGAGGGCGATCATGACCGTCATCCCGGCAAAGACGACCGCCGTCCCAGCCGTCGCGATGGCAACCGCTACCGATTCGGCCGGATCCATCCCCTGTCGCAGATTGTCTCGGTGCCGTGAAGTGATCAGGAGGGCGTAGTCGATACCGACAGCCAGGCCCAGCATCGTCGCAAGGACCGGGGCTGTCGAAGAGACCGGAACGAGAGCCGCGACGATCGTGATGGCGCTCGCCGCGAGCCCGACGCCGAGTGCTGCGGTCACCAGCGGAATACCCGCGGCGATCAGGGACCCGAACGTGATGGCCAGCACGATGTAGGCCACCCCCATGCCGGCCAGCTCAGTCCAGTCGACCCCCGACGACGAACTGGCGGCAAGACCCGAGACAGCAACGGTCAGCCCCGCGTCCGCCATCGGCTCGGTGGCCTGCGTGACCGAGGCCACGAGCGTGTCGGGGATGTCGGTGGAGGCGACCGAGAGCTGGACCGAAATGAACGCCATCTCGCCGCTTGCCGAGACCTGTGAGGCAGCGCCATCGGATGCCGCGGTCGCACCGCTCGCGGCCATCGCGTACGGACACGTGACGGCGACGACGTCATCGAGGGCTGCAATGTCCTCGCAAGCCGTGACGATCAGGTTCTCGCTCGTCGAGATCTGCTCACCCGAGGGCGCCGCGACGACGACCTTCGCGCTGGCGCCGCTGATCTGCGGAAAGCGCTGTTCCAGGGCATCCAGAGCCGACTGCGCTTGTGTACCGGGCACGGTGAAGCTCGACTGCAGATGGTTGCCGAGCACGCCAGCCAGCGTTGAGGCGCCGACGACCACGGCGATCCACAGGACGATGACCGTCCACCGTCGGCGGGCCGCGAACCTGCCTACCCGATAGAGGAACGACGACATCGGCGCAGCTCCTTAAGCGGTCGGTGTGTCACGGCTGAGGCCCGGCGCCTCCGCCCTGACCCGTGGCCAGCGTAGCGGCCCAGCTCCGCCCGCGTGGGAGCCGAGCCCGCGCCGCCCCCTCACGACGCGCCCGGGACGGCCCCGGGGGATGCTGCTCACTCCCGGATGTGAGCCTGAAAGCGATCCTCGGCGACGGCAACGCCGGCGAGCTTGGCCTCGGTCGCCTCCGCAGCCGTGAGCGTGCGGTCAGGGGCGCGGAAGCGCAGCGCGAAGGTCAGACTCTTCGTCCCCTCTGCGACACCGGACCCGCGGTAGTCGTCCACGAGTCGCACCGCCTCGAGCAGATCGCCGGCGCCCGACACGAGCGCCGCTTCGACCTCTGCCGCAGGAACCGTCGCCGACACGACGAGCGACACATCCTGCGTCGCCGCCGGGAACCCCGACAGGGATGCTGCCACGACCCGCTCCCCCGCGAGCGAGAGCATGAGGTCAAGGTCCAGCTCGGCGACGACGACACGACCCGGTAGGTCGGCATCGGCGGCGACGGAGGGCAGGAGCTCGCCGACATAGCCCACCGCGACCTCACCGACACGCACGGTGCCTGCTCGGCCGGGATGCAGCGCGGCGCGCCGCGTCTGATCGATCGTCACCTCGACGCCCGCTGCGGCGGCGACCGTGCGAACCGCGTCGATGACATCGGCGAGGTCTGCCGCCTCGGCCGCCTGGCCTGGCTGCTTCGACACCCGCATCCCCGTCAGCAGGATCGCGACGTGGCGCGGCTGCGAGGGAATCGACGCGTCCAGGGCCGCGAGGGTCGCCGCATCGGGTCGGACCCCCAGCGGCGGAACGAACGGCGTGCCGTACTCCACGCCGTCTGCCGGCACGAACACGACACCGGTCTCGAAGAGTGCGAGATCCACGAGCCCGCGGGAGAGGTTCCGGTGCGCAACCTGCAACAGCCCCGGGATGAGCGAACGCCGAAGGTAGGGCAGCTGCCCGTCGAGGGGGTTCGCGAGTTTGATGCTCGGGAGGCGCCGCCCGTCAGCGCTGCCGTGGAGGTCGTTGCTCTCGGCCGTGGCGAACGGGAACGAGGGCGTCTCGACGTAGCCGGCGGCAGCCAGAGCGTTCGACACCCGACGCCGCGCACGCTGCGCGGCAGTCAGCCCGCGCCCGGAGGGTGGGGTGGGGAGGACCGAGGGCACCTGGTCGAGCCCGTGGATGCGCGCCACCTCTTCGGCAAGCGTCCACCGGTCGGTCAGGTCAGGTCGCCACGACGGCGGGAAGACGAGCCACGGTGCGCTCGCGTCGCTGTCGGCATCCTGGATGTCACAGCCGATCAGCCGCAGGGCCTCCACGATCTGGTCAACCGTGTAGTCGACGCCGATCAGCCCCGAGACGAACCCGCGGGGCAGCTCGATCGCGGGCTGTTCATGCCCGGCACGCAGGGCACCGCCGAACGCGGTGTCCAGTGTCCCGCCGGCCAGCTGGACCATGAGGTCGGCAACCCGACGGGCGGCGACGAACGGAATCGCGGGGTCGACGCCGCGCTCGAAACGCCGCGAGGCTTCGGACGGCAGCTTATGCCGGCGGGCCGTCCGCGCGATCGACACGGGATCGAACGTGGCGGCTTCGATGAGCACGGTGCGGGTCGCTGACCCCATCTCGGTCGTGGCGCCGCCCATCACGCCCGCGAGGCCGATCGGGCCCGACTCATCGGTGATGAGCAGGTCCTCCGTGCTGAGGGTGCGCACCTGTCCGTCGAGGGTCTCGAGCTTCTCGCCGGCGCGAGCGCGACGAACGGTGATTCCGCCCCGGAGGGCGTCGTAGTCGTACCCGTGGATCGGGTTGCCGAGCTCGAGCATCACGTAGTTCGTGATGTCAATCAGGATGCCGAGCGGGCGCACACCGGCAAGAGCGAGCCGGGTGATCATCCACGGGGGCGTCGGCTTGGCAGCATCCACGTCGCGAACGAGCCGCGCGACGAACTCGGAAGCGCCGACGCGGCCGCGGATGGGGTTCGCGTCGTCGACGGTGATCGAGAAGCCCTCGCCCGGGTCGACCTCATCCCACGGCCTGTCCGCGGGGTCGCGGAAGGTCGCGCCCGTGGCGTGCGAATACTCCCGCGCAACGCCGCGGATCGAGAGCGCGTACCCGCGGTCGGGGGTCACGTTGATCTCGACTGCCTCGTCGTCCAACCCGAGCAGGGCTATCGCGTCCGAACCGACCGGCGCATCGACGCCGATCTCCACCAGGCGCAGGATGCCCGAGTGCTCTTGACCGAGCCCGAGCTCCTTGGCCGAGGCGATCATGCCGTCCGAGACGTGTCCATAGGTCTTGCGCGCCGCAATCGGGAACGGGCCGGGAAGCACCGAGCCGGGAAGGGTCACGACGACCTTGTCGCCGACGAAGAAGTTGCTCGCGCCGCAGACGATGCCGCGGACCGCGGGCTCGGCATCCGTACCCTCGCCGCTCGCGACCCGCACCTGGCACCACCGGATGGTCTTGCCGTTGGACTGGGGCTCCTCGACGAACGCGAGAACCTCACCGACGACGATCGGGCCCGACAGCTCGAATCGGTGGATGTCCTCCTCTTCGAAGCCCACCGAGACCAGTGACGCCAAGACATCCTCGGGGGTGGCTTCGGAGGGGACCTCGACGAACTCGCGGAGCCACGAGAGCGGAACGCGCATCACACCACCATCCCGAACTGCTCGCTGAAGCGCACATCGCCCTCGGCCATGTCGCGCATGTCTTTCACATCGCTGCGGAACATGAGCGTGCGCTCGATCCCCATCCCGAACGCGAAACCGGAGTACTCCTCGGGGTCGATTCCCGCCGCGCGGAGGACGTTCGGGTTCACCATCCCGCAGCCGCCCCACTCGATCCAGCGCGCGCCGCCCTTGAAGGTCGGATGCCAGAGGTCGAGCTCAGCGCTGGGCTCGGTGAAGGGGAAGTAGTTCGTGCGCAGGCGTGTCTTTGCCTCCGGGCCGAACAGGACGCGCGCGAAGTGATCCAGGGTGCCCTTGAGGTGCGCCATCGTGATGCCCCTGTCGATCACGAGGCCCTCGACCTGCGAGAACACCGGCAGGTGGGTGGCATCGAACTCGTCGGTGCGGTACACCCGTCCCGGGCACACGACGTAGACCGGGAGCTCGCGATCGAGCATCGAGCGCACCTGCACGGGACTCGTGTGCGTGCGCATCACGAGGTGGCGCTCGACGGGGTCGACGAAGAAGGTGTCCTGCATCTGGCGTGCCGGGTGGTCGACGTCGAAGTTCAGGGCGTCGAAGTTGAACCACTCGTGCTCGAGCTCGGGGCCCTCCGCGACCTCCCACCCCATACCGACGAAGACGTCCGAGATCTCCTCCTGCAGGAGGGTCAACGGATGCCGCGCGCCGACGCGCGCACGCGTCGGCAGCGCCGTGATGTCGATCGCCTCGGCCTCGAGCCGCGCGGTGAGCTCCGCCGCCTCGATCTCGGCCTCGCGCGCCGCGAGCGCTTGGGTCACCCGGCCGCGCGCTTGCCCGATGAGCTTGCCGAACTCGGCTTTGCGTTCCGGAGCCACATCACGCAACCTGGCGTTCAGGCGAGCAAGCGGCGACCCGTCGCCGACGTGAGCCGCGCGAGCGGACTTGAGGGCGGCGGAGTCGGCGGCAGCGGCGATCGCGGCAAGAGCCGCATCGGTCGCCGCCGCTACGGCCTCGGGGGTGATCTCTGGGGCGTCGGACACGAGAGTCGAGTCTACCGAGGCCAGAACGCGCGATCAGCCGAGGGAACCCACCCGGATGGAGCGCTGGGCGAAGGCCGTCTCGTAGAGACACACGCTCGCCGCCGTCGCGAGATTGAGCGACTCGGCCTTGCCATAGATCGGCAGACGCAGAGACAGATCGGCGTGCGACAGGGCATCCTCTTCAAGACCGCGTGCTTCGTTGCCGAACAGCCACGCCGTGGGCTCTGCCAGCACGTCACGCGATGCGAGGAAGTCGGTCCCGTCGACATCCGCGGCGACGACCCGAACCCCTGCCGCGTGCGCCCGCTCGACAGCCTCCGACAGCTCGACTCCCACCGCGATCGGCAGGTGGAACAGGGAACCGGTCGTGGAGCGCACGACCTTCGGGTTGTAGGGGTCGACCGACTTGCCCGTGAGCACAACAGCATCGGCTCCCGCAGCGTCCGCGGCACGGATGATGGTGCCAAGATTCCCGGGATCGCGCACCTGCTCGCAGATCGCGACCAGGCGCGGCAGAGCGGCGAACACCTCGGCCACGGTGGACGGCGTCTGACGCGCGACCGCGATGATCCCCTGAGGCGTCACCGTATCGGCCATGGCATCCAGGACCGCTTCGCTGGCCAGGTCGGGATCCAGACCCGCGGTTCGTGCCGCGTCACGGATGTCGGTGTGCCGGTCCAGCGCGGCCGGCGTCGCGTACAGCTCGACGAGCGCGTCCGGGCGGTACGTGAGAGCCTCTCGGACGGACTGCGGGCCCTCGAGCAAGAAGAGTCCGGTCTCGTGGCGGGCGCTGCGCTTGGACAGCTTCGCGACCGCGCGTACGCGCGGGGATCGCGGGTTCTCCAGCACGCGCCCAGTTTAGAGGCACCGCCGAGCCGGTTGATGCCAGTGGACGACGCGCGGCGCACGCACGACGAAGGGCGCCTCCCCTACGGGAGACGCCCTTCGTCGAAGAACGGACCGGTCAGGCCGACTTGGGTGCGTTGACGTCGCTGGGCAGCGCCTTCTTCGCGGTGTCGACGAGCGAGGCGAACACCGCCGGCTCGTTGACCGCGAGCTCGGCGAGCATGCGACGGTCGACCTGGACGCCAGCCAGGTTCAGGCCCTGGATGAAGCGGTTGTAGGTGAGGCCGTTCTGGCGGCTCGCGGCGTTGATGCGCTGGATCCACAGACGACGGAAGTCGCCCTTACGCTTGCGGCGGTCGCGGTACGCGTAGACGAGCGAGTGGGTGACCTGCTCCTTCGCCTTGCGGTACAGGCGCGAGCGCTGCCCGCGGTAACCGGACGCGCGCTCAAGGATGACGCGACGCTTCTTGTGGGCGTTGACAGCCCGCTTGACTCTAGCCATTTCGTTTCGTTCCTGTTCGTACCGTGGCGCTCAGATGCCGAGGAGCTTCTTGGCGACTTTCGCGTCACCGGGGGCGAGCATCTTGTCCGCCGACAGGCGGCGCGTGCGCTTGGTGGGCTTGCCCTCGAAGTTGTGGCGGAGGCCCGCCTGCTGCTTCTTGATCTTCCCGGTTCCGGTGACCTTGAAGCGCTTCTTGGCACCCGAGTGGGTCTTCTGCTTCGGCATCTTCTGTTCCTTCGTTGTGGTTCCCGCCGGGCGGGAGTCTGGGGGCCTACTCGGCGGGAGCGGCCGTGGGCTCGGAGGCATCACCGCGGGCGGTCTGGCGTGCCGCTTCCTTGGTGGCTGCGCGCTGAGCGTTCTGCTCTGCCTTCGCCTCGGACTTGTTCTTGTGCGGTGCGATCACCATCGTCATGTTGCGGCCGTCGATCGTGGGGTTCGATTCCACGGTGCCGAACTCGGCGACGTCCTCTGCGAACCGGCGCAGCAGGCGCACACCCTGCTCGGGACGCGACTGCTCGCGACCACGGAACAGGATCATTGCCTTGACCTTGTCGCCGGCCTTCAGGAACGACTCCGCGTGCTTGCGCTTGGTTTCGTAGTCGTGCGGCTCGATCTTCAGGCGGAACCGGACTTCCTTCAGGACCGTGTTGGCCTGATTGCGTCGCGCTTCCTTCGCCTTCTGCGCAGCCTCGTACTTGAACTTGCCGTAGTCCATGATCTTGACCACGGGCGGCTTCGAGTTCGGAGCGACCTCGACGAGATCGAGATCGGCTTCCTGAGCCAGACGCTGCGCGACTTCGATGCGAACGACACCGACCTGTTCGCCGCCGGGACCGACCAAACGGACCTCAGGCACGCGAATGCGCTCGTTGATGCGGGGATCGCTGATGCGGAACTCCTCTTCGTGCGGGTGTAAGGCACCGCGACACGGGGTGCGCCGCGGGTGAGATCAGAACACTCCACCCGCACGACGCAATGCACCGGCTTTTCTGCACCCTGCTGCCCGAGAGTTCCTCGAGCACGACCTCATCTGACAACCAGGTTGTGAAACGAAGCGGAGTGCGTGGACCCGGTAGCCTTGAGCGGCAAGCGCGGGTGGGATGTGATCCTCTTTCGTGTCCGGGGCACAAGGCTCCGGAGCCCGCACGAGTCTAGCAGAAGGCAACACGTGTCGACGATTCCCGGTTCTCCCGACCCCGCACCATCCGACAGCGAATCGGCCGACCGCCGAGACCGCGAGCGCGAGCAGCGCTGGGAAGAGGATGCCCAAGCCGCCGCTTCGGCGTCCCGAGACATCGCCGACGTGCCCGCGGTCGAGGTCATCACGACCACCGCCGTGCACCTCATGAGCGCAGCCGCCGTGAAGGTCGGCCTGGCCGACGACCCCGACCGGCAGAAGGACCTCGACGAGGCTCGAAAGCTCATCAACGCTCTCGCGGGCTTGATCACGGCAGGCGCCCCGGAGATCAGCGACATGCACGCTCGCTCCCTGCGCGATGGCCTCCGATCCCTGCAACTCGCGTTTCGCGAGGCATCCGTCATTCCCGATCCGATCGGCAAGGGGCCGGGCGAGAAGTGGACCGGTCCGGTCACCTGACCAGAGTCGACACGCCAGCCGGATGGCGCCGCCCCCGTGCGCGAGACCTCAGGCCTGGGAGCGCCGGATCTTCACGGCCAGGGAGTCCACGAGAACCGCGATGCGGTCATCCGTCGACCAGCGCTTCGCGAGCCGCTGCAGCACGGCATCGAGCTCCTCGCGGTCAAGGCCCGGCATGATGTCCAGCTGGACCTGCACCTCGGGCCCTCTCCCCCGCGCGAGCGGGTCGGCGGGCGCCAGCGACAGATCGAGAACGGCAAGCTCCGCGCCGATGCTCTCCTGAAATCCGGCGAAGACCTCGGGCGACGTGTGGGCAGGCTCCCACGCCTGACCCTGCGCGATAGCCCATACGGCGGGGCGACGGATGACGAACTCGGTTTCGGAACCGGGATCGAGGACGATCCAGTCTGTGCCGTCGTCGACGGCTGCCGCGGCGGTGCGCACGCCGTCGGCCGGAACGGGACGGGCCGCCGTATCCCACACGCTCATCGCCGCGACCGACGAGAACACCGGCAGCACACGCCTGCCGTCGGGCGCGGCAACGGTGACGATCGACAGCTCCTGCGTCTTGTCGACGGTCAACCCGTGAGCGCCGACACCCTCGTCGCCCTTCTCGGCGATGAGGGGGATCAACAGGCGCGCCGACCGGTACGCATCGATCACCGCACCGACGGGAGCCTGACCCGCCCGGAATCGCTCGATCGCGCTGACGAGCTCGGGATCGGCCGATCCATCGTCACCGGAGAACGGGTTCGCCTCGAAGCTGCGACCTTCCCAGGGAAACCCGGCGGAGTCTGCAGTGTGTCGTGGTGCGTCAGCAGCGGAACCGCCGGTGCACCGATCGTCAGCCTCCGGCGACATCCAGCGCCTCGGCCAGGGTGAAGGCACCCGAGTACAGCGCCTTCCCGACGATGGCTCCCTCGACACCGAGCGGAACGAGCTCGCGCAGCGCGGCGATGTCATCCAGGGTCGCCACCCCGCCCGACGCGATCACCGGCTTGGGGGTGCGTGTGGTGACCTCACGAAGCAGGTCGAGATTCGGGCCGCGCAGCGTCCCGTCCTTGGTGACGTCGGTGACGACGTAGCGACTGCATCCGGCATCCTCGAGACGGTCGAGCACCGCCCACAGGTCGCCGCCCTCCTGCGTCCAGCCGCGGGCGGCGAGGGTCGTTCCCCGAACATCCAGTCCGACGGCAACCAGCTCGCCGTACCGCCCGATCACGTCGGCCGCCCACTCCGGGTTCTCGAGTGCGGCGGTGCCGAGGTTGACGCGCTCTGCGCCATACTCGATCGCAAGCTCGAGGCTGCGGTCATCCCGGATGCCGCCCGATACCTCGACGTGCACGCCCTTGACCTGCTTGATGACCTTGCGAATGACGCCGACGTTGCTGCCGCGGCCGAAGGCGGCATCCAGATCGACCAGGTGGATCCACTGCGCGCCCTGCCGAGCCCAGTCGACGGCGGCCTCCACCGGGTCGCCGTAGCTCGTCTCCGACCCCGCGGCACCCTGCGTGAGGCGCACCGCCTTGCCATCGGCGACATCGACGGCGGGCAGCAGGATCAATTCGGGCGTTGACGCGAAGTCGTTCATGGTTCCTCGGGCGGGTTCACGGAGCCCGCGGCACGCCGATGACTCTCGGAGGCAGGCACGAGTTCAGAGGGTAGCCGCGGGAAGGCTCGCGATCCAATTCGCCAGCAACCGGATGCCCGCCTCGCCCGATTTCTCGGGATGGAACTGCGTCGCCGCCAGCGGGCCGTTCTCCACTGCTGCCACAAACGGGACGCCGTGCGTGGCCCACGTGACGACCGCGCTCGGGAAGGGCTCCTGCGACGGGAGGGTCCAGTGCTGCGCCGCGTAAGAGTGGACGAAGTAGAACCGTTCCGATTCGATCCCGCGAAACAGCGTCGAGCCTGAGCCGGCCTCGACGGTGTTCCACCCCATGTGCGGCAGGACGGGAGCGTCGAGCTCGGTCACCGCGCCGGGCCACTGTCCGAGTCCCAGACTGTCGGCCCCGCGTTCGACCCCGTGTTCGAACATCACCTGCATCCCGACGCAGATCCCCAGGACCGGGAGCCCGCCGGCCACGCGACGCTCGATGAGCTGATCGGCTCGGGATTCCCGCAGGGCGTCCACAACGGACCGGAAGGCCCCGACACCCGGGACCACCAGCCCGTCGGCAGCCATGATCGCGTCGAGGTCGTCGGTCAGCCGGGCATCGGCGCCGGCGAGGGCGAGCGCCTTGACGGCCGAGTGCACATTGCCGGATCCGTAATCCAAGACAGCGACTGTCGGCCGGGCGGCCGAGCTCGGTGTCGCGGTCACAGGGCACCCTTCGTGCTCGGGATTCCGCGCACGAGGGGGTCGAGGGCTTTCGCCTGGCGGAACGCGCGCGCGAAGGCCTTGTACTCGGCTTCCGCGATGTGGTGCGGGTCACGTCCGGCAAGAACGCGAAGGTGGACCGTCAACCCGGCGTGATAGCTGATCGCCTCAAAGGTGTGCCGCACGAGCGAGCCCGTGAAGTGACCGGCGATCAGGTGCAGCGCGAACCCGTCGGGTTCACCGTCGTGCACGAGGTACGGGCGCCCGCTGATGTCGACGACAGCCTGCGCCAAGGCCTCGTCGAGGGGAACGAGCGCATCGCCGTACCGTGAGATACCCGACTTGTCGCCGAGTGCTTCGCGGATCGCGTCACCGAGGACAATCGCGACGTCCTCGACGGTGTGGTGCGCGTCGATCTCGACGTCGCCTTCGGCCCGGATCGTCAGGTCGGTCAGCGAGTGCTTGGCGAACGCGGTGAGCATGTGGTCGTAGAACGGGACGCCGGTGTCGATGGTGCTGGCACCGGTACCGTCGAGGTCGAGACTCACCTCGACGCGCGACTCACTCGTGGCGCGCGTGAGAGTTGCGGTGCGGCTGCTGCTCATGCGCGAGAGTCTATCGACGCGAGCGCTTCGAGAAACGCGGTGGTTTCCTCGGCGGTTCCCGCCGACACACGCAAACTGCGCGGGATTCCGATGTCGCGCACGAGGATCCCGCGGTCGTAGAGCTGCTGCCACGTGCGGCCGGGATCATCGACCCCGCTGAAGAGAACGAAGTTCGTCCACGACTCGTACGCGCGGTAGCCAAGCGCCTCGACGGTCGCTGAAATCCGGTCGCGTTGCGCGATGATCTCATCGACCATCTGGAGCATGACTGGAGCGTGCGCGAGCGCTGCGATCGCCGCAGCCTGGGTGAGCGAACTGAGGTGGTACGGCAGGCGCACCAGACGGAGCGCATCGATGACGGCAGGATCGGCAGCGAGGTAGCCCACTCGCGCCCCCGCGAACGCGAACGCCTTGCTCATGGTCCGCGATACGAGCAGCCGTTCGCGGCCCGGCAGCAGAGCAAGTGCCGACGGCGCTGTGCGCGGCGCGAACTCGAAGTACGCCTCATCGACGATGACGATCCCGCGCGTCGCCTCATACGCGGCCTCGATCACGTCGAGGCTCAGGGGCGTGCCCGTCGGATTGTTGGGTGCGCACAGGAAGACGATGTCGGGATCGACGGCGCTGATCTGCTCGACCGCAGACTCAGCATCGAGGGTGTAGTCCGCGCCGCGGCTTCCCGACACCCACTCGGCACCGGTTGCCCGCGTCAAGAGCGGGTACATCGAGTAGGTGGGCGCAAAACCGAGCGCTCGACGCCCGGGGCCGCCAAAGGCCTGGAGCACATGCTGGAGCACCTCGTTGGAACCGTTCGCCGCCCAGATCTGATCGGCGACAAGGCCGTGCCGAAGATAGTCGGCAAATGCGGCGCGAAGCTCCCGGAACTCGCGGTCGGGGTAGCGGTTGATTTCGCCGAGAGCTCGGCCTACCGCATCCAGGATGTCGTCCGCCACCTCCCGCGGAACCGGGTGCGTGTTCTCGTTGACGTTCAAGGCGACCGGCAGCGGTGCCTGGGGCGCACCGTAGGGCTGGAGACCCCGGAGGTCGTCGCGGAGCGGGAGATCATCGAGGCGGATCGTCACCCGTCCCATCGTACGGTGCCAAGCGACACCGTCGCCGGGCACGCCGGAGGGATCACTGACTGTATACGGCGGGAATCGCGAGTCGCTGCCCCGCGCTCACAACGCTTCCGGTCAAGCCGTTCAGGCGGGCGATGTCGGACACGACATCACGGGGATCGGCATCCGGTGCGATCTCCTCCGCGATGGACCAGAGGGAGTCCCCCGACGACACGGTGACGGTCTCGAAGGTGCCGGCGGGCGCAGCAGGCTCCAGGGAGGCGAGCGCTGCGCCGCCTCCCCAGATCGCACCGAGGATGACCAGAACAGCGGGAAGAGCGGCAACAGCGGTCAGCACTGCTCGTCCGCGGGCGGTCAAGCGAAGGCGGGTCGCCGGCTGCCGCGTATCCGCGCGCCGAACCGATGAGGTCGCCGTGGTCAGGGGGCCGAGAGCAATCGTCGTCATGTCATCCTCCGCTATCTCGGGGAGAAATTCGCATCCACCTCTCGGCCAGGAGGGATGGATACGAACCTCTCTTCCGAAGCTATCTTCGAGTATTGTGTCTGTCAAGGGGTAACTGTCTCGCTGTTCTTTCGAACACGACACGCGGGCCGAGAGTCCGCGAATCGGCGTCGGGACGGTTACGGTTTCGATGAACACACGTAATCACCGACCTCCGACATTCGAAGAGGAGTGCGGGGCAGATGCGAGCAGCGACAGGAGCAGGGTCATGAACGAGGAGCCGTCACGGGAGCGCACGGGCACACGGCGGCGGCGCAGCCTCAGCGAGAAACAGCTCGCCATTCTCGAAGTGATCCAGCGGGCGATCGCCCGAAACGGCTATCCGCCGAGCATGCGAGAGATCGGCGACGCCGTCGGACTCAAGAGCCTCTCGAGTGTCACCCATCAGCTCAACCAGCTCGAGCTCAGCGGATACCTCCGGCGTGACGCGGGCAAGACGCGCGCGATGGAAGTACTGATCGATCTGCCGGGCATGGCAGCCGAGAACCCGGCAGACATCTCGCCCTCGGTCGGCGATGCCGCGATGGTCCCGCTCGTGGGGCGCATCGCCGCGGGCGTGCCGATCACTGCCGATCAGCAGATCGAGGAGATCTTCCCCCTGCCGCGACAGCTCGTGGGCAAGGGTGACCTGTTCATGCTGCGCGTGAGCGGCGAGTCGATGATCGATGCAGCCATCTGCGACGGGGACTGGGTCGTGGTGCGATCACAGCCGACGGCCGACAACGGCGACATCGTCGCGGCGATGCTCGACGGCGAAGCGACAGTCAAGGCCTTCCGTCAGCGAGACGGCCACACGTGGCTCCTCCCCCGCAACTCGGCTTTCGAGCCCATCCTCGGCGACGACGCGACGGTCCTCGGCAAGGTCGTCGCCGTTCTGCGGGCCGTCTAGTCTCACGCACCTCTTTCTGGGTGTAACGGGACGCAGTCGTTACCTCACGGACATGTGAGCGCCTGACAGTTCCGACAGAATGGGCGCATGACCCCGACATCGCCGGATGATCTCGAAGCCCGCATTCGTACTCTCGAGGCCGAGAACGCGCGCCTAGCCGGTCGCGCCACCTCATCCGGAGGCTGGTGGCGCGCGGCGCTGTCCGCGCTGCTGATCGTGATCGCGACCATCCTCGTTCCGGTCTCGGTCGTGACCACGTGGGCGCGCGTGCAGCTCGTGGACGAAGCGGCGTTCGTGGCGACCTTCGCGCCCCTGACCGAAGACCCCGCCGTCCAGGAGCTGATCGTCGACGAGGCTACTGCCGCCATCGACGAACAGGTGGATTTCACCGCGCTCACGAATCAGGTCTTCGACGGGGTCGAGAGTCTGGGGTTGCCGCCGGCAGCGGCTACCGCCCTCAATGCGCTGCGGGCGCCGGCGGCGCAAGGTGTACAGAACCTCGTCAACTCCGCGGTTGAACGCATTGTCGCGTCCGAGGCCTTCTCCGATGTCTGGGGGTTCGCACTTCGCGGGGTTCATCGGTCGATCACGACCGCAGCCACAGCTGACGGTGGCGGCATCCTCGTCCTCGACAGCGACGGGCTGGGGATCGCTCTGGGCCCCATCATCGAACAGGTCAAGGAGCGGCTCACCGAGAGCGGGGTCGGCGTTGCAAGCCTGATCCCGACGATCGACAAGACCATCATCATCGGTGACGGTGAGGCTCTCACCACCTTCCGCACCGTCTACGCACTCGCCGATGCTGTCGGTTGGTGGCTCTCGGTCGTGACGATCGGCCTGTTTGTGCTCGCGATCGTCATCGCCCGCCGCCGCAGTGTCGCCGTGATCGGCACCGGAGTCGGACTCTTCATCGGCGGGGGGATGCTCGCGGCCGGATTCGGCATCGGCGCGGCGGCGAGCACCGTCTTGGCCGGTCAGCTCGATCTGTCGCCGTCGGCCCTCAGCGTCATCTATGCCCAGCTCACGGCATCCATGGCTCAAAGCGCCCTCGTGATCGCGGTGCTCGGCGTCGTGATCGCGGTGATCGGCTGGCTGATGGGTTCCAGCCGTGGGGCGACGGCGGTTCGCGGTGGTGTCAGCGGCCTCAACGCCACGGCGCGCGAGGCATTGGCAGCCCGTGGTCTCAACACGGGTGGCTTCGGACGTTTCCTGGCCCGGTACCGTGTCGCGATCCGCGTCGCGCTCGTGGTCCTCGCCGTCGTCTGGCTCCTCGCCCTGCGTCCGCTGTCGTTTGCCGACGTCGTCGTCGTGTTCCTCGTGACGATCATCGTCGCGTGGGTCCTCGAACTGCTCCAGCAGCGCGAGATCGCGGAGGTCGAGGTCGTCGAGGTGATCGTGTCCGAGGAGGAGACCGCGAGCGACCGCGCGTAGCGTGGGGAGCATGGACTCCCCCGACACGCGACTCGCCTACGGCACGTGGCCCTCACCGATCACGGCAGCCTCCGTCGCGGCTGCTTCGCCGCGGTACGAAGGGGCGCGGTTCGTTGCCGCTCCCGAGGGCGAACAGATCTGGTGGGGCGAGAGCGTTCCGGCCGAGGGCGGCCGCACGACGGTCAGGCGCCGCCTCCCCGACGCGACGATCGAGGATCTGCTGCCGGCGCCGTGGAACGCCCGTTCGCGCGTGCACGAGTACGGTGGCGGCGCCTGGGCGGCGACGGATGATGGCGCGCTGTGCTTCGTCGAGAAGACCGACCAGCGGGTGTGGCTCCGCGAGACGGGAACGGAGCCGCGCCCTCTGACGCCAGCGGGCACGGGAATGCGCTTTGGTGGCCTTCGTTTCGCGGCGGGACAGCTCTGGGCGATTCGCGAAGACCACGCGAGGCCCGGCATCCCGGCTCGCGACATCGTCCGGATCCCCCGAGACGGTTCGGCCTCGGCCGATCCCGACCGGATCGTGTCGGTGGTCGCCGGCAGCGACTTCGTCGCGCAGCTCGCCGTCTCGCCCGACGGGTCGCAGCTTGCGTGGATCGCCTGGGATCACCCCAACATGCCGTGGGACAGCACGGAGCTGCGCCTCGGCGGCATCGTTGACGGTCGTGTCGAGAACTGGCGGACCCTCGCCGGGGGAGCCAACAGAGCACCCCTGCAGCCGGAGTGGGCCGACGCCGAGCAGCTCGTCTTCGTCGATGATCCCGACGGCCGCTGGAACCTGCACGCCTGGTCGCCCTCGCGCGGCTCGATGCGCATCGATGCCGCACCCGAGGACACCGGCGGCCCGCTGTGGTCGCTCGGCGGCCGCTGGTATTCCCTGACCGCGGACGGCACCGCCGTCTGCGTCCGCACGCACGGCACCGACCGCATCGTCGCGATCTCGCCGGATGGCGAGGTCCGTGAGCTCGGCGGACCGGTGAGCGCCGGGGCATCGATCGAGGATGCCGCAGGAGAGCGCGCCCTGGTCATTGGCGCGCGGACAGATGGTGCTGCCGGGGTCTGGGTGGTCGACACCCAGACCGGGAACTGGGAGTCGGTCGCGGGAGGCGAGTCCGCGTGGCCGGCCCCGTGGACGCCGCGGCCGGTCGAGCTGACCGCCGAGGGTCCCCGCGGAGAGGTCTACGCCTTCGCCTTCCCTCCGACGAACCCCGATGCCTCAGCGCCGGAAGGCGAACTGCCGCCCTACCTCGTCCTCGTGCACGGCGGGCCCACAGGTCATGTCGGCGGAGCAGCATCCCCGAAGATCGCCTACTTCACCAGTCGCGGGATCGGTGTTCTGGATGTGAACTATGGCGGCTCCACCGGGTACGGTCGCGCCTACCGCGACAGGTTGCGGGGACAGTGGGGCGTCGTCGACGTCGAGGACGTGCGCGCCGCCGCGGTGGCGCTGGCAGACGCGGGCCTTGCCGACCCTTCCCGCATCGCCATAGACGGCGGTTCGGCCGGCGGATGGACCGTGCTCGCCGCCATCGCCCGCACCAACGCCTTCGCTGCCGGCGTCTCACGCTACGGCGTCGGCGATGCTCGCGCGCTCGCCGCCGAAACGCACGACTTCGAGGCCCGCTACCTCGACGGATTGATCGGTCCGCTCCCCGACGCGGAAGACCTCTATCTCGAACGGTCTCCGCTGTCGCACCCGGAGGGATTCGACGTTCCGATGCTCTTGCTACAGGGGGCGGATGACGAGGTCGTCCCCCGGCACAGGCCGAGGCCATTCGCGCGGCGCTGGCTGCCCGCGCGGTGCCCCACGCGTACGTCCTCTACGAGGGCGAGGCGCACGGGTTCCGACGGGCGGAGACCGTCATCCACGCCCTGGAGACCGAGCTGGCGTTCCTGGGCGTCGTGTTCGGCTTCACTCCACCGGATGTCGCGCCGCTGACGCTGAGCTGAACGGCGCGAGCTCTGCCGCAAGCTTCTCGGACACGAAAGCATGAAGCGCTGTCCCGGCTTCTTGGTGCGCGATCGTGATGACGTGTCCGGACTCGTGCGCTGCCGAAATCAGATCGCCGCGGTCGTAGGGAACGACCGCCTGTACCTCGACCGCCGGAAGCGGAAGCGCCTGCTCGATGGCGTCTCGGAGCTGGGCGATGCCCTCCCCGTCCGGGACGAGACGAACAGCGCCGCGGGCTCCAGCCCTCGGAGCACCATCCGTGTCGACTCGTCGACGAGGTCCGCCTTGTTGAACACGACGAGCTCGGGAAGATCGCGCGCACCGACGTCGCCGATGACATCGCGCACCGTCGCCAGCTGCGCCGCGGGATCGGGGTGGGAGGCATCCACGACGTGCACGATCACGTCCGACTGGCCGACCTCCTCGAGCGTCGAGCGAAACGCCTCGACGAGCTGGTGGGGCAGATTGCGCACGAAACCGACGGTGTCGGTGAAGGTGTAGACGCGGCCATCGGATGCCTCGGTGCGGCGCACTGTCGCGTCGAGGGTCGCGAACAGAGCGTTCTCGACCAGCACGCCGGCGCCCGTCAAGCGGTTGAGCAGACTGGACTTGCCGGCGTTCGTGTAGCCCGCGATCGCGACCGACGGCACGGTGTTTCGACGCCTCTCCGCGCGCTTGGCATCCCGGGCGGGCCCGAAGTCGCGGATCTGGCGACGCAGCTGCGCCATCCGAGTGCGGATGCGACGGCGATCGAGTTCGATCTTGGTCTCACCCGGTCCACGAGAACCCATACCGGCTCCGCCGGCACCGACCTGACCACCGGCCTGGCGGCTCATCGACTCACCCCACCCACGCAGGCGCGGAAGGAGGTACTCGAGTTGCGCGAGCTCGACCTGAGCCTTGCCCTCGCGGCTCTTGGCGTGCTGACTGAAGATGTCGAGGATGACGGTCGTGCGGTCGATCACCTTGACCTTGACGACATCCTCGAGCGCACGACGCTGGCTGGGCGCGAGCTCCGTGTCGGCGATGACCGTATCGGCACCGAGCGAGGCGACGAGGTCGCGGAGTTCCTCGGCCTTGCCGCGGCCGAGGTAGGTGGCGGGATCGGGATGGGGGCGCCGTTGGAGCACACCATCTAGCACGACGGCACCGGCTGTCTCGGCGAGCGCGGCGAGCTCGCGAAGCGAGTTCTCGGCATTCTCTTGCTCGCCCTGCGGATGGACACCGACCAGGATGACGTTCTCGATCCTGAGCTGGCGGTACTCGACCTCGGTGACGTCTTCGAGCTCGGTTGACAGGCCGGGGATCCGCCGCAGCGCCGCGCGCTCCTCGCGATCCCACTGGTCTCCGTCGGAATCGGCGCCGACGGCGGTTGCGGCATCCTGCAGGGCCTGGGCCGACCCGAAAACCCACACGTCCGAGCGGCCGCGGGCACGCTCCAGCACCCGGTCGACAGGGTCGACCCGGTGCTCCTCGGGGTGTTCTGGGTGTCTGAGATCTCGTCCATCGTCATTTCTGTTGGATGCCCGCCAGCAGGCATCCGTAAACTCTAGCCTCCCGAAGGCGGCCCGTCCTCCGCTACGCTCGTCGCCATGGAGAGCGATCACTACTTCTCATCGTCGCCTTCCAGCCCCGAGAACATCCGCCGTATCCGTGTGTCCATCGCCGGGCAGCCGGTTGAGGTCACGACGGCCGGTGGGGTCTTCAGCCCGGATCACATCGACACCGGAACCGCAGTCCTGCTCGAGAACACTCCTCCCCGCCGGCGGGTGGACACCTCCTGGACCTCGGGTGCGGCTGGGGCCCGATCGCGCTCACTCTTGCGATGGATGCTCCCCACGCGACGATCTGGGCCGTTGACGTGAACGAGCGTGCTCTCGACCTGGTGCGCACCAACGCGAGCGAACTCGGCCTCACCAATGTCAACGCGGTCCTCCCGAACGATGTTCCCGATGACGTCGCCTTCCGCACGATCCGCTCCAACCCACCGATCCGGGTTGGCAAGAACCAACTCCACGGGCTGCTGGAGGAGTGGATCCCGCGGCTCGATGAGCGGTCGGACGCGTGGCTGGTCGTCTCGCGCAACCTCGGGTCGGACTCCCTGCAGCGGTGGATGACGACGACGTTCACCCCCGGCTACTCGATTCATCGTTCCGCGACGGCCAAGGGCTTTCGGGTTCTCCGCGTGCGCCGTCACGGGACCACGCCGACGGCGGCGATCGACATCGTGTGATGCCGCCTCCTCGCGGGAGATCAGGCCAGCGCCATCTCGCCCGAGAAGACCAGGGTCGCGGGGCCCGCGAGGAAGACGTGGGGAGCACCGTCGACCGTGGCCACACGAACGCCGAGCTCGCCCCCGGGCACCGTGACGTGCCACGTGTCCGGAGCGGCAGACCCCGCCCAGTGACGCACGGCGAGGGCTGCTGCTGCCACGCCCGTGCCGCAGGAGAGCGTCTCGCCGACTCCGCGTTCGAAGACCCGCATGCTCAGGCCCCCGCTGCCGTTGTGCACCAGCGGGTCACGGGGAACGACGAACTCCACGTTCGCACCCGCGGGCGGCGCGGGGTCCAGCTGTGGGGCACGCGACAGATCGATGCCGGCAAGCTCTTCAGGGGTCGGAAGAGCAACCACGACATGGGGGTTTCCGACATCCACTCCGACCCCGGGCCGCGCCACGTCGAGATGACGAGCCCGCACGAGCACCTCGGACTCGTCGATCTGGAAGGCGCCGAGATCGACTTCGAAGCCGCGGTCGTGCACGGTCACCGGCTTGATACCGGCTCGCGTACCGACCAGCACGGGCCCGGCGGCAGCATCGGCCCAGCCGACCGCGGTGAGGTAGCGCACGAAGACGCGGATGCCGTTCCCGCACATCTCGGCGGCCGTACCGTCGGCGTTGCGGTAGTCCATGAACCACTCCACGCCCGCAGCCGTTGCTTCGGCCCCCTCGGGAATCGCCGCAGCCCGAACGACCCGCAGCAGTCCGTCGGCGCCGACGCCGAAGCGACGGTCGCACAGCGCGGCTACCTGGTCGTCGGAGAGGTCGAGGTCCCCGTCGGCATCGGGCACGATGACGAAGTCGTTGCCGGTGCCGTGGCCCTTCGTGAACGAGATGGGGGTCGACATACCTTCAGTCTAGGAGCCCGGCGCTCGCCTCCCCGGTCAGCCCGGCGCGAGCATCCCCGGCAAGCACCGCCACGTCTGCACCCGGATCAAGCCACTCAACCCCGGCGTAGCGCCGGAACCACGACACCTGGCGTCGCGCATATCGACGCGTGAGAGCTTGGGTCTGGGCTATCGCCTCGGGCTCCGAAATCTCTCCCCCCAGCTGCGCGAGCGCCTGCGCGTAACCGATCGCGCGACGGGCCGTCACGCCCCGCTCCAGGCCCGCAGCGCGCAGAGCCTCGACCTCGCCGAGCAGCCCCAGCGCCCACATCCGTTTAACGCGCTCATCGAGGCGACTCACGAGCTCGTCTCTGGGCATTCGACGCCCCACGATGCGAGTCCTCGGGTGCCAGAGGACCGGTCTGTCCGGGAGTGCAGCACCGTGGCCGGAACTCCCGGACTCGAGAATCTCCAGGGCCCGGATCACCCGCCGTTCGTTGGCGGGATCGATCCGCCCCGCCGCGGCGGGGTCGAGGCGCCGCAAGCGCGCGAACAGGACGCCGATCCCCCGCTCCGCGGCTTCTGCCTCCAGGGCGGCGCGGCGCCCGGGATCGCGCGGGGGAACTGGAAGTCGTAGATGACGCTCGAGACATAGAGCCCCGAGCCGCCGACGAGGATCGCCTCCGCGCCGCGCGCGTGAACGTCCGCGATTGCTGCGCGTGCGGCCGGCTGGTACATCGCGACAGCCGCCTCTTCGGTGACGTCGAGAACATCGAGCAGGTGATGCGGGAAGCCGAGCCTCTCGCGGTGCGGCAGCTTGGCGGTTCCGATGTCCATGCCGCGGTAGAGCTGCATGGCATCGGCGTTGATGATCTCGGCTCGCTGTCCGCGGCGTGCCAGCGCCTGCGCGAGCGCGAGGGAGGTCTCGCTCTTCCCGGTTCCCGTCGCTCCGACGATCACCCACAGCGTTGGTTCCGCGGTCATGTCGCGTTCCGCGACCGCTGAATCCACGCGGACGTGCTGCCCGCGCCCCTGTCGTGCACGCAAGCGCCAACCGCAGCTGCGCGCGCACATGGCGGCTGCGTTGGGGGCAGCGCCTGGATGCGGTGCACGAGCGGTCACACGCTCACACGGAGCGCGGGGACACCCAGCGACACCGCGCGCCGCTCACCGTTCGCGGCAGGGGCCGGCACGGCGCACGATTCGGCGAGCGACCGGTCCCAGGCATCGCCGGCACGCGTCCGACGGATCGGCAGCACGCCACCCTCGGGGGCGTCGGCGAGCAGGTGGAAGGGCGCCGCGTGCGTGACGACGGCCGTGACGACATCCCCAGGCCGGGGAGCATCCGACCCGTCGGGCACCGCGAAGTGCACGAGCCGGTTGTCTTCGGCGCGGCCCGTCAGGCGCCGCGTCTCGGCATCCTTCTTGCCCTCGCCCGTCGATACGAGCACCTCGAGCTCCCGGCCGATCTGCGCCTGGTTCTCTTCGAGACTGATCTGTTCCTGCAGCGCGATCAGCCGGTTGTACCGCTCCTGGACGACGGCCTTGGGAACCTGATCGGCCATGGTCGCCGCCGGGGTGCCTTCGCGGATCGAGTACTGGAAGGTGAAGGCGCTGGCGAACCGAGCGCGCTCGACGACGCGCATCGTCTCGGCGAAATCCTCCTCGGTCTCACCCGGGAATCCAACGATGATGTCGGTGGAGATCGCGGCGTGCGGGATCCGCTCGCGCACCCGGTCCAGGATGCCGAGGAACCGATCGCTGCGATACGAGCGACGCATCGCCCGCAGGATGCGATCGCTGCCGGACTGCAGCGGCATGTGCAGCTGGGGCATGACGGCCGGCGTCTCTGCCATCGCCTCGATGACGTCATCGGTGAAGGCTGCCGGATGAGGACTGGTGAACCGAATGCGCTCGAGCCCGTCGATCTCGCCGGCCGCGCGCAGCAGCTTGCCAAACGCGTGGCGGTCACCGAACTCGACACCGTAGGAGTTCACGTTCTGCCCGAGCAGGGTGACTTCGATCGCTCCGTCGTCGACGAGCAGCCGGATCTCGTTGAGGATGTCGCCCGGTCGCCGATCCTTCTCTTTGCCGCGCAGGCTCGGAACGATGCAGAAGGTGCAGGTGTTATTGCACCCGACAGAGATCGATACCCACCCCGATGCTGCACTGTCGCGCTTGGTGGGAAGCGTCGAGGGAAAGACCTCGAGGGCCTCGAGAATCTCGAGCTCCGCTTCGTCGTTGTGCCGGGCCCGCTCGAGCAGACTCGGCAGGGATCCCATGTTGTGCGTGCCGAAGACGACGTCTACCCACGGCGCCTTCTCGAGGACCCGCTGCTTGTCCATCTGCGCGAGGCAGCCGCCCACCGCGATCTGCATGCCCTCGTGCTTGTCTTTGCGGGACTTGAGGTGACCGAGGGTGCCGTAGAGCTTGCCGGCTGCGTTGTCGCGGACGGCGCAGGTGTTGATCACGACGACGTCAGCCTCGTCGCCGGCAGCCGCGCGCACGTAGCCAGCACTCTCGAGCGATCCCGACAGGCGCTCGGAGTCGTGGACGTTCATCTGACAGCCGAAAGTGCGCACCTCGTACGTGCGCACCGCACCCGTTGGTGACACGGCTGCGGCAGAGGGCGCGATCAGCGTCGGCGAGGCAGAGGGGGTGGTCATAGTGCCTGCCATTCTACGAGCCCCACCTCGGAGCGGGCCGCGTGAGCACCGCAGTAGGCCCCTCGTGCCCCTACCGCGCCTCGTCGTGAGGGTCGGCAAGCGCGAGGCGTGCCGCAGACATCGCGACCCCGGGCGGGTAGCCTCGCCGCTGCAGTTGACCGACCAGGCGCCGGATCGCGACATCGACCGGCACACCCCGGTATCCGCCCGCCTTCTGCCGCGCAAACTCGAGAGCGCGCTCGGAGTCATCGTCGGGCAACGCCGCGAGGGCCGCATCGGCGATCTCGCGGGGAATTCGACGCTTGGACAGCACCTGGGCGATGGCCCGTCGCCCTTCTCGACGCCTCGTGACCGCGGTGTGAACGAGCTGCTCGGCGAGGTCCGCGTCGCCGAGCCATCTCTTGCCGACGAACTCGGCGACGAGAACCTGAGCGACGGTCTTCTCCACGCCGTCGGCAACAAGTTCGTCCGTTGCTTCGGCCTCCGACAAGCCGCGCCGGCGCAGTCGCTTGATCAGGCGATCGAGCGCTGCGCTGATGACAGCTGACGACGCCCGGGTCTCCCCGAACGGATCGTCGCGATCCAGGTCGTCGTCATCACCGAAGAGATCGTCGTCATCGACCCACGTCGAGTGCCAGCCACCCGCGGAGAGTTCCGCGCATGCTTCGCCGCGATCCTCACCAGGAGCGTCGTCAGTGCGGGACACTGCCCCGCCGCCGAAGAGCGGGATAACGGGGGCGAGTGACTGCTCGCCCCCGGTCTCACGCGTCATGATCAGGCCGGGCGCCGCTTGGCGAGCTCGTCTTCGACATCGGATGCGGGCTTTGCCCCGCCGATACCGAGCTTCTCTTTGATCTTGGTCTCGATATCGGCCGCGATGTCTTCGTTCTTGAGGAGGAACGACCGAGCGTTCTCTTTACCCTGACCCAGCTGCTCGCCGTCGTAGGTGTACCACGCACCGGACTTCTTCACGATCCCGTGCTCGACGCCGAAATCGATGAGACTTCCCTCGCGCGAGATTCCCGTGCCGTACAGGATGTCGAACTCGGCCTGCTTGAACGGCGGCGCCATCTTGTTCTTGACGACCTTCACGCGCGTGCGGTTGCCGACGGCATCCGTGCCGTCCTTGAGCGTCTCGATACGGCGGATGTCGAGGCGTACCGATGCATAGAACTTCAGCGCCTTTCCACCGGCGGTGGTCTCGGGCGAGCCGAAGAACACACCGATCTTCTCGCGCAGCTGGTTGATGAAGATCATCGTCGTGTTGGTCTGGTTGAGCCCACCGGTGAGCTTGCGCAGCGCCTGCGACATCAGCCGCGCCTGCAGACCCACGTGCGAGTCGCCCATCTCACCCTCGATCTCGGCCTTGGGCACGAGCGCGGCGACCGAGTCGATCACAACGAGGTCGATGGCACCGGAGCGCACGAGCATGTCGGCGATCTCGAGCGCCTGCTCGCCCGTGTCGGGCTGGGAGACCAGAAGCTGGTCGATGTCGACACCGAGCTTCTGGGCGTAGTCGGGGTCGAGCGCGTGCTCCGCGTCGATGAAGGCCGCGATCCCTCCCGCGCGCTGCACATTGGCGATCGCGTGCAGAGTGAGGGTGGTCTTACCCGAGGACTCCGGACCGTAGATCTCGATGATGCGCCCGCGCGGGAGTCCGCCGACGCCGAGCGCAACGTCGAGAGCGATGGAGCCCGTGGGGATGATCTCGACCGGCGCACGCTCGTCGCTGCCCAGTCGCATCACCGAGCCCTTTCCGAACTGCCGATCGATCTGTGCGAGCGCTGAATCGAGCGCCTTCTCGCGGTCTGCGGGTGTGGGCATGGCGTGTGCTCCTTCAGCACTCGGTCCGGCGTCGGTGTGTCCGGCTCCGGAGAATCGGCCGCCTGTAGGCTGTCGCGGTGCTGCTCGGATGAGCCTCACCCCGACAAGGCGTGTGGTGTCGTTCGACGCTGATCACGGTACGCGGGGGCTCCGACACTGCTGCCGGTGATCCCGCGTGTCGTGAGGGAACGCCTTCTCGACTCCACTTGTGCAGGAGACTACGTTGTCATCGAACAGATCTTCGACGACACGCCGCTGGATCAGCGCCGAGGTTCGAGGCGACCGACGCCGTAGCGTCGCTCCACCGGGACATCCGTTTCATCGCACAGCGCAAGCCACACTTCTCGCGGGCGAACGCCCTCACTGAGCGCTTCGCTAGCGGTGAGCCCGCCCACAGCCGAGAGCACGAGGTCGGCCATCAAGGCACCGGCGCGAGCACCGAACTCGTCGGCGACGGCGCGGTCGAATTCGCTGCGACGCATGCAGTGGGCGGCGCGGCTCAGCGCAGCGAGAGTTCGGCGTCCATCGACGCGACGAGCTCGTCGGGAACGACGTCGGGGAACGTCTGCAGGCCCTCGAGCACCGCGAGTCGGTCACCGACTTCGCGCATGATCGTCGAGATGGGAACGTCGAGCGCCTCGGCGACCGAGGCGAGAATCTCGCTCGACGCCTCTTTCTGACCGCGCTCTACCTCGCTCAAGTAGCCCAGCGCAACACTGGCGCGGCTGGCGACCTGACGGAGGGTGCGACCCTTCTGCTGGCGGAAGTCACGCAGGACTTCGCCGATCTCTTGACGTACCAGTACCATGTCGGGTCCCCTCCTCACTGACTGCTTCTGTTGGTGGCAATTCCGCTGGTGTCGCGGGTGGACAACAGTACAACACCGATGTAGGTCACACTAATGCCGCCTTCTGGGGAATGGGTGGGAATCACCGAAAGTAACGCATCCGAAACATCGTGTGTTCCCGCGTGCGGCGAGCGCTCGCTCAGAGCGAAACGCGCAGGAGCGTGAGCGCCGCCTCGACCGCTCCCCCGCGGATCGCCGCCCGGTCACCGGCGAGCTGATGCTCGATGACCGACTCACGATCGGGCGTCACGACGGCGACATACACGCGCCCAACCGGCGCCCCATCCTGAGGGTCTGGTCCCGCGACGCCGGTCGTGGCGACGCCGACCTCGGTGAGGGACCCCGCCCGAGCGCTGGCACGCCGGATGCCGCGAGCCATCTGGATCGCCACGTCCGGATGCACGGCCCCTCGCGGTCCAGGAGCGCGGCATCCACTCCGAGCAGGCTCGTCTTCAAATCAGTGGCATACGCGACGATGCCGCCCCGCAGGACGTCGGAGGCACCCGGAACGGACACGAAGGCGGAGGCCAGGGCACCACCGGTCAGCGACTCGGCAACACCCAGCCGCCACCCGCGGGACCGGAGCGCCGCGAGCACCTCGGCCGCAGCCTCGGGAGCGAGCTCCGTCATGCGTCTCGGGTGGGCGATGCTGCCGCGCGCCGAGCGCGCGCAGCCCGGACCTCTGTCACCACGTAGTCGATACCGCTAGCGATCGTGAGCACCACGGCGATTGTCATGGTGACCCCGTTGACCCAGAAGATCCATTCACCCACGAGGTCCCACAGCGGCAGGAGGGCCAGCGAGAGCGCGACGGCCTGGGCAACGGTCTTCAGCTTCCCCATCCAGGCGGCAGCCAGCACATGGTCGCTGACGACGATGAACCGGTAGACGGTGATCCCGACCTCACGGATGAGGACGACGATCGTGATCCACCACGGCAGCTCACCGAGGATCGACAGCCCGATGAAGGCGAAGCCGGTGAGGACCTTGTCGGCGATGGGGTCGAGGAGCTTTCCGAGGTCGGTGACAATCTCGTACTTGCGGGCCAGATACCCGTCAATTCCGTCCGTCGCGATCGCAACGATGAAGATGACCGCCGCCCACCAGCGCAGGGCCCCGTCCGATCCCCCGTCTGCCAGCAGCATCCAGAGGAAGATCGGCGCCATGAGGATGCGCACGATCGTGATCGCGTTGGGGAGCTGCCGCGGAATCGCCATGGGGCGAGCCTACTGCGCAGGCCTGTCCCGGCCGATCAGTCCCGGCCGGTCAGCCCCCACGCGTCCTCGCCGCCGTCGTCACCGTCGACGACCTCGAGGCCCGCGAACTGCCCGTCGACCGCGTCGGGACCGTACCGGTCCTCGGATGCCGCACCGGGCGCATCCTCGCCGCGCAGTCGCGCCAGGACTCCCGGGAGCTGCTCGGCTGTCACGAGCACATCGCGCGCCTTTGACCCCTCGGACGGGCCGACGATCTCGCGCGACTCGAGGAGGTCCATGAGTCGGCCCGCCTTGGCGAAGCCGACGCGGAGCTTGCGCTGAAGCATCGAGGTCGAACCGAACTGCGTCGACACGACGAGTTCAGCCGCCGCCAGCAGCAACTCGAGGTCGTCGCCGATGTCGGCATCCACTTCTTTCCTCTCGGCAGCCACCTGCACGTCCGAGCGATACTCGGGGCGGGCCTGACCGGTCACGTGGGCAACGACCTTCTCGATCTCGGACTCGCTGACCCATGCCCCCTGCACACGCAGGGTCTTGGATGCCCCATCGGGAGGAACAGCGCGTCACCCTGCCCGATGAGCCGGTCGGCTCCGGGCTGATCGAGGATGACCCGGGAGTCGGTGACGCTTGTGACAGCGAACGCGAGGCGCGAGGGGACGTTGGCCTTGATGAGTCCCGTGACAACGTCCACCGAGGGGCGCTGGGTTGCCAGCACCAGGTGGATGCCGCTGGCACGGGCCAGCTGCGTGATGCGCACGATCGAGTCCTCAACATCGCGCGGGGCGACCATCATGAGGTCGGCGAGCTCGTCGACGACGACCAGCAGGTACGGATACGGCTTCAGCACCCGTTCGCTGCCCGGCGGCAGCTTCACCTCGCCCGCGACGACCGCGCGGTTGAAATCGTCGATGTGGCGGAACCCGAACGACGCCAGATCGTCGTAGCGCATGTCCATCTCTTTCACGACCCACTGCAGCGCCTCGGCTGCCTTTTTGGGGTTCGTGATGATGGGGGTGATCAGGTGCGGGACGCCGGCGTAGGAGGTCAGCTCGACCCGCTTGGGGTCGATGAGCACCATGCGCACCTCGGAGGGCTTGGCGCGCATCAGCAGGCTCGTGATCATTGAGTTGACGAAGCTCGACTTACCCGAGCCGGTGGAACCGGCCACGAGCAGGTGGGGCATCTTGGCGAGGTTGGCCACGACGAACCCGCCGCCGACGTCTTTGCCGACACCGATCGTCATGGGATGCGTCGACTGGGTCGCGGCGGCCGAGCGCAGGACATCGCCGAGGGTGACGATCTCACGGTCGGTGTTGGGGATCTCCACGCCGATCGCGCTCTTGCCGGGGATCGGCGCGAGAATGCGGACCTCGTTGGAGGCGACCGCATAGGCGATGTTGTTGGTGAGCGCCGTGATGCGCTCGACCTTCACGCCGGGACCGAGCTCGATCTCGTACTGCGTGACTGTCGGGCCGCGCGAGAAGCCGGTCACACGGGCGTTGATCGAGAACTCCTCGAACACGCTCGTGATCGCACGAACGACAGCGTCGTTGGCCTCCGAGCGGGCCTTGGCGGGGGTTCCCGCTGACAGGTTGTTGACGGAGGGAAGCCGGTAGGGCGCCGTGGGCGTGGACCGCGGGGTGTCGCTGCCGATCCCGATGACACCCGGCAAAGCGGCATCCTCGTCATCGGAGTCATCGTCCTGGAGCCCCGTGTGCGAGGCGCCGACAGCCTTCTTCGCCCCATCGAGGACGGCAGGATCGATGACCTCGGTGAGAGCGTCGGGTGCTGGCGCGTCGGATGCTACCGCGGCGAAAGCCTGGTCGAAGCCCCCTTCGGGAGGTCCCGGCGGGAGGAGTTCGGTCAGGAAATCCTCGGTCGACAGGCTGCCGTCGGCATCCTGCTCGCGGCCAGAGCTGTTGCGTCGCCACCACGGCACCGACGCCCGCTCTTCGGACTCGGTTCGGTCGGCATCGTTCGTCGGCGCGGCACGCTCGGCGCCGAACATCCACGCGTAGAGGTCACCCAGGCGCCGACCGATGCGGTTGGGCGGCGTCTTGGTGAGGATCAGGATGCTGAGGACGCTCAGCAGGCCGAGCACGATGCCGGCACCGATAGGAGTCAGGCCCAGCGCGAGCGGCTCGCCCAGCATCCACCCGAACACGCCCCCGGCCTCGCTGAGTTTCGGAAGGCCCTCACGCGGCTCAGGACGTCCGCCGTAGACGTGGGCGAACGCGGCGATGACAAGAATCAGGAGGCCGAAGCCGATGCCGATCCGGCCGTTGTCGTGAACGGAGGCCGGGTGGCGAAACAGCCATCCGGCGAGAATGACCAGCAGGACCGGGAGGACGAACGCGACGCGTCCGACCAGGGCGCCGACCGAGTAGGCCGAGATCGTCTCGCCGATATCGGAGCCGATGAAGAACCACTCCACGACCGCGCCGGCGATCGCGAGCAGCACGAGGAAGAAGGGGAAGCCGTCGCGGCGCTGGTCCTTCTCGAGGGTCTCAGGGCCGAATGCGCGGAACAGCCCACCGGTGGCGTGCGCGAGACCCATCCACATCCGCACGATCAGGGCGGGACGCTCGTCATCGCCGACGTACCGCTTGGGTGCCGGTGCGGACGCGCGCGAGCGCGAACCCTTGGCGGGCGCACGACCAGAGGTCGAGGTTTTGGTGCTACTCCTCGGCATGACCTCCACGGTAGGCGCGACCACCGACGTTTCCCCGGAACGACGCGGCCTGTCGGCATCCGCCCCGGTCGGGGCAGTCAGCGCAGGCGCTTGACCATGGTGTCGCGACCGAAGCCGCTCTGGACGACCGCGAACCCTTCCGTGCGGTAGAAGACCGCCGCGAAGTTGCCGCGCTCCACACTCAGACTCAGCCGCGCGAAGCCCTCGGTGCGGGCGTTGTCCGACAGGGCACGCAACAGTGCACGCCCCACGCCGTGGGCGCGCCAGATCGGCCGCACGCCGATGATCAGCTCGGGTACGCCGGTTCCGATGTACCCGAACCCGGGATCGGAACGCGGAAACATCCGGTACCACGCGGCCCCGATCGGCTCGCCCTGCGGATCAGACGCGACAAACCCCGCGTCGCCGGGTCGCATCCAGCCCGACACGTACCTGCCATGCTCGGGTGCAGTCAGCACCTCGTACCGCGGCCGCGACCGTCCCGGCGACCAGTTGGCCGCCTCCACGACCATGTCACCGAGGAACGCGCCGTCAGCGGCGGTCGCCGGACGGATGCCGAAGGCTGTGGGCATGGCCCGAGTGTAGCGATGCGCGGTGGGTTGCCCCGCCGCCGAGATCTTCTGAGCGGGCTCAGGCCTCGATAACGAGCGGGACGATCATGGGCCGTCGCCGCAGCGACTGGTTGACCCAGCGACCGATCGTGCGGCGAACGACCTGCGAGAGCGCATGGTTGTCGCGCACGCCCGACTGCGCGGCCTCCGCGAGCGCCGCGGCGATCTTCGGCTTCACGCTCTCGAAGACTGCAGCGTCCTCCGCGAACCCGCGGGCGTGGACCTCGGGACCCGAGATGATGCGTCCGGTCGCCGCATCCACGACGACGATCACCGAGATGAAGCCCTCTTCGCCGAGGATCCGCCGGTCCTTGAGGTCGGCATCCGTGATCTCACCGACGCTGGACCCGTCAACGTAGACGAAGCCGAGATCGAGCTGACCGACGTTGCGTGCCACGCCATCGCGCAGGTCGATGACCGACCCGTTCTCGGCAACGATCGTGTTCTCTGCCGGTACCCCGGTCTGCTGGGCCAGCTGAGCGTTGGCCATCAGGTGCCGGTACTCACCGTGGACGGGCAGGACGTTGCGCGGCTTCAGGATGTTGTAGCAGTACAGCAGCTCACCCGCTGCTGCGTGTCCCGACACATGGACCTTCGCGTTGGCCTTGTGGACGACGTTGGCGCCGAGCTTGGTGAGTCCGTCGATGACCCGGTACACGGCGTTCTCGTTGCCCGGAATGAGGCTCGAGGCCAGGATGACGGTATCCCCCGGTCCCGGCTCGATCTCGTGGTCGAGATTGGCCATGCGCGAGAGCACGGCCATCGGTTCGCCCTGCGACCCTGTCGACATGTAGACGATCTGATCGTCGGGAAGGTTGCGCGCCTTCTTGTAGTCGATCAGCAGCCCATCCGGAACCTGCAAGTAGCCGAGGTCCTCGGCGATCGTCATGTTGCGCACCATGCTGCGACCGAGCAGCGCGAGCCGGCGCCCGTGCGCCGCGGCGGCATCCATGACCTGCTGCACGCGGTGGACGTGGCTGGAGAAGCTGGCGACGATGACCCGGCGCGGTGCCCTCCCGATGATCTGGTCCAGAACGGGACCGATCTCCTTCTCGAGCGGCGTGAATCCGGGGACATCGGCGTTGGTGGAGTCGACCAGGAACAGGTCGACCCCGGCTTCGCCGAGACGCGAGAACGCCCGGAGGTCGGTGAGCCTGCCATCCAGCGGTAGCTGGTCCATCTTGAAGTCGCCGGTGGCGAGCACCGTACCCGCAGAGGTTCGAATGGCAACGGCGAGGGCATCGGGGATCGAGTGGTTGACCGCGACGAACTCGAGCTCGAACGGTCCGAGCCGCTCGATCTGGCCCTCCTTGACCGTCAGGCTGTAGGGACGCAGACGGTGTTCCTTGAGCTTGGCTTCGGTGAGCGCGAGGGTCAGGCCCGAGCCGATCAGCGGCAGGTCGCCCTTGAGCCTGAGCAGGTACGGAACCGCGCCGATGTGATCTTCGTGGCCGTGTGTGAGGACGACGCCGACGATGTCATCGAGGCGGTGCTTGAGGGGCTCGAAGTCGGGAAGGATGAGGTCCACTCCCGGCTGGTGCTCTTCGGGGAAGAGCACGCCGCAGTCCACGACGAGGATCTTGCCGTCGAGCTCGAAGATCGTCATGTTGCGGCCGACCTCGCCGAGGCCCCCAGCGGGATGACGCGAAGCGTCCCCGGCTCGAGCGAGGGCGGGGCGAGAACGGCGTTGGACATGCGACTCCTATCGGCGCTGACGGATCAGCGCGTGGTGCCTGAGACCCGGGGCAGAGCGCCGCCGGCGGCGGCGTTGCGGTCGGGGCGGAAGTTGGAGAAATCGACACCGGGAACGCCGGAGACGAGGGCGAGTTCGTCCTCGATCTTGGCGGCTTCCCACTCCTCCGGACCCACGAGCGGCAGGCGCACGCGGGGGCTCGTGATCCGGCCAAGGCCGTGGAGGATGTACTTGGCCGAGACGGTGCCGGGAACGTGGGTCATGACGGCACGCACGAGGGGTTCGAGCTGGCGGTGGGCTGCCGTGGCCGCCGTGAGGTCGCCGGCGTTGACGGCATCCACGATCACGCGGTACGGCTGCGCGGCGATGTTGGCTGTCACACCGATGAGCCCCGTGGCCCCGATCGACAGGTGCGGCAGGACGTTCGCATCGTCCCCGGAGAAGTACAGGAGGTCGGTCTGATTGAGCACGCGGCTGACCTCGCTGAAATCACCCTTGGCGTCCTTGATCGCGAGGATGTTGGGGTGCTTGGCCAGCCGGAGGATCGTCTCGTACTGGATCGGCACACCAGTGCGGCCCGGGATGTCGTAGAGGATGACGGGCAGGTCGGTGGCGTCGGCAACGAGGCGGAAGTGGGTCAAGATGCCGGCCTGCGTCGGCTTGTTGTAGTAGGGCGTGACGATCATGATGCCGTCAGCGCCGACCTTCTCGCTGGCCTTGTAGAGCTCGATCGCGTGCGCCGTTTCGTTGGAGCCGCCACCGGTGATGATGGCGGCGCGACCGGCCGCGACATCCTTGCCGACCTCGACGAGACGGATCTTCTCGGCATCCGTCAGGGTCGAGGTCTCCCCCGTCGTGCCCGTGACCACGATGCCGTCGGCGCCGGCACCGATCACGTCGTCGATGTGCTTCTCGACGGCCGGCCAGTCGACCTCGCCGTCGGCGGTCATCGGAGTGACCAGCGCGACCAGCACCTGCCCGAACGGGTTTGTCGAGTGCGTCATGGCTTCAGGCTATCGGTTCGGCATCCGACGCCGCCCCGGATGGCACTCGGGGCGCTCTAGCCTGGAGCCATGGCCTGGCGCACGGACTCCTCTCGATCGGTCTACGACAACCGGTGGATAGCCGTCCGTGAGGACAGCGTCACCGGCCCCGCCGGCGCAGGGGTCTACGGCGTCGTCCGGATGCAGCATCCAGCGGTGTTCGTTGTCGCCGTCGACGCGCAGGACCGCGTGTGCCTCGTCACCCTCGAGCGCTACCCCACCGGTAACCGGTCGATCGAGGTGCCCGCCGGCGGCACCGACGGCGAGCCCCCACGCGAAGCTGCCGAGCGGGAACTGGGTGAGGAGACCGGTCTGCGAGCGCGCGAGTTCACCGACATCGGCTTCATGTATGCCCTCAACGGCATTGCGGACGCCCCCGAGCACGTCTATCTCGCGACGGGCCTCGAGCCGCTCCCCGGAGCCGATACGACAGAACGCCGCGACGAGGGGATCGACGACGTGTCGTGGGTGCCCTTCCCCCAGGTTCTCCAGATGATCCGGGACGGCGAGATCACCGACGGTGAGACGATCGCCGCGCTGATGTTCGCCGCCATCCACCTGGGTCGCGTCAGCTGAGGCGCCTCACCGGCCGCGGCTGCCGGCAGCTGCTGCGACGGATGCCGGAAGAAGGCGTGCGACGGCGGTGATCGCCTTCCACCGCAGCGACGGGATCGAGACCGCCCGGCCGCGGGCAGCGTCGCGCAGGGATTGCTCGACGACGACATCGGCATCGAGCCAGAGCCAGTCGGCCACGCCCTCGCGTCCCGGCTCGAGCCCCATCCGCTCGTGGAAGTTCGTGTGGGTAAAGCCCGGGCAGACGGCGGTCACCGTGACCCCCGCGGGCGAGTAGGCGGTGTTTGCCCACCGTGAGAACTCGACGACCCAGCGCTTGACAGCGCCGTAGGTCGAGCGCGGCGTGTAGGCAGCCACGGAGGCGACGTTGATGATTCGGCCGTGACCCCGGCTGAGCATGGGCCCCAGGGCCGCGTGCATGAGCCGCATGGGGGCCTCGACGTGCACCGCGAGGTGGCGTGCTTCGTCCTCGATGTCGTTGTTCTCGAAGGCAATGGGCAGCCCGAACCCGGCGTTGTTGACGAGAACCTCGATCGGGCGCTCCGGGTCGGCCAGTCGGGCTTCGACCTTCGCCCGCTGCCGCGGCTTGGCGAGGTCGGCGACGATGATCTCGGCGCGAACCCGGTAGCGGTCCCTGATGTCGCTCGCGACGGCATCAAGGGCAGCCCGATCGCGCCCCACGAGCACGACGTCGGCACCGCGAGCGGCGAGGCGGCGGGCGTACTCGGCGCCAAGCCCGGAGCTTGCCCCGGTGACGAGAACGGTCTTCGGCATGAGTCTCAGCGGGTCCGGGCGCAGCTCACGGAGCGACGCGGCCGGCAGCGGCGAAGGCAGCGTGCGTCATCGGCATGAGAGTGGCCCAGAGCTCTTCCATCTTCTCCGCACACATCTCGATCTCGCGCTGCGGGAACGACGGGAAGTGGGAGCCTTCGACCTTCGTGCGCAAGGAGAGGAAGTTCATCAGCGAGCGGGCGTTCATCGTGACGTACATCGACGAGTACGTGTTCAGCGGCAGCACGATGCGGGCAACCTCGCGCGCGACCCCGGCATCCAGCATCCGTTGGTACGCGGCGAACGCGTGAGCGGATGCCTCCCTCGTCGCCTCGTCAACGATCGCCGTCTGCTCGGGGGTGCCGTCGACGAAGTCGTATGCGCCGGGCTTGCCGACCTGGACGAGCTTGCGCTCGGGCGCGGGAACGTAGAACACGGGACGCAGTTCGCGGTAGCGCCCGGATTCCTCGTTGTAGGAGGCGATGCGGTGACGCATGAACTCGCGGAAGACGAAGATCGGCGCCTGCACGTAGAACGTCATGGAGTTGTGCTCGAACGGCGAACCGTGCCGGTCGCGCATCAGATAGTTGATGAGGCCCCGGTCGCGGTCGGATGCCTCCACCCCCGCGGCTGCGTCGCCGAGAGTCTGCTCTCCCAGGGTCGACACCCGCGCGGCGAAGAGGACGTCGGAATCGGCGGCACTGGCTCGGACAAGCTCGACGGTCACGTCGCTGCGAAACTCGATGTCGGTCACGGCTCACACCCTACCCGCGCAGCGTCGCCCGTACCGGTCCGCTGTGGGCGCGTCTTGCGTCCTGCCGCGGTTTGTCACAGTCCGTCACGTGCACCCTGCCCCCGTCCGGGTCGCTTAGTGTGGGTTGCCGTGGAACCCGTCTCCGCCCTGCTGGGCATCGCCGCGCTTGTTGCGGTCACCGTCGTGATCGGCATCCTGCTGCGCGCCCGTCAGGGACGCCTGCGGCGCGATGTCAACCACGAGATCGTTGAGCCCGCTCGCCTCGGAGCCGACCGACTCGGCGACGCTGCCACCCTGCTGCAATTCAGTACCGAGATGTGCAGCAGGTGCCCAGCGGTCCACCGGACGCTCGCCGAGATCGCGCAGTCGCGCCCCGGGGTGCGTCACCTGGATGTCGACCTGACCCACCGGCCCGATATCGCGCGCCACTTCAACGTGCTGCAGACCCCCACAACCCTCGTGCTCGACCGCAACGGCGCCGTACAGACCCGCTTCGGCGGCGTCCCGAACCGGCACGTGCTCGAGCTGGAGCTTCAGCGACTGACGACGGAGCGCACCCATGCCTGAGACCGCCCGCGGCATCGACCCCCGGGGTCCGCGGTTCGCCGCCGCCATCACCTCCGTCCTCCTGCTGGTCGATGTGTTCCTCGGCCTGATCGGCGCGACCGTCCCGGCCTTCGTGCTGCTCGTTGTGATCGCGCTCCTGTTCGTGTGGGGTGTCGCGTCGCCGCGCACGGCCCCGTGGGGCGCCCTCTATCGCTCCCTCATCCGGCCCCGCTTGGCTCCGCCTCGCGAGCTGGAGGACCCGCGTCCGCCGCGCTTTGCGCAGGGAGTCGGCCTGTTCGTCACCGCGATCGGCATCGCCCTGTCCCTGCTCGGCGTGCCGTGGGCTGTTCCTGCTGCGGCCGCAGCAGCGTTCGTTGCGGCCTTCCTCAACGCCGTGTTCGGGCTGTGCCTGGGGTGCCAGCTGTACCTCGTGCTGCAGCGCGCAGGGGTTCTCGGCCGACGCACCGCGGATGCCGCCTGAGACCTCCGTCCCCGCCGCAGCGCGAAGTTTGGCGCGAGCCTGCCCTCCCCCGCGAAACGCCGTTAGGCTGACCGCGGAAGCGCCCACTCCGGGTGCATGACGACCAGGGAGGTCCCCATGTCCGTGACGAGCGAAGCCACCACCGTCTGGAACGGCAGCCTGACCGATGGGTCGGGAACAGTGACGTTCGACAGTTCGCACCTGGGCACGTTCGATGTCAACTGGAAAGCCCGCAGCGAGGGCTCCTCGACCGTGACCACGCCCGAGGAACTCATTGCGGCAGCCCACGCGTCCTGCTTCAGCATGGCGTTCTCGCACGAGCTCACCCAGAACGGCACCCCGCCCGAGTCGGTGCGCTGCTCGGCGGCCGTGACCTTCATCCCCGGCACCGGCATCACCGGCAGCCACCTGAACGTGCATGCGTCGGTTCCGGGCCTGTCACAGGAGGATTTCGACCGCATCGCGAACGCCGCGAAGGCCGGATGCCCCGTTTCCGCCGCCCTCGCGGGAATCGAGATCACTCTCGAGGCAACGCTTGCCTGAATCGGCTCTCCGACACGTCGTCATCGGCGGAGCGTCCGGTCTCATCGGCCGGGCGCTGGCCGAGAGTCTGCGTGCCGACGGCATCCGGGTGACGACCCTCGTGCGCGCGGCCGACGCCGGTGCTGACGAGGTGTCCTGGCTCGTCGACAGCGACGTGCTCGACCCCGCGGTGTTGGCCGGGGCGGATGCCGTCATCGGCCTCAACGGCGCCAGCATCGGCCGGTTCCCCTGGAACTCGTCGTACAAGCACACGCTGCTGTGGTCGCGGATCACCCCCACCCGCGCGCTGGCACGTGCGGTGCGCGAGCTCGGCACGGATGCTCCGCACTTCGTCTCGGCCTCTGCCGTCGGCTATTACGGCACGGACCCTGCCGGCGCCATCGCCGAGGATGCACCCCGCGGCGACGGATTTCTCGCTGACCTGTGCGGCGAGTGGGAAAGCGCTGCCGCCGCGGCGGGCGAGGACGCCCGCGTGGCGACGCTGCGCACCGCGCCGATCATCCATCGTGACGGGGTTCTGAAACCCCTGATCCTGCTCACCAAACTCGGTCTCAGCGGGCCTCTCGGTCGCGGCACGCAGGTCTGGCCGTGGATCTCGCTCGAGGATGAGGTCCGTGCGATCCGGCACGTTCTGGACACCGGGATCGTCGGTCCCGTGAATCTGTGCGGTCCCACCCGCGCGACGGCGAACGACATCGGGTTCGCCCTGGCGCGGGAGCTGAACCGCCCGTACCTGCTGCGGGCCCCGGAGTGGGGCCTGAAGCTCGCGCTCGGGCCAGATCCGACCGAGTCGCTGCTGACCACCGATGCCTACGTCATCCCCGAGGTTCTCGCCGCATCCGGGTTCACGTGGACGCACGAGACTGCGGAGGACGCCGTCCGGGAGGCTGTCGCCGGGAGCTGACGACTCGATCCCTCAGGCCTTCCGGGCCTCGCCCCGCTCGATCCGGATGGCGGTTCGTACTGCCGCCCGGGCCCGGCGCCGATCCCCCGCGGCGTCGTAGACGATCCCGAGCCGATACCAGGCGCGCCAGTCGTCCGGAGCCTCTTCGACGTCAGCTTTGAATCGAGGAAAGAGCGCGTCCCCGTCCGACCGCATGACCCGCCCGCTGGGGCGAACCGCGACGAGATCGTCCGGGAGCTCGCCTTCGGCCTCGAGCCGCCGCCCGAGCTGTTCGGCTCGCACACCGAACCACAGCTCGCGCCCGAGCGCCCACACGGCGATCACCGGGAGCACGACCAGCGCCGCCCCCATTGCCACGCCGATGGGGTCGCCGCTGATCAGCAGCAGCCACGCCCGCTGGGCTACCAAGACGATGTACAGCAGCAGGAGCGCCGCCATCACCGCGACGGCGATGCGCGAGCTCATGCGCCGGTGGCTCGGGCGACCTGCCCCGGCACGCCTCCCTCATCGACGGGCGCCGGCTCGACGAACGCTGGTAGACGGACGCCGATATCGAGGAAGCTGTCGAGTCCGATGACGACGCGGCCGGGGTCTACGCCCGCGACGCCGCGCGCGACCGCCCCCAGCACCAGACGGATGCCCGGCCCGTAGGCTGCCGCAGGCTCGATCGTGTCGTGGGTGAGGGTGAGCGTCTCTCCCTGCCCCGAGAGCAGGACGCTCTGACTGGCGACCACTCCGGGTCGACGCAAGGAATGGATGGGAACGCTCGCAACCTGCTGTCCCCGTGCTCGCTGGTCGACGTGCGGGGCGGCGACGGGTCCGGCATCCTCGCGCGCGGCCGCGATCAGCTCGGCGGTGCGCACCGCCGTTCCCGACGGTGAGTCGATCTTGGTCTCGCGATGGGCCTCGATGATCTCGATCGACGAGAAGAAGGGAGCGGCGGCGGCAGACAGTGCCGAGCCGATCACCGATCCGAGGGAGAAATTCGGGATGAAGACGGCCCTGATGGCTGCCTGTTCGATCTCCGTCCGCACCCGCGCGATGCGTTCGGCCGACCAGCCGGAGGTTCCGACGATGACGTCGATCCCCCGTTCGGCTGCGGCCCGCACCACATCGATCGACACCGCGGGAGTGGTTGCATCGACCACCAGGTCGGCGCCATCGAGCGCTGACATCGACGAGCGCGAGTCCAGTTCGGCGAAGACCTCGAAGCCGGGCTCTGCAGCAACGACATCGCGGATGATTCCGCCGAGCTTTCCGGTGGCACCGACGACGGCGACGCGTGTGGTCATGGTCTCCAGCCTATCCGCGGCATCCGGCCCTCCGAGCGCCGGTCAGAAGGCATAGGCCTCGGGAAGTCCCGTCCGGTCTTCGACCGGCAGATGCGCGAGGTCGTTGTGCGACAGCAGCGTCCACGGCCTCCCGTGCTTCTGCGCGAGCACCGTCAGGCCGCAGTTCGCCTGATTCAGCGTCATCCACTTCCACTCGGGAGCTTGCAGAACCTCGCGCACGAGCCACCCGATCACGAAGTTGTGCGTCACGAGCAGCTCGTGGACCTCGCCGGACTTGCGCACCAGGAATGCGTTGACAGCATCCGCCATCTGGGCCCGGCCTGCCTCGATCTCTTCCTCGGTGACCGCCCCGAAGAACGGCTCGAACACGGTCGGGGTCTCTTCGACCATGCCCGTGGGCACGCAGTCGAACAGCAGCGCCGAGGGTGTCGGCGTGAGCGCCGGCATCCGCTCCGCGATCACTCGCGCCGTCTCGGCGGCGCGGTCTAGCGGCGAATGCCACAGCGCGTTGAACGGGATTCCCGAGAGCCGGTCGGCCAGCAGCGATGCCTGCCGTTTGCCACGCGGCGAGAGGGGTCCGTCGATCAAGCCATGCTCGGCATCCAGATGCTCACCGTGGCGAACGAGATAGATGTAGTGGGTCACGGGCCGCTTCCTCGACGTGCTCGGAACAGTCCTACCCTAACCTCTCGGTCTGTGGGCGAGGGGCTCAGTCGGCCGCGCGTGCGATGTCTGCCAGCTGTGCCCGCGTGAGCCGAACGCCCACGCCCTGCACGAGCTCGTCGACCTGGTACGGGGCGTACGCGTTGATGATCGGCGCCGTGATGATGCGTTGCGCGAGGAGCCAGGCGACGGCGACTGACGCGTTCGTCACTCCCAGTTCGGCAGCGATCGCATCCAGCGCCTTGAGCGTTCTCGTGCCGCGTCGATTCACGTTCGCGGTGATCTGCTTCGCCCGCACCGACAGCGGCCCGTTCACCCGATCACGATGCAGACCCGACAGAAAACCGTGCTCGAGAGCGTGAGAGGGCGTCACCGCCATCGACTGCGCACTGGCTACCAGCCGCAGGTCTCCATCGAACTCGTGGCGCCGCAGCACGTTGAACGGGACATCGAGGACGGAGATTCGCGGATACCCCGCAGAGCAGAGGATGCGTGCTTCCACGAGCTGCGCTGCCCGATAGCCGATCGCGCCAATCGCACGAACCTTGCCCGCGCTGATGAGCCATTCGGCAGTCGCGAGCGTTTCTTCCACCGCCGTTGTCGTGTCGGCCCGGGCATCCAGGTAGAGCACATCGATGCGGTCGGTGCCGAGCCGGGTGAGCGACGCTTCCGCGGCGCGCACGAGATCGACCGGCCCCAGGCCCGGGTGATCGGGGTGTGCTCCGACGCGAACGGCCAGCACGATGTCATCGCGGATGCCGCGCTCAGCCATCCATCGGCCGATGATGTGCTCGCTCCGGCCGCCCGAGAAACTGTCGGCTGTGTGGATCGCGTTTCCGCCCGCACGCACGTAGGTGTCAAGGATCTCGTGGCTCGTCGCGGTATCGACGGTCCACCCGAACTCGCCGCCGCCGAGGATGAGGGGAAAAACAGACATCCCGGTCTCGCCGAGCTCGACGCGCACGCTCGATCCGAGCGGCTGACCGAGGACAGGAATCGGGGCGGAGGGGTGGGCCGGGTTCACCGCTCCGGCTCCCGCGGTTGCCGCGGCACCGACGCCGAAAGCAGCCATTCGCTCACCCCTTCACGGTATCCGCGGTGGTGAGTGACGGATGCCGACGCGCTCCCCGGCGCGTGTTTCGAGATTACGGCGTACCGGCGCCTGCGCGGCGACGCCAGGCGTCACAGGCGTGAATATTACATAACGCTTCGATCACGCCGGGACGCGAGAACGCCCGCCCCCGCAGGGACGGGCGTTCTCGAACGCGGATCAGCCTTCGGCCGGAGCCTCGGGACCCTCGTTGGCTGCAGCGCGCCCTTCCTGATCGGCCTCGTCGAGCACCGGCTCGAGCGACAGCTTGCCCCGGTCGTCGATCTTGGTGATGCGAACGAGGAGCTTCTGCCCGACCGAGACCACGTCTTCGACGTTCTCGACACGCTTGCCACCGGCGAGCTTGCGGACCTCGCTGATGTGGAGCAGTCCGTCCTTGCCCGGCAGGAGGGAAACGAACGCACCGAACGTCGCGATCTTGACGACGGTTCCGAGGAACTGCTCGCCGACCTCGGGGTTGGTGGGGTTGGCGATCGCGTTGACCTGGGCGCGGGCGGCCTCGGCCGACGGACCGTCGGTCGCGCCGATGTAGACCGTGCCGTCCTCCTCGATGGAGATGTCGGCGCCGGTGGCGTCCTGGATCGCGTTGATCGTCTTGCCCTTGGGGCCGATGAGCTCACCGATCTTGTCGACGGGAATCTGCACGCTGATCACGCGCGGCGCGGTGGGCGCCATCTCGTCGGGGCCGTCGATGGCGGCGTTGATGACGTTCAGGATCGTCAGACGCGCTTCCTTGGCCTGCGTGAGCGCGGCCGAGAGCACCGACGACGGGATGCCGTCGAGCTTCGTGTCCAGCTGGATCGCGGTGACGAACTCGCTCGTTCCGGCGACCTTGAAGTCCATGTCACCGAGGGCGTCTTCGGCGCCGAGGATGTCAGTCAGCGCCGCATACCGGGTCTGACCGTCGACCTCATCCGAGACGAGGCCCATCGCGATGCCGGCCACGGCGGCGCGCAGCGGCACACCCGCGTTCAGCAGCGACAGGGTCGAGGCACATACCGAACCCATCGACGTCGAACCGTTGGATCCGAGAGCCTCGGAGACCTGACGGATGGCGTAGGGGAACTCCGCGCGCGACGGGAGCACCGGAACGAGCGCGCGCTCGGCCAGGAATCCGTGGCCGATCTCACGTCGCTTGGGGCTTCCCACACGACCGGTCTCACCGGTCGAGTAGGGCGGGAAGTTGTAGTGGTGCATGTAGCGCTTGTGCGTCACCGGCGAGAGCGAGTCGATCTGCTGCTCCATCTTGAGCATGTTCAGCGTCGTGACGCCCAGGATCTGGGTCTCACCGCGCTGGAAGATCGCCGAACCGTGCACGCGCGGGATCACCTGGACCTCGGCATCCAGCGGACGGATGTCGGCGAGCCCGCGACCATCGATGCGGACGCCATCGGTGAGGATGCGGCCACGGACGATCTTCTTCGTCACCGACTTGTACGCCGCAGAGAACTCACCCAGGGCCGTCTCGGGCAGCTCGCCAGCCTCGACGGCGGCGACAAGCTCTGCCTTGACGGCATCCTTGAGCTCGTCATCGGCGTTCTGACGCTCGACCTTGTCGGCGATCTGGTAGATCGGCACGAGCTTGTCGTACGCGCGACCGGCGACGAAGTCGTAGGTCTGGTCGGCGTAGGGCGGGAAGACCGGGTAGGGCTGGATCTCCTTGGCGGCGGTGTTCGCGACGACGTTCTGCGCAGCGACGAGTTCCTTGATGAAGGGCTTGGATGCTTCCAGGCCCTGCGCGACGATCTCTTCGCTGGGCTTGGTGGCGCCGCCCTTGATGAGGTTCCAGCTGTTCTCGGTGGCTTCTGCCTCGACCATCATGATCGCAACGTCACCATCGGGCAGCACGCGGCCGGCGACGATCAGGTCGAAGACGGCATCTTCGAGCTGCTCGGCCGTGGGGAACGCGACCCACTGGTCAGCGTGCTCGCCGTGGCCGGGGATGAGCGCCAGTCGCACGCCCGCGATCGGACCCGAGAAGGGAAGCCCCGAGATCTGCGTCGACAGGGATGCCGCGTTGATCGCGAGCGCGTCGTAGAACTCGCCCGGAGCGATCGAGAGCACCGTGACGACGATCTGCACCTCGTTGCGGAGCCCCGCGACAAACGACGGGCGCAGCGGACGGTCGATGAGGCGGCACACGAGGATCGCCTCGGTCGAGGGGCGGCCCTCACGACGGAAGAACGAGCCGGGGATCTTGCCGGCGGCGTAGGAGCGCTCTTCGACGTCCACCGTCAGGGGAAGAAGTCGAAGCCTTCGCGGGGGTGCTTTCCGGCGCTCGTGGCCGACAGCAGCATGGTCTCTTCGTCCAGGTAGGCGGCTACGGCGCCCTGTGCCTGCTGGGCCAGGCGTCCGGTTTCGAACCGGACGGTACGGGTGCCGAAGCGGCCGTTATCGAGAACGGCTTCGGCGGCGGTGATTTCAGGACCTTCCAAGAGGTCTCTCCTTCTTTGTTTCGACTCGCACACCCGTGTGGTGCGCGAGCACATGCGAAGGAGCAGGAACAGGCAGTATTTGGCGCGCGGCACAAGCTGCGTGATTCGCCTGCGCTGGCCACCAGTAGAAGATCACCCGGCGTCTTGACGGGGAACCCACCACAGGGGACCAGCTTCCTGCCGGCCTGCTCCATGAAGCTCACTGTGAAGTTGAGCGGATGCCGTAAGGCAACCCGATCGATCCTATCAGGGCCGCACCCGTCGCGCCGGGTCAACGGCCGCCGGTCCCATCCCCGGGCGCGGTTGACGCTGCGCGGGTTCTGGCGCGCGCAGAGACGCGGTCGCCGCACCGGTTCGTCGCGCGATCACGACGTAGTCAGCGTGCTTCGCGCTCAGTCCGTCTCCGGCCGTGCGGCCGCGAAGCCGCCGCCAGAGCCAGGGCATCGCGTCGCGGCGGACCCAGCCGCGCGGGTTGGGACTGTCATCGTCGTGGAAGGCGGAATCCAGGGTCGCCAGCTCGTCCGCGTGGGGAACACCGAGGGCTTCGGCCGCCCGGTAGGCCACGAAGCGGTGTCCCTGCGAACGGAAGTGGACCTTGTCGTCGGCCCACATATCCAGGTCGCTGATCGCCGGCTGCGCTTCGAGGTCGAGCAGCAGGCACCCGGTGGCGGCTGCGATGCGCCGGATCTCGGAGTTGTACACCGCAACGCGCCGAGCGAACACCATGGCTGCCAGGCGCCGGGGCAACACGATGCTCACCAGCAGCACGTCGATGCCGCGCGAGCGCAGCGCCACGACTGCCCGCTCGAGCCCCCGCGCGAGAGTGAGGGGATCTGCCCCGCGGCTGACCAGGTCGTTTGCGCCCATGAACACCGAGACGAGATCCGGCGCCATCTCGAGCGCGCGCGGCAACTGCTCATCCAGGAGATCGCGGATCTTGCGGCTGCGCACGGCCAGGTTCGCGTATCGGAAGGGCTCCGCGGTGGCCGGCAGGCTCGCCTCGCGGGCACCCGCCAGCAGATCGGCGAGGCGGTCGGCCCACCCGCGGTACTGCCCCTTGGGCATCCGCGACGTATCGCACAGCCCTTCGGTCAGCGAGTCGCCGAGGGCGACGAAACGCGACCATCGCGGCGTTCCCTCGGTCGCGGGAGCAGGCGGAGCTGCGGGCCGGGTCGCAGCCCGCACGAGAAGCGCGTCGTCGATCGGGCGCAGCATCCGAGCCTCGTCGTAGTGCCCGACCAGTTGACGGCCGAGGGCTTCCCAGGTGCGGTCGCGCACGGACTCTCGCGCCGCGACCGCGAACGCGCGCCGTTTGGCCTCATCGCCGACGAGGTCAGACACACGCGCGCGCAGGTCAGCGAGGTCGCCGGGACGGTAGAGCCATCCGTCGACGCTGCTGCGGACGAGATCAACCGGCCCACCCGTGCCGGTCGCGACGACCGGCACGCCCGCCGCGAGAGCCTCCTGGATCGTCTGACCGAAGGTCTCGCTCTCACCCGGGTGGACGAAGACATCGAAGGACGCGACAGCCTCGCCGAGCGCAGCTCCGGACAGATGCCCCAGGAAGACCGCCCGCGGCAGAGCCTTCTCGAGTGCGGGGCGTGACGGTCCATCACCGACGATCACCAGGCGGGTGCCAGGGAGGTCATGCAGTGCCGCGAGGTCTTCAACCTGTTTTTCCGGGGCGAGCCGACCGACATATCCGACGATCGTCTCCCCCGGCGCAACACGCTCGCGCCAGCCGAGGCTGCGGTGCTCGGGAGCAAAGCGCACAGCATCCACGCCGCGCCCCCACCGACGCAACCGATCGACGCCGAGGTCTTCGAGCTGCGCCATGCTCGCGGAGGACGGCACGAGGGTCAGTGTCGATCGACGGTGCAGCCGGGTCAGGTGCGACTGCACGATGGAGGTAGCCGCCGGCACCCCGTACTTCTGGGCGTACGCCACGACGTCGGTCTGATAGACCGCGACGACCGGGACCTTCAGGGCATCGGCAGCCGCCGTGCCCTGCCACCCGAGGACGAACGGCGATGCCAGGTGGATGACGTCGGGTCCGAAGGCACGCAGGTGCGCGGCCAGCGTGGCCGCGCGAGCGAACACGACGCGCACCTGCGGGTAGGAGGGCAACGGCACCGACCGCAGCATCGTGGTCCGAGCTCCCGACAGATCGGCGCCGTGCAGGTCGGCGTCGACATCGCCGGCCTTGGGGGCGATCACGAGGGTCTCGTGCCCTTCGCTCGCGAGATGACGAAGGACGTGGAGCACCGAGCCGGTGACTCCGTTCATGTGGGGGAGGAACGATTCCGCCAATACCGCGACTCTCACGCATCCAGGGTGACGCGTGTCGGATCACCGAACACGCTGAGGCAGGCCGGGTCGCCGAGAGTTCACCGGATGCATGCAAACGCGTCACCCGACGTGCCCCGTTCGGTCTTCGTTTACCCGCGGGTGTTACCTCAGAGGGGTGATCGATGAGGTGCTGACGCACGTTGCCGGCAGCGCCTGGGCACTGCCCCTGATGTTCGCCCTCGTCCTCGCCGACAGCCTTCTGGTCCTCGTTCCCGGAGAGATCGCGGTCACGGCGTTCGGCGCACTTGCCGTGACCGTCGGCTCGCCTCCGCTTCTCGGCGTCGTGCTGGTCGCCGCCCTCGCTGCCTTCCTCGGTGACACGATCGTGTACGTCGTCGGACGCCGTGTCGGGCTGGATCGTTGGGCGTGGATGCGCGGCCGCCGCGTGAGCGCGGCAATCCGCTGGGCACGCCGACGCCTGCACCGATCGAGCGCGACGGTGGTGTTCACGGCGCGTTTCATTCCGTTCGCCCGCCTAGCGGTGAACCTCACAGCGGGAGCATCGCGGGTTCCGGCTCCTCGGTACCTCACTCTGGTGGCGGCAGCCGCCACCGGGTGGGCGGTGTATCAGGCCGCTGTGGGCGCGATCGTGGCACGCCTCGTGCCGGGTGGCCCCGTCGTCGCCGTGCTGATCTCCATCGCTGTCGCGATCGCGCTCGGCATCATCATCGACCTGATCGTCACGCGACTCTCGCCCGCGCGCGAAACTCCTCCCCCGGAGCGGCTGACCCCTCCGCCTAGATCAGCGCCATCGGCCTGACAGACCTGACCCCTGCCCGGCGTCGGCGGGTCCAGCGCTGGAACCCTCCACTGCTGTGCGCCCGAAAAACAGATTCACTCTTGTAAAACCACACATTCGCAGTTACTCTCACACATACACAGATTTCGGCGTCACGGTTGACGTCGGTGGGGAGAGCACAGCACTCATGTACGCGACGGAGCGCCAACAGCGGATCGCCGGGATCATCACCGATGAGGGCCGCGCATCGGTCACCGCCCTCTCGACACTGTTCGGGGTCGCACAAGAGACCATCCGGCGCGATCTCGACCAGCTCCAGGCCGACGGCATCCTTCTTCGGGTGCACGGTGGCGCCGTCCCAGCGGGCCGTACCAGTGCCGCCGAGCCGAGCCTCGCGGCCCGCGAAGCGACGGCGACCGAGGCCAAGGAGCGTATCGCTGCCGCAGCCATCGACCTGATCCCGCGCGGCCTGGGCGGAGCGGTGCACATCGATGCCGGGTCCACGGCCGCACGGGTCGCCCGTCTCCTGGCGGCGCGCGAGGAAACGAATGCCTCTCTGACGCTCATCACGAACTCGATCACGACAGCAGCAGCTCTCAGCCACCTCACTGTCCCCGCGGTTCGCGTCATCGGCGGCAGACTTCGCGCCCTGACCGCTGCCGCCGTCGGGTCAGGTGCCATCGAACAGATCGCCGGGTTCCGACCGGATGTCGCGATCATCGGAACCAACGCCGTGCATCCTCAGTTCGGACTGAGCACTCCGGATGAGGCCGAGGCAGAGGTCAAGCGCGCTGCTCTCGCCGCAGCGCGGCGGGTGATCGTCGTCGCCGACGGGTCGAAGCTCGGCGAAGAGTCACTCGTTCGTTTCGGGGGGCTCGAGGACATCGACGCTCTCGTGACCGATGGCGAGCCGGGTGCCGATCTGCGCGAGGCACTCCGCGCCGCTGATGTGGACCTGGTGCGTGCATGATCGTCACGGTCACGATCAACCCGAGCGTCGATCGCACCATCCAGCTCCCCTCTCCTCTCGTCCGCGACGCGGTGCTTCGCGCAAGCGCGGTGACGTCTCAGGCCGCCGGGAAGGGTGTGAACGTCTCGCGGGCCTTGGCGCACGCATCCGTCGCCACCCGGGCGATCGTGCGGGCTGACTACCACGACCCCTATGTCCGTGAGCTCGTCGAGAGCGGACTGGCGGTCGTGACGGTCGACCCCGGCGCCACGGTGCGCACGAATATCTCGCTGGCCGAGCCGGATGGCACGACGACGAAGATCAACGAGCCCGGCTCTCCGCTGAGCGCTTCGGCCGTCGCAGCCCTGCACGAGGTCGTCGCTGCGGAAGCACCACGCTCGAGCTGGATCGTCCTTGCCGGCTCGCTCCCCCGGCCGCAGATGTCGAGCTGCTCGCCGATCTGGCGCGGACGGCCCGGATTGCGGCGCCCGAGATCCGGATCGCGGTCGACACCTCGGGCGCACCGCTGACCGCCCTGCGCACCGCGGGAGTGCGGATCGACCTGATCAAGCCGAACCTGGAGGAACTCGCCGAGCTCACCGGGACCGATCCCGCCTCGCTCGGGGACCCGCGAGCGGTCGCGGAGGCGTGCAAGATCCTGCGCGCTGAGGGAATCGCCGCGGTTCTGGCAACGCTCGGCTCCGCCGGCGCGGTCCTCGCCACCACTGACGGCGCCTGGTACGCCACGCACCCGCCGGTGATCGCGCGCAGCACGGTCGGCGCCGGCGACTCCTCTCTTGCCGGTTACCTCATCGCCGATGCGAGGGGGCTCTCCCCGGCAGAACGGCTCGCGAACGCGGTCGCCTACGGCTCTGCCGCTGTCGCTCTGCCCGGGACGACCATCCCGCGCCCCACTGACACCCGCCCTGACCAGGTCACGGTCACCGAAATACACCTGCCCGCCGCGGTCGCCACGCCGTGACGTTCTTCGAAGGAGAGAACATGTCCATCATCACCACGGAGCTCGTCGCTCTCGATGTCGCGTTGGGCGCGACATCAAGCGACGTCATCGATGCCCTCAGCACGATCGTCGCGTGCGCGGGACGCACGTCCGATGCCCGCGCCCTCGCGACAGACGCGCATGCCCGCGAAGCACAGACCTCGACGGGTATGCCCGGCGGCATTGCCATCCCCCACTGCCGGACGGCTGCCGTGACCGAGCCGACCCTTGCGTTTGCCCGGCTGTCTGACCCGGTCGACTTCGGGGACGACGATCCGAGCGACCTCGTGTTCTTCATCGCCGCGCCGATCGGTGCCGACACCGATCACCTCGCGATCCTCTCCACGATCGCCCGCGCGCTCGTGCGCGACGAGTTCGTCGCCTCGCTGCGCGCTGCAACCTCTGCCCCGGAGGTCGTCGCCCTGATCGATGAAGCGATCGCCCCGGCCCCGGCGGCGAGCCCTGCCGCGAGCGCTCCAGCACCGGCGGCTGATCAGCGGCTCCTGGTCGCCGTCACCGCCTGCCCGACCGGCATCGCCCACACCTACATGGCAGCCGACGCCCTCGTCGCCGAAGCCAAGAAGCGTGGCGTGCGCCTCGAGGTCGAGACGCAGGGGTCGAGCGGCTCGACAGCCCTGGATCCGGCCGTCATCGCCGCGGCTGACGCCGTGATCTTCGCCGTGGACGTGGACGTTCGCGACCGCGCTCGCTTTGCCGGCAAGCCCGTCGTGCAGGGACCGGTCAAACGCGGAGTCGAAGCTCCCGGGCAGATGATCGACGAGGCCCTCGCTGCCGCCGCGGACCCCTCGGCCACGCGTATCTCAGGAGCCCCGACGACCGAGACCACGGATACGGCCAGCGAACACGTGGGCCGCAAGCTCCAGCGCTGGCTGCTCACCGGCGTCAGCTACATGATCCCGTTCGTGGCCGGCGGCGGCCTGCTCATCGCGCTGTCGTTCTGGCTCGGCGGCTACGACATCAACGCGACGGCCGGCGACATCGTGGCTTCATCCTCGCTCTGGAACCTCCCCGACGGTGGGCTGCAGACCTACATCGGCGCCGTCGCCTTCGTCATCGGCGCCGCATCGATGGGCTTCCTCGTCCCAGCCTTGGCCGGCTTCATCGCCTACGCGATGGCTGACCGCCCCGGCATCGCTCCGGGATTCGTCGTCGGCACGATCGCCGTCATGATGGACGCCGGGTTCCTCGGAGGTATCGTCGGCGGCCTCCTCGCGGGGCTCGTCGCCGGTTCCCTCGCGCGTATCCCCGCTCCGCGGTGGCTGCGCGGTCTCATGCCCGTCGTCATCATTCCGCTCTTGGCGTCCATTGCCGCGTCCGGAGCCATGATCCTCTTCCTCGGCGGGCCGATTGCCTGGCTCATGACGACCCTCACGGACTGGCTGAACAGCCTGACCGGCGTGGGAATCGTGTTGCTCGGCGTCATCCTGGGCCTCATGATGTGCTTCGACCTCGGCGGTCCCGTCAACAAGGTCGCGTACTCGTTCGCCGTCGCAGGCCTGGGAGCTGCATCCGTCGCCAACCAGGTACCGCTCGAGATCATGGCCGCGGTCATGGCATCCGGAATGGTGCCGCCGCTGGGCCTCGCCCTGGCCTCGACCTTGCTCGCCCGCAAGCAGTTCACACCCGTCGAGCGTGAGAACGGTGTCGCGGCGTGGCTGCTCGGGGCATCCTTCATCTCGGAAGGGGCAATCCCCTTCGCCGCCGCCGACCCGCTGCGCGTGATCCCCGCCTCGATGCTCGGCGGTGCCGTCACCGGTGCGCTGTCGATGGCCTTCGGCGTCACCTCGCAGGCCCCGCACGGCGGGTTCTTCGTCCTCTTCGCGATCGGGAATATCCTCTGGTTCGTCCTGTCGATCGCGATCGGAACCGTCATCACCGCGCTCGCGGTCATCGCGTTCAAGCGCATCGGACGTCGGCCGAGCCCCGAGACCGTCGAGGCGGCTGGCGCTGCCGACGACACTGAGGCCAGCGGCGTGCTGGCCAGCGGCGCGCGCGCCTGATCACGGACAACACCCCGGCCGTCGGGTGCGGCCGGGGTGTTGTGGTCTGCGACGCAGGTCAGGGATGGCGCTGGACGCGTTCCGATACTGATGTCGTCCAGTGCCCCTTCGGACATCGCGCTGGAAGTAATGTCGGCGACAACACCGCGGCCAGCGGAGTTGTGGTCGTATTGGACGTGTCGAGCCCGAAGGGAGGGGCCGCGTGGCGAGCAGGGTCGGCAGCAGTGCGGCATCCCGCGTCTTCGTGGTGCTCCTGGCCTGCGTGGTGACGATCTCGGCGGTTCTCGCGACGCTGTTGGCAGTCGACGCGCAGAACTCCGAGCGCGCCGATGCGGAGGCACTCACGCTGTCACTGGCGAACACGCTCGCCCGCACACCCTCGGTGATCGAGGCGATGTCGCAGCCCGATACCGCAGCCAGCGCGGCCCTCGAGCCCTACGCGTTGAGCCTCATCGACGCGACCCCCGTGGACTTCATCACGCTGATGCGTCCCGACGGTATTCGACTCACGCATCCGGACCCCGCTCAGATCGGCAAGCCCTACCTCGGCACGATCGCAGCCGCGCAACAAGGGGGCACGATCACCGAGGAGTTCACGGGAACGCTCGGCCCGTCCGTCCGTTCGGTGGTTCCGGTAGAAGCTGACGGAGAGATCCTCGGGCTGGCAGCTGTGGGCGTGACGGTGAGCAGCCTCGGACAGCAGGTGTGGGCACGGATGCCCTTCGTTCTCGGCCTCGCAGCCGTGCTGACTGCGCTCGGCATTGCCGCGGCACTCGCGGCGCGCAGGTTCACGCGTCGCCTCGCCGGAGACCTTCCCACGAGCGAGGTCCGAGATGCCGTGTCCTCCTACGAATCGGTTCGGACCCTCGGCGAAGCGCTGCGCGCGCAGACCCACGAGCACGGCAACCGGATGCACACGGCGGTCGCGCTCCTCGAGCTCGGACGGACGCAGGAGGCCATCGACATCCTGACCGAAACGTCCCGGCAGAGCCAGGAACTGGTCGATCAAGTCGCCGCGCGTCGCGACGGCGATCCCACCGTCGGGGCCCTGCTGCTGGGTAAGGCCGCGCAGGCGCGGGAACGAGGCGTCGGCTGGGATGCCGAGATCGACCCGCTCGCACCCCGGAGCACACTCAGCGGCATTGACGGGGTCTCGGTGGTCGGAAACCTCATCGACAACGCCCTCGATGCCGCGTCGGTCGGCGACGAACCACGCTGGGTCCGTGTCGTCTTCGCCCGCGCCGGCGGCGGAGCGCTGGAGATCCGCGTGTCGGATTCGGGTCCGGGCATCTCTGCGGATGTCGGCGAGCGCATCTTCGAACACGGCTACTCGTCCAAGCCTGCGGGAACGACGGGGCGAGGCGTGGGGCTCGCTCTCGTTCGCTCCCTTGTCGAGGCCGCCGGCGGGGCGGTCGATTACAGCAACGATCCGACGACGTTCCAGGTGATCCTGCCGGGGAGGCTGCAATGATCTCTGTCCTGGTGGTTGACGACGACGCGCTCACTCTCGAACTGCACCGCACGTACCTCGAGCGCGTGCCCGGTTTCCGCGTGAGCGCGGAATGCACCGGCGCCCGCGCAGCAGTGTCGGCGATCCTGGAGCAACGCACAGAGCACCCGATCGATCTCGTGCTCCTGGACATCACGATGCCCGATGGCACGGGGCTGGATGTCCTCCGCCACGTCCGCGCGCGGGCAGCTGACGTCGACGTGATCGCCGTCACGGGAGTGCGCGACGCGGAGGTCGTCCGTCAGATGGTGGGCTTAGGGGTCGTGCAGTACCTCGTGAAGCCCTTCTCGTTCGCCGTCTTCCGGGACCGGCTCGAACAGTACCGCGAGTACCGGGATCGCGTCCACGGCACATCGGGTGCCGCAACGCAGGCCGAAATCGACGCCCTGCTCGGGGCACGGCGACCCCTCACCGCGCCCGAGCTTCCCAAGGGGCTCTCTGCCGAGACGCTGCAACGGATCGTCGAGGTGCTGCGCCCGGGCCCCGCCAGGTCTGCTACCGAGTGCGCCGCAGATCTGGGGATGTCTCGCGTCTCGGCGCGGCGCTACCTCGAGTTCCTTGCCGAGTCCGATCGCGTGACGCGGGCGCCGCGCTACGGCGCACCCGGACGCCCCGAGACGGAGTACCGCTGGAAAGGGTGAGACCGCGGTCGTGAACGCCGATCAGTCGCCGGCGCCACCGCCGAGCAGGCTCTCGAACGACCGTCCCTCACCCAGATAGGTCGCCGGATCGAACGGGTCGGCGATGGAGGCAGACGCGCGTCGGGTCACAGCCTCCGCAAGCTCTCCGGCTGCCCGGTCGATTCGGGACCGCAGCGAGGTCGCGCCCTCCCCGTCGCCGGCCCAGTCCTCGGCGGCCGCGAAAACGGATGTCGAGACGGGTTCAGCATGCAGATACGTGAACAGCGGTCGCATCGCGTAGTCGAGCGCGAGCGAGTGCCGCGGCGATCCCCGGTGGCGGCCAGCAGCACAGGCATCCCGCGCAGCGAATCCGGATCAAGGATGTCGATGAAGGACTTGAACAGACCCGAGTAGCTTGTCGTGAAGATCGGGGTGACGGCGATGACGGCATCCGCCGACGTCACCGTCTCGATCGCGGCAGCGAGCTCGGGACGAGCGAACCCCGTGAGGAGGTTGTCGGTGATCGCGTGAGCGTGCTCACGCAACTCGACCACATCGACCCCCATCTCGATCTCCCGCTCGGCGAGCTGTGCACGGACGGCCTCTGTCAGCCGATCGGCGAGCAGCCGCGTGGATGACGGGTTGGAGAGCCCTGCGGCGACAACGGCAAGACGTCGCGTGGTCATCTCACGCCCCCTGACGGGTCGCGGCGGCCCCGAACGCGGCGCCGGCAAGCGGAGCGCTGTCCCGGTAGGGCGAACCACCCGTGACATTGTCACCGCGGTTAGGACGGGGCGAGCTTCCCGCGCTCCCCCGGCCGCTGCCACGAGGCGCTCGTGAGTCGGCGCATCGGCAACGCCCGCCGGGCGATCCTTCGCGAGCTCCTTTCGGAGCACCGGAACGACCTCGCCGCCGAGGATGTCCAGCTGCTCGAGCACGGTCTTCAGGGGCAGGCCGGCGTGATCGATCAGGAACATCTGGCGCTGGTAGTCACCGAAGTGATCCCGCATCGCCGCGTACCGGTCGATGACCTGCTGCGGCGAGCCGACCGTCAACGGCGTCATCTCGGTGAAGTCTTCCAAGCTGGGCCCGTTCCCGTACACCGGGGCGTTGTCGAAGTAGGGGCGGAATTCCCGCACCGCCTCCTGGGAGTTGCGGTGCATGAACACCTGTCCGCCCAGGCCCACGATCGCCTGTTCCGGAGTGCCGTGACCGTAGTGCGCGAACCGCTCACGATAGAGCGTGACCAGCCGCTGGAAGTGCTCGGTGGGCCAGAAGATGTTGTTCGCGAAGAACCCGTCGCCGTAGTACGCGGCCTGCTCGGCGATCTCGGGCGTGCGGATCGAGCCGTGCCAGACGAACGGGGGCACGCCGTCGAGCGGCCGCGGCGTCGAAGTGAAGCCCTGCAGGGGCGTGCGGAATTGGCCCTGCCAGTCCACGACATCCTCGCGCCACAGCCGATGCAGCAGCGCGTAGTTCTCGACCGCGAGGTTCAGTCCCTGGCGGATGTCCTTCCCGAACCACGGGTAGACAGGGCCGGTATTGCCACGTCCCAGGATGAGGTCGGCCCGGCCACCCGAAACGTGCTGGAGCATCGCGTAGTCTTCCGCGATCTTGACCGGGTCGTTGGTGGTGATGAGGGTCGTGGCCGTCGAGAGCAGAATGCGCTCGGTCTGGCCCGCGATGTAGGCGAGCGTGGTCGTCGGTGAAGAAGACCAGAACGGCGGATTGTGGTGCTCGCCGAGGGCGAAGACATCGAGCCCGACCTCTTCAGCGTGCTTGGCGATCTGCAGGGTCGCGCGGATCCGCTCGGCCTCGCTGGGAGTGTGCCCGGTCGTCGGGTCCTCGGTGATATCGCTGACCGTGAAGATCCCGAACTGCATTTGGCTCATCGTGCTCTCCGCTCTCGGCCCGGGGTGAGGACCGATCTATGCAACTGAATGTATCTTGTGCAACGCGACCGCGACGGTTCTATTCCCCGGCCTCGGTTCCGGACCCGTCGGCCGGGCCATCGACCTCCGCGAACATCGCGAGCATGTCACGAACCAGTTGATGGGGCGCGGTCTCGCACGGACTGTGTCCCGTCTCATACACCGCGACCTGTGCGCCGATGCGCTGGGCGTAGGAAAGGTACTGCTCGGTCGACCAGAGATCGTGCGCCCCTGTCGCGACGAGCGTGGGCACGGATGCGGCGCGCACGGCGTCGGCGACATCCGGCATCCGCATCATGAGACCCACGATGTCGTCGACGCTCTCTCGCCGCGTGAGGGCGAACCGCTCGCGAACGAACGCGATCCGTTGCGGCGGGACCCGGTTCAAGTTGTTCCGGATGCCCCAGAGCAGCAAAGACGCGCCGCTTCGCGGACCCGCAAGACTGCTGAAGCGCCCGATCCGCTTGACTCCTCGGAAAACTTGCCCGGTCGCTGGCGGCGTCGAAAGCAGAGTCAGCGTGGCGAACAGTTCGGGCCGCTCGGCGAGGATCAGTTGTGACACGAGACCCGCGAAGGAGTAGCCGAGGACGTGCGCGGGGCCCGGCCGACACTCGAGCACTGCCGTCAGATCGTCGATGAACAGCGGATAGTCGTACCGCGCGCGGGGCGGGTCGAGGTTCTCGGGTCCGGCATCCCGCGATTCGTACTGGCCAGCGAGATCGTACGCCTCGACCCGGTAGCCGGCCTCAGCAAGCAGCGGCAGCATGAGCGTGAAGTCCTCTTTGGAACCGGTCACGCCCGGAAAGAGCACGACCCTCCCCCGAGTTCCGGTTCCCAGACTCACGCGCGCGAGGCGCCCGCTCGGGGCATCGAGGTCGTCGCGCACAGTGCCCGCCGGGAAGACCCGCCAGTCGAGATCGGGGATCGCGGCGTCCCGTTCTCGAGCGTCATCGGTAAGCGTCATCGACGCCCGAGACTACTCCAGGCACGCACGCTCTGGCGGCATTCCGGCTACGCGAACAGCGCCGCGCCGATGAAGGAACCCTCGGCCGGCGCCGGGGGTACAGCCCAGATCCCCGACCCGATCGTGAGGAGATACTCCATCATGAGGTCCGTCGCGACCGACCTCTGGACGGTGATGAAGCGCTCGGGCGAGCGCACATACGCGAGAAAGAACAGGCCAGCGTCGAGCCTGCCCAGGGCCGTGTTGCCGTCGACGTAGTTGTAGCCACGGCGCAGCATCCGGATGCCGCCGTTGGCGTCGGGGTGCGCGCGGGCGACGTGGGATGCCGGGTCGATCGTGGGCATGCCGGATCCCCACGCGGCGGCGAAGTCGGGCGGAGTGAATTCGTCTCCGCCGCTCAGGGGTGCACCGCTGCCCTTGGTGCGGCCGGTGATCTGTTCTTGCTCGGCAAGACGAACCCGGTCCCACGTCTCGATCTTCATCGCGATCTTTCGAGCGACGAGATACGAACCGCCGGCCAGCCACGCGGGGCCGTCCTCCGTCGAGACCCAGACGTGCTCGGCAAGGGCCTGCTCGTCGGTGGCGAGGAGGTTGGCGGTGCCGTCTTTGAATCCAAAGAGGTTGCGCGGGGTCTGTTGCTGCGCAGACGTCCGGGAGGTGCGCCCGAACCCGAGTTGAGACCAGCGCAGTCGCGCTCTCCCGAAAGCGATGCGACTGAGGTTGCGCACAGCGTGCACGGCGACCTGCGGATCATCGGCGCATGCCTGAATGCACAGGTCCCCGCCACTGTGTCCGGGGTCGAGGTCGTCGCCGAGAAACGGGGGCAGCATCGCGAGCGCCGGCGGAGCCTGATCCGCAAGACCGAAACGGTCGGCCCCTCGTCGGTGCGGAACAGCGTCGGCCCGAATCCGACGGTGATGGTCAGGTTGCTCGCCGGCAGCCCAAGCGCCTCGCCGGTATCGTCCGGTGGCGCGTCTGGTGAGCCGCCAATCGCGCCCGACGCGCTCACCTCGAGGCCGAGCATCATCCTCGAGGCGGCATAGCTCCAGTCCTGAAGCAACTCGATGAGCTCGTCCCGGCTGGTCGTATCCATGACATCGAACGCCGCGAAGTGCAGGTGGTCTTGCACCTCCGTCGTAATCCCGGACGGGTGCTCCCCGAAGAAGGGATGCGTATCGGCGGGTGATGCTGCCCTCGGGTCGGTAGCGCGTGCGACCAGCGCGGCGCCGCCGACGCCGACCGCAACGCCCGCGGCACCGGCGCCCAGTGCCAGGCCGAGCAGACCTCGCCTGCTCAGCCCGGCTCCGGGGCGCCCCTGCGATTCGGGATCGGTCATGATCACTCCAGAACGGTCGCCGTCAGTTGCGAGAGCGGCTCGGCGAGCGCATTGATCTGATCAGAAAGTGCGCGCTTGTCGGCCTCCGTCAACGCGCCGTAGGCGACGAATCCGTCGCTGAGCGATCCGAATGCCGCCAGCTCCGCGTCAAGCCGGGCGTAGCCGTCGTCGATCTGCGCGACGAGTTCCTCCCCGTCGGGCCCGCTTGCGACGGCGAAGTCCCGCACGAGCGAGAAGGCCATCTTCGAGCCCTCGACGTTGGCAGCGAAGTCGTACAGGTCGGTACCCGACCACCAGTCCTCCTCGCCGCTGATCTTGCCGGTCGCGACCTCGTCCAGCAGCGCGATAGCGCCATTGGAGATCCCCGCGATGCCCTGCGATTCGAGGGCGTCGACGAATTCCTCGCTGTGCACGTAGTCGTAGAGCTCCTGCACGTCCGCGATGAGCAGGTCACCGAAATCGGCACGCTGCTCAGGCGTCGAGGGCGCCCAGTCCTTCCATGCCGACGTTGCACCATCGGAGTTGAGAGCATCGGAAGCAGGGACCCAGAGGTCCTTCTCGATGCGATGGAAGCCGGTCCAGTCGATTCCATCGGCGACAGCGTCGACCTCGCGGAAGTCGATGCGCGGGTCCAGATCGCCCAGCGACTCGGCGACAGGTTCGATGCGCTCGTAGTACGCCCGCACCTGGGGGAACATCTCGCGGGCGGTCTCGTCGTCGCCGGCCACATAGGCGGCGACGAACTCGTCCACAGCCGGCACCAGTTGTCCGACCTGATCCTTGACGAACGCCGCGTACAGGTCGACAGCCTGCTGCTTGAGCTCGGCATCTTCGGCATCCACCGTGACAGCATCTCCGCTGACCGTGAACGCGGCACGGCCCACACCCTCGCCGACCATCCCGGGCTTGCACAGCGTGTAGTAGTCGCCCGGCTGGGCCAGCACCGTGAGGGTTCGGGACGCGCCGGGGGCGATGTTCTCGACCTCGCCGACGATCCGCAGCCCGTCGCTGGCAAGAAGGTAGAACTCGGTGGTCTCCGATCCGGCGTTGGTGACCTCGAAGTTCAGGGTGCCGCTGGTCGTGCTGGCTGCCGAAATCTCGCACGCGTCATCCGTGGAGGTGACAGTGAGCGCGTCACCGGAGGCCTGATCGGCCCGGGCGACGCACCCGGCGAGGATGAGGGAACCGGCTGCGGTCGCCGCAACGAGCGCCAGGCTACGAGAGAGAGTCTTCATGGGTCTCCTTGCTGTGGGGAGTGAGATCGGACGAGCGGATGCTCGGGGCAAGAGGGGCGGGCGTGGGCCGCGGGCGTGCCGCGAACGCGCGGGCGAGAAACACCGTGCCGACGATGGCGACGTAGAGGCCCCAGGCGATCACCTGCAGCCAGCTCATGCGCGCGGTGAAGCCGATGGTCGCCTGCAGGATGACAGCAGGGGCACTCACTGGGTCGAAGACTCCGGTCAGATCGAATGCCCAGCCGAAGGGGAAAGCTGCCCAGCCAACCGCGACCACGCCAGTGTCCTGGACCGGGGCTATCGCGGTGAAAGGCCCGGGCAGCACGCCAGCTTCCTGCAGATCGCCAATCCCATACGCGAGGACCCCCGCGGCGACGAGGATCAGAAACGCACCCGTCCACGTGAAGAAGAGCCGGAGGTTCAGGCGCAGCATCCCGCGGGCGACAAGCCACCCGAGAACTGCCGCGCAGAGGATGCCGAGAACGGCGCCCGCGAGAGCCTCCGGCGTATTGCCCAGCGACTGCACCATCGACCACAGCAGGAGTGTCGTCTCGACGCCCTCTCGAGCGACGGACACGAACCCGAGGACGACGATTCCCCACAGTCCCCCGGTCGCGATAGCCCGGTCGACGCCGCTGCGCAGACCTCCCGCCAGCGTTCGCGCATGGGCCTGCATCCAGAAGACCATCCAGGTCACCATCGCGACAGCCAGCAGCGACAGCGTGCCGCCGATGATCTCCTGGGCTTCGAAGGTCAGCGCGTAGGTACCGAACGTGAAGAACGCTCCGATCGCGAGGGCGAGCGCAACTGCTCCCCGACGCCCAGCCAGAGGCGCGGCAGGACATCGCGTCGCTGCAGCTGCGTGAGGTACGCGATCAAGATGCCGACGACAAGCGCGGCCTCCAGACCTTCGCGAAGGCCGATGAGAAAGCTCGCGAGCACGAAGAACCTCGAGGTGGGACGGATTTATGTCGGTAAGGCTTACCTAAGTCATCCGAGACATTACTCGTCGGCGATCATCGGAGCAACTCTTCCCGCCCCGGACATGACAAAGGGCCGCCCCACACCGTGGGGCGGCCCTTCGAGAAAGCGATATACGCGGGTGCGCTGCGTTAGCGGCGAAGACCCAGGCGCTCGATCAACGAACGGTACCGTGCGATGTCGATGTCCTGAAGGTAGCCGAGCAGACGACGGCGCTGACCCACGAGCAGGAACAGACCACGACGCGAGTGGTGGTCGTGCTTGTGCTCCTTCAGGTGCTCCGTGAGGTCCTTGATGCGCTGCGTCATGAGCGCGACCTGCACCTCGGGGGATCCGGTGTCACCGGGGTGCGTTGCATACTCTTCGATGATCGCCTTCTTGACTTCTGCTTCCAGTGCCATAGAACGATCCCCTCTCTCCTCGTTGCGCGGCGCCCGTCACCTGATGTGCGAGCTCTCTTCATCCGCGGCCGATCGAACGGCAACCGCACAAGTCTACCAGCATCGAAGACGCACCCACGAGCGAGCGCCAGAGTAGCCTCGTCGGGTGCGCATCACCGTTCGAGTAAAACCCGGGAGCCGGCGCGGTCCCCTGGTCGAGACGGTGGGAACCGATCTCGTCGTCTATCTCCGTGAGCCGGGCCGCGAGGGCGCTGCCAACGCCGCTCTCCCCCGGGTGCTTGCCGAGCACTTCGGCACCTCGCCGAGCCGCGTCTCTATCGTGCGGGGGCATTCGGCCCGCATCAAGCAGGTCGAGGTCGACATCTGATGGCACGCCTCTCGCGTGACCAGTTCCTCGATCTCCGGCCCTTCCGCGCCAGCCCCGCGTTCGCACGGCTGTGGATCGGGTCCACGCTCGCGGGCCTCGGCGGTCAACTCACCATCGTCGCCGTCATGCTGCACGTGTACGACCTCACGCAGAGCACCTTCGCCGTCTCGATGATCGCCGTGGTCGGGCTCGTGCCGATGGTCATCGCCGGGCTGTACGGCGGGATGCTCGCTGACGCGTTCGACAGACGCTTGGTGGCCCTATTGGCCGCGAGCATCACGTTCGTGTCCACCGCCGCGCTGGCGATCCTCGCCTGGACGCAGCTCGAGTCGGTGTGGTCGCTCTATACCTTGAGCATCGTCAACTCGGCAGCGAACTCGGTGGTGCTCGCAACGCGCTCCGCGATCGTTCCCCGGCTCCTTCCGCGTCAGCTTCTGCCCGCGGCAGCTGCCCTGCAGGGGATCACGGTCGGCATCATGGTGATGGCAGGCCCCGCTCTCGCTGGCGTTCTGGTCGCGACAGTCGGCTACGCATGGACGTACTCCGTGGATGTCGTCCTGATGACCTCGCTGTTCCTCGGCCTCTGGACGCTCCCCCGCATCGTTCCCGAAGGCGAGATCGTTCGGCCCGGCCTCGAGTCACTCCGTGACGGCATCGCCTTCCTGCGGCGGGCGGCAAACATCCGGCTGCAGTACATCCTCGATATCACCGCGATGACGTTCGGGCAGCCGCTCGCCCTTTTCCCGGCGATCGGCGCCGTCCTCCTCGGAGGCGGCCCGATCACCACCGGCGTCCTCACCGCGGCATTCGCCGCCGGCGCATTCCTCTCGAGCCTCTTCTCGGGTCGCATCGGGCGATATCGTGCGCACGGGCTGGGAATCGAACTCGCGATCCTCGTCTACGGCGGCGCCATCGTGGTCTTCGGCGGCGTGCTGCTGGCGGGGGCCTTCGGCGTCGGCGCCCCGACCGGCGTGAGCGAGACCTCACCGAACATTCCGCTGATCGCGCTCGCGGTGCTGGTGCTGGTCGTGGCCGGTGGGGCAGACAACGTGAGCGCCATCTACCGATCGACGATGATGCAGTCCGCAGTTCCCGACAGCATCCGGGGCAGGCTCCAGGGCATCTTCATCGTGGTCGTCGCCGGAGGACCCCGGGTCGGCGCGCTCTACGCGGGCACTCTCGCGACCGTCACGACTCTCTGGTTTCCGCCGCTGCTGGGTGGGCTGCTCATCCTCGCGATCGTGACGACGCTGGTGCGCCTGAGTCCCGGGTTCCGGGCTTACGACGCCGACAATCCGGTTCCCTGATCGCGCGCAGCACGGACGACGGCGGGGCGGATGCCGCAGCATCCGCCCCGCCGTCGTTGTGGCTCGAACCTCAGTCGGCCTGGAGGGAACCCTGCAGGTCGAGTTCGATCGTGACGTCCTTGCCCACCAGCACGCCGCCGGTCTCCAGCGCGGCGTTCCAGTTCAGGCCGAACTCCTCGCGGTTGATGACAGCCTTGGCGGTGGCGCCTGCCTTGTAGTTGCCCCACGGGTCGGTACCGAAGCCGCCGAACTCCACCTCGAAGGTCACGGGCTTGGTGATGCCGTGAAGGGTGAGGTCGCCGTCGACGAAGAAGTCGCCGTCCTCGATACGCACGCCGGTGGAGACGAAGTCCATCGTGGGGTACTGCTCGGCGTCGAAGAAGTCAGCCGAACGGAGGTGGTTGTCACGCCCCTCGTCGTTGGTGTCGACGGAGGTCACGTCGACCGAGGCGGTCACGGTGGTCTCGAGCGGGTTCGCGGGAGTCACGAACGTCGCGCTCTTCATACCGAAGGTGCCACGCACCTTCGAGATCATCATGTGCCGAACGGTGAAGCGAACCTCGCTGTGCGACGCATCCAGCTGCCACGTACCGACGCGGTAGCCGGGGATCTCGACGGTCGTCGTTTCGGTCATAGTTTCTCCTCGGGAGTTTGTCTGGGTCACCATGCGGCGACAAGAGGCCCAACGGCACAGCCCGGGCGCTCTATTCCCGTGAATGGAAAAATTTCCCCGTTTGTCACCGCACGGTCATCCGCAGACATGACGCGGCGGCGGATGCCGAGGCATCCGCCGCCGCGTGAGAGAAACTCAGCCGACCGAGATCAGATCGATGATGAAGATGAGGGTCTTTCCGCCGAGGAAGTGGCCGCCGGCGGGACCATAGGCCAGGTGCGGCGGAATGACGAGTTCGCGGCGACCGCCCTCACGCATGCCCGGGATGCCGTCCTGCCACCCCTGAATCAATCCGCGCAGCGGGAATTGGATACTCTCCCCACGGTTCCACGACGAGTCGAACTCCTCCCCGAGTCATACTCGACGCCCACGTAGTGCACGGTGACGCTGTCACCGGGCTTCGCCTCGGCGCCCTCACCGACGATCAGGTCACGAATGACGAGGTCGGACGGAGCAGGGCCCTGGGGGCATCGATGTCGGGCTTGGTGCGGTCATCAGTCATGCTCACCATCCCACCAGAGCCGGTCGCGGCGCGCAACGCGGCATCACGCGCGCGGGCTGGACCGCGCGACCGACTCGAGCGCAAGAACTTACGAACTGCTGACGTCAACGCCTGTGCCGGCGGCGGGCAGCCCACGGATGCCTATAGTGGGCGCGTGGTGCGTCTGATGCTCGTCGAGGATGATCGGACGATGCGCGAGACCGTGGCCGCGTACCTGACCCGCGCCGGACACGAGGTCATCGCCGTCGGTGACGGCGATGACGCCGTCTCACGTTTCGCCGAGGCCCCCGTCGACCTCGTCCTCCTCGATCTGATGCTCCCCGGCATGAGTGGACTCGACGTGACCAGACGACTTCGCGCGATGCGACGGGACCTCCCCCTCATCATGGTGACCGCGCGCACACAGGAGCACGAGAGAGTCCAGGGCCTCCTGGCCGGCGCTGACGACTACATCACCAAGCCCTACAGTCTCCGCGAGCTGGACCTGCGCATCCGCTCGCTGCTGCGCCGCACGACCGCGACAGCGGCCGAGCCCTCCGGCGTTCTCGTCGACGGCGACCTGCGTGTCGAGGTCGCCGCCGGCCGCGCCCTCCGAGGCGGGGAAAGCCTCTCACTCACGTCCCGCGAGTTCGACCTTCTGGTCTGGTTCCTGCAACACCCGGGCGTCGTCCACAGCCGTGAGGACCTCATCCGCGAGGTGTGGCGCTGGAACGTCGGGGACCCCTCGACGGTGACGGTGCACGTGCGGCGCCTGCGGGAGAAGATCGAGACTGACCCGTCCCACCCGACGCGGTTGGCAACGGTATTCGGCAAGGGATATCGGTGGGATGCGACCGATACGGCGGTCAGCCCGTGACTCCGGATGAGAACGCGGTAGTCCTATCGATCCTGACCACGGCGGGAGTCGGGCTCGCCGGAACCGCGATCGTCGCCGCCCTCCCGCGGTCCAAACCCGTCGTCGCGGCGATCGCCGCACCCTTCGTCGTCGTCGCGTCGTTGGCTGCCGGTGTCGCCGTCGCCACCCGTCAGATGCTCATCGACGACCACACCTCGCAGACCCTGCTCATCGTGCTCGCCGCCTGCGCGCCGCTCGCACTTCTGGTCGGGCTCGTGCTCGCACGACGCGCCCGAGCGATCGAGCGGGAAGCAGCCGCCGAACGGGCCGACAGGCAGCGCGCCCGCGAGGTTGAGGACTCGCGCCGGGAAACGGTGCGCTGGCTCTCGCACGATCTGCGGACGCCGCTTGCCGGCATCCGTGCCCTGGCCGAGTCCGTTGCCGAAGACAGCGCCCCCGAGGACCCACCCGCGCGGATCGTGCGCGAAGTCGACCGGCTGGATGCGATGGTCGATGACATCGTGGAGCTCTCGCGGCTGCACGCGCAGCGCCGCCGCGACATCACCCCGGCCTCGCTGGATGACATCGTCTCCGACGCCGTGGCCTCGGTCTCACCGCTGGCTGCCGCGGAAGGCGTCGAGATCGAGGCAACGGCCCTCGGCGGCGACATCGTCGAGGTCGAGGTTCGCGAACTCACTCGCGCCGTGACCAACATCATCACCAACGCCGTCCAGCACACTCCCGCGGGCGGTCGCGTTCTTCTTACAACAACGCGGGACGCCAACCATGCCGTGGTTTCGGTCACGGACGGATGCGGCGGAATTCCCGCGAGCGATCTTCCCCACCTTCTCGAGCCCGGGTGGCGCGGCGACACAGCTCGATCCGCCCGCGGGATGGGGCTCGGCCTGGCGATCGCCGACGAGGTTGCGCGCGCTCACGGCGGCGAGGTGACGATCGTCGGAACGGCGCCGGCCGACGGCTGCACGGTGAGCCTGCGGCTGCCGGCGACCGGGCTCGACGACAGCACCCCCGCCTGAGCCGCACCGCGGAGCCGGCCACGGGAGTTCTTACGGACCCGTGACGAGCTCTCTGGTTATGTAGAGGACCACGGCACGGTCGCGTTGACTGACGGTAGAGATGATCTCCCGACCGAAACAGGAGTCCCCATGCGCCGTTCACCTGCCACCGCAGCAGCCCTGGTCCTGATCGCGGGTCTCGGCCTGACCGCGTGCGCCACCCCCGCCACCGATGCTGCCGCCACTCCCGCATCGACCCCCGCCGACGTCATGACCGGTGGTGCGACCGACGACATGGCCACCAGCGAGCCGATGGACGATATGTCCGCGGACGCCATGGCGGCGGGCGCGTACCTCACACTCGACGAGTACCAGAACCAGATGGCCGACCGTGCTGGCACGACGGTGGTCTACTTCTTCCATGCCGACTGGTGCCCGAGTTGCCGCGCGACAGAGGATTCGCTCACGACGGCCGGCGTCCCCGACGGGCTCACCGTCGTGAAGATCGACTACGACACCGCCACCGACCTCAAGCGCGAATACGGCATCACCCAGCAGCACACGTTCGTGCAGGTCGACGAGGACAGCGCACAACTGGCGAAGTGGACCGGGTCGGTCACCGGGGATGACATCAAGGCGCAGGCGATCGAGGGATGATCACCGCCCTCGCCGGGGCACTGTTGGCGGGGGCGCTGACGACCCTCGCACCCTGCTCGCTGACGCTTCTGCCGATCATCGTCGGCGGCTCGCTCCAGGGCGCATCGAACCGGGATGCGACGCGACGGGCGATCATCATCACGCTGTCCTTGGGAGCGAGCGTCACGGTCTTCACGTTGCTTCTGCGGGCGACCACGGCGCTCATCGACATCCCCACCCAGGTCTGGCAGGTCGTCAGCGGCATCCTGCTGATCGTCCTCGGCGTGTTCTCGGTCTTTCCCGGCGCGTGGGACAGCATCTCCCAGCGCACGGGACTGACCGGAGCTTCCGCCCGGAACCTGGATGCCGCCCACCGTCGCGGCGGCACACTCGGCGCGATCCTCACCGGCGCCGCGCTCGGCCCGGTCTTCACCTCGTGCAGCCCGCTGTTCGCCTACGTGATCGTCACCGTCCTGCCCGCCGAACCCGCGCGGGGGCTCGCGCTGCTGGGCGCCTACGTCGTGGGGCTCATGGCCGTATTGCTCGTGATCGCCCTGGCCGGACAGCGCGCCCTCCGCCGGATGCGCTGGGCAGCCGACCCGCACGGGTGGTTCCGGCGGGGGCTGGGCATCCTGTTCATCGTCATCGGCATCCTGATCGCCACCGGCCTCATGCAAGACATCGAGGCGTGGATCCTCACCTACTCGCCGATCGCGCCGTGGGAGATCGGGTCCGACATCGGCCGTTGATACTCATGACCGGGGGCCCTTGACAAGGCGCCGCGGCGGCGAGAAGCTGATATCAGATCCACTCAGCGCCCGGATTCGACTCGCAGGCATCGCCGCGGCACCGGGCGCTGAGTCTGTGTCTGGGCAGCTCATCGACGTCCGACGACGCTAGCGTGGGTGAATGCGCTTCGCTCACGTCTCCCTCCCCGGGTCAGCAACGATGCAGCTCGTGACCATCGATAACGACGGCGCCGCCGTCGTGTCACAGCTCTTCGACGGCGCGCCAACCACCCTCAACGAGCTCATCGAGGGCGGCAGCGAGCTGCTCGATCGCGTGCGCGCCGCCGCATCCCCTGCTCCCCGCCTCCCTCTGGAGGGCGCCACGTACGGACCTGCCGTGCCGCAGCCGCCCGTGATTCTGGCCGTCGGCCTGAACTACGCGGCGCACTCGAGCGAACTCGGGCTGAAGACCGACACGGCACCGACGGTGTTCGTGCTCTGGCCGAATTCGCTCGCCGGTCATGACGGAACGACCAGCTGGCCGCGCACGCTCAGCGAAGCGGTGGACTATGAGGCCGAACTCGGAGTCATCATCGGCGAACCCGCGAAGGATGTCACACCCGAGTCGGCCCTCGATCACGTCTGGGGCTACACCGTCGTCAACGACATCACCGCGCGCGACATCCAGTTCGCCGAGGCGCAATGGTCACGGTGCAAGTCCTTCGACGGCTTCACTCCCGTCGGCCCGGTCATCGTGACCGCTGATGAGATCCCCGACCCGCAGAACCTGCACATCTGGACGGTCCTGGACGGACACACGCTGCAGGATGCGTCGACGAACCAGATGGTGCGACCGGTCGCAACCCTCATTGCGCACCTGTCGGCATCCGTGACCCTCCTGCCGGGGACGCTGATTTCCACCGGTAGCCCGGGGGGCGCCGGCTACTCGCGGGACCCGCAGGTCTTCCTCCGAGACCGGTCGACGGTGACCGTCGGTGTCGAAGGCATTGGAGAACTGAAAACGCACTGCCGGATCATCGACTGATCCGGCAGTGCGTTCTCGTGATCGTCAGTTCGAGTAGACGACGAACGACGCCGTCGACAAGACGACGATCGCGATGATGATCCCCAGCACCATGAAGATGATGCTCAACCAGATCGCCCACTTCGCGGGAGCGTTGCTGTAGCCCGTTCCCTTGCTCTGGTTCAGCGCGACGATCCCGAGGATCAGGGCGAGCAGCTGGAAGAAGAAGGCGAGGATCAGAGCGACGATACCGAGCGTCTTGCCCGGCACGACAGCCGGCGCTCCGGCGGGCGCCTGCGGGGCAGGCTGGTAGGCGGGTGAATCGGACATGGGCGACTCCTTGCGTCCATTGCGGGTGAGGGCGGCCGCGCGTCATTGAGCGACCTCGCCGCAATCTAGCGGCATATTCCCAGCTACCGCAACGGGCCCGGCGGAGCCCTACAGGTCAGTATCTCCGGTGGGAGCGTTCTCGAGCCCGACGATCGGCATCGCCGCGGTGACGGCCTCCAGCCCCGACAGCCGGGCCGGTGACAACTGCTTGTCGACCTCGGCCCGAGACATGAGTCCTGCCTCGACCACGAGTTCGGCGATATTGCGGCCCGACACAAGGGCTGACTTCGCAAGAGCAGCCGCTGCCGCGTAGCCGATGAAGGGGGTCAGCGCCGTCACGACGCCCACTGACGCTCCCACCGACGCCGCGAGTCGCTCGCGATTGGCCGTAATGCCGTCCACACAGTTCACGCGCAGGGTGCGCATGGCTCTGCGCATCCAGGTGATCGACTGGAAGATCGAGTGAGCGATGATCGGCTCGAAGGCATTCAGCTGCAGCTGGCCGCCCTCGACCGCCATCGTCACGGTCAGGTCCGCACCGGCGACAGCGAAGGCTACCTGATTCACGACCTCGGGGATGACCGGATTCACCTTGCCGGGCATGATGCTCGATCCTGCCTGGCGCGCGGGGAGGGATATCTCCCCCAGACCCGCCTGCGGGCCCGACGAGAGCAGCCGCAGGTCATTGGAGATCTTCGAGAGCTTGATCGCGTTGCGCTTGAGGGATGCCGAGAACGACATGAACGCCCCCGTGTCACTCGTGGACTCCACGAGGTCGGACGCCGTCTCGAGGTCCAGCCCCGTGATCTCGCGGAGGTGGCGCAGAACCGCGTCCGCATAATCAGGATGCGCGGTGATGCCGGTGCCGATCGCCGTCGCCCCGAGGTTCACCTCGAACAGCAGGTGCGCGTTCTCGGTCAGTCGCTGGTAGTCCTGCCCCAGGGTCGTGGCAAAGCCGTGGAACTCCTGCCCGAGGGTCATGGGAACCGCATCCTGCAGCTGGGTGCGGCCGACCTTCAGGACATCGTGGAACTCCGTCGCCTTGTGCAGGAACGACTGACGCAGCAGGTCGAGCTCCTCCAGGAGCGTCTGCAGATCAAGACTCAAGCCGACCTTGATCGCCGTCGGATAGACGTCGTTGGTGGACTGACTGCGGTTGGTGTGATCGATCGGCGAGAGATAGGTGTAGTCGCCGCGGGGCCGGCCGGCAAGCTCGAGCGCGATGTTGGTGATGACCTCATTCGCGTTCATGTTGGTCGACGTGCCCGCCCCGCCCTGCACGACACCAACCACGAACTGATCGTGGAACTGACCGTCGATGACGAGCTGGGATGCGCGGTCGATGAGCGCCGCCCGCTCGGCATCGAGCACGCCGATCTCGGCATTGGCCCGCGCCGCGGCCTGCTTGACCATCGCGAGGGCGCGGACGAGGTCGGCATAGACCGAGATCGGGCGCCGCGAGATCGGGAAATTCTCCAACGCGCGGGCGGTGTGAATGCCCCAGTACGCGTCTGCGGGGATCTGCATCGACCCCAGGGAATCAGTCTCGATGCGCGCCGGAGCGGCTGTGTGGTGCGTCATTGTTCCTGCCGTTCATGAGCGCTTGCGAGAGAACGCCTCGAGGCGCTCGTGGGGGGTGAGTGCCGCCATCCGTTCGACCCACTCCTCGGAGAAGTAGTCGCCGGTGTCGGCGTCGACGACCGGCACGACGGCGTGCGTGATCGTCGTTTCGTACACGTGCACGAGATGGAAGGACTGCCCGGCATCCATTCCATTGACCTGCTGCGGAGGCCGGGCGAGATCCATGGTGTAACAGGTGGCCGCCGACACCGACACGGGGATGCCGGCGAAGGTGGCATTTGTCGAGTAGTGCAGGTGACCGGCCAGAATGCCGCGCACGTCAGTCCCGGCGATCGCATCGGCGAGGCGCTGCTGGTCGCGCAGCTCGAGAATGTCGAAGAATGGCAGGTGCGACGGGATCGGCGGATGGTGCATCGCCAAGAGCGTTCCCAGCGGCGCGGGCGTCGCGAGGTGTTCCTCGAGCCAGCGGAGCTGGCCCTCGTCGAGGTCACCGTGATGCCAGCCCGGCACCGACGTGTCGATCGCGATGAGTCGCAGGCCATCGAGATCCCAGACGCCTGTCACCGGCTCCTGCGTCGGTTCGGCATCCATCAGGTGTTCGCGAAGCGCGGGGCGCTCATCGTGGTTTCCTGCCACCCAGACAAGCGGTGCGGCAAGATCGCGGGCAACCGGCTCGAGCACGGCGCGCAGGTCGCGGTAGGCCCCGGGCTCCCCCTCATCGGTGAGGTCGCCGGTCACAACGATCGCATCGGGACGGATGCCCAGGTCACGCACCTTCTGCAGAGTCCGGCTGAGGTTCGCCGTGGTATCAAATCGTCCGCCGAGCGGCCTGCCCCCGTCGAGGAAGTGCGTGTCGCTCAGGTGCACGATCGTCCGAAGCGCGGGCGGATACTGACCGAACCGCACAGAAGCCGAGGCCATGCCGCCAGCATACGTCTCGCCGCCGACGCGCCCCGCTCGGCTAGCGTGGGTCGGGTGACATCCGTCCCCGAAGCACCGCGTGCCGCCCGTCGTCCCCTCATCCGCTCTCATCACGGCGATGACGTCGAGGATGCCTACGAGTGGCTTCGCGCGAAGGACGACGCAGACGTCCGAGCCCACCTGGAGGCCGAGAACGCCTTCACCGATGCGCGCACCGCCCACCTCGCGTCGCTTCGCGAGCAGATCTTCGAGGAGATCCGCTCCCGCACCCTCGAAACCGACCTGTCGGTGCCGGTGCGCCGCGGCCAGTGGTGGTACTACTCGCGGTCGGTCGAAGGACAGCAGTACGGCATCCACTGCCGCGCGCCGCTGACCACTCCCGACGACTGGGACCCGCCGGCCCTCTCCCCCGACCACGCGGTGCCGGGCGAGCAGGTCCTCCTCGATGCCAACCGCGAAGCCGCCGGACACGAGTTCTTCGCGCTCGGCAGCTTCGAGGTCTCCACCGACGGGGCGCGGCTGCTGTACGCCGTCGACACCGTCGGTGACGAGCGCTACACCATCCGCGTTCGCGACCTCGAGACCGGCGAGCTGCTCCCGGACGAGATCCCCGACACGTTCTCGGGAGCGACCTTCTCCCCGACGGCCGCCACATCGTCTACACGACCGTCGACGACGCCTGGCGGCCCGACACCGTGTGGCTCCACGAGGTCGGCACGGCGGCATCCGATGACCGAACCCTCTTCCACGAGCCCGACGACCGCTATTGGGTCGGCGCGGGGTTCACGCGCAGCGACCGATACCTCGTCATCGAACTCGGCTCCTCGATCACCTCCGAAGAGTGGCTCCTGGATGCCGATGACCTGTCGGGACAGCCGCGCGTCGTGTGGCCGCGACGAGAGGGCGTCGAGTACTCCAGCTCCCACGCGGTCGTCGGCGGCGAGGATGTGCTCTACATCGTCCACAACGACAACGCGCTCGACTTCGAACTCGTCCGGGTGCAGGCCGATGACCCGCAGGGAGCGCGTGAGGTCGTGCTGGAGCACCGGCCGGGGCAGCGCCTGCTCGGGATGTCGACGTTCCGCGACTGGGCGGTGCTGGCCTACCGCCGTGACGGGCTCTCCCGGCTCGCGACGTTCGACTACGAGGCGGCGACGCCGACCGAGATCGTCTTCGACGAGGAACTCTACGACGTCGGCACGGCGGGCAACCCCGAATGGGCGCCCCCGATGATCCGGCTCGCCTTCGGGTCGTTCGTGACGCCGACCACCGTGGTCGACCTCGTGGTCGCGACCGACGAGCGACGCATCCGCAAGCAGCAGCCCGTGCTCGGCGGCTACGACCCCGCGGACTACGGGCAGCGGCGCGTATGGGCTCTCGCCGACGACGGCACCCGGATCCCCGTCTCGCTCGTCTGGCGGCGCTCGTTCGGAGAGCCGGGCGAGAAACCCCGCCCCCTGCACCTCTACGGCTACGGGTCCTACGAGCACTCCATCGATCCCGCCTTCTCGATCGCGCGGCTCTCGGCGCTGGACCGGGGTGTGGTCTTCGCGGTCGCCCACGTGCGCGGTGGCGGCGAGATGGGACGCAGCTGGTACGAGGACGGCAAGCTGCAGAGCAAGCGCAATACGTTCACCGACTTCGTCGCTGCAGCGCACCACCTCGTCGAGACGAAGTACACGGATGCCGAGCATCTCGTTGCCGAGGGCGGCAGCGCCGGCGGCCTGCTCATGGGGGCAGTCACCAACATCGCCCCGGAGCTGTTCGCAGGCATCCTGGCCGTCGTTCCCTTCGTGGATGCCCTGACGACCATCCTCGACCCCTCCCTGCCGCTGACGGTGATCGAGTGGGACGAGTGGGGCAATCCCCTCGAGGATCCGGATGTCTATGCGTACATGAAGGGCTACACGCCCTACGAGAACGTGCGGGCAGGCATCCGCTACCCCGGATCCTCGCCGTCACCTCACTCAACGACACCCGCGTGATGTACGTGGAACCGGCGAAGTGGGTTGCGCGGTTGCGCGAGGTCGGCGCCGATGCGCTCCTGAAGTGCGAGATGTCGGCCGGGCACGGCGGTGTCAGCGGGCGCTACAACTCCTGGCGCGAGCGCGCCTACGAGCTGGCCTGGATCTTCGACGTCCTCGGTGTCGCCGACGCCTGATCCTCCTCGCCCCGCCCCGCCCCGCATACCGGATACGGCGCCTCACGGGCACGGCGCCTCACGGGCCCGGCGCCCCACGGGCGCGGCGCCTCACGGGCGTAGGCAATATCGCGGGCGTAGGAAGAATCACCGCAGAACCGACCTACCTCCAGAAGAACACCTACCTTCGCAAGGCGCCACAGCAACGCAAGCACGCGACGCAAGCACACCACTCAGGATCACGCCGGTAGGCAAAATCGCGGACGTAGGACCACTCAACGCCACCACGACCTACCTCCGGAAGAGTGCCGACCTCCGTGAAACGGCGGTCTGCCGGTGCAGACCCTGAGCCATGGCATCCGTGATGGTCTCCGTCACGTACGCGGGATCGAACAGGATCTGGTGGTAGTCGAACCGCAGAACAGTGAAGCCGCGCAGGGCGAGTCGAGCGTCAGCCCGAAGATCCCGGCGGCGATCGGATGCCTGGTGATGAGCGAATCCGTCGAGCTGAACGACGAGCCGCTCGCCGATGAGGCAGTCCAGCGGGTGCCCGTCGACCCAGACCTGCTGCACGACCGTCACGCCGATGCTGTGCATGAGATGGGTGAAGTGGGTTTCAATCCCCGAGTCCGACAGCAGCGATGCTACGGATGCGAGCCGCCGGGCCCGCTCGCTCCCCCACTGGACGCGTTCCAGTACGCGCCGATCAGTGTGACCACCGCGCAGCGCCGACTCCCAAACCGCTGCGGCATCCGCGAGCGGCACGCACCGCGCCACGTGAAACAGCACGTTGATGAGAGGCTCGTCAGTCTGGAGCGCCGAGGTCGGCGCAGGACCGCCACCCCAATGCAGCCGCACCCTGGGAGCACGGACGCGGGACGCCGTTCGCGCCACCGCGACGTGAACCTCGTCGTGGAGCGGAGTCCATAGCCCGAGCGCCGACGCCGCACTCAGGCACGTGAGGCGTCCGCCAGCTGTAGCCGCAGCGCGCCGCGCCGGATCGCAGGCCGGCAGCACGAGCCAGCTCCGTCGAACGCGCTCGATGACACCGAGCGCGACCGCGGTGCGAACGACGTGCACAGTGAAACCCGCCGCGGCGACCGATCGCGTGTGCGCGGCACCGCCGCATCCGTCGATCCATCTGACCAGGTCATCCACACTCCGCATCCACTGACTCTTCCGCGCGGCGGGGCCGCGGACTCGCCGATCCGCAGAGCCGTGGATGACGCGTTTCGCGCGCGGGCCGGGGAGGAGCGTCCCACCCGCTTCGCGGGTACCCCGGTAGGAACAATCACCACCGTCTGACGCTAAGGCTCGGCACCGTCCTACCGCCCGAAGAACTCCGACGTCCGGAAGTCGAAGGCTCGCCACACGGCGGGCGGGACAGCAAGACTCGGCCTCGGGCAGGGTGCCTCATCGGCGTCGGTGAAATCACCGACGTAGGACGATAGGCCCCGGAAACGTCCTACGCTCCGAAGAAGTCCTAGTTTCGCGCGCGGGCGGACTCGGCTGCGCACGAGGATGCCGCGAACCGGATGCCGCCCGACGCCGGGTCAGCCGAAGAGAGCTGCGGCTTCCTCGTAGCGGTAGAGCGGGACCGTGTTGAGTTCGCCGAGCGCTTCATCGAACTGGACGCGGACGATGTCGGTTCCGCGCATCGCGACCATCTGACCCCACGCGCCATCGACGAGAGCATCGGCGGCGTGCAGGCCCAGGCGGGTGGCCAGAACACGGTCGAACGCGGAGGGCGATCCGCCGCGCTGGATGTGGCCGAGCACGGTCGCGCGGGTCTCGATGCCGGTGATGCGCTCGATCTCGGGCGCGATGAGCTCACCGATACCGCCCAGGCGGGGGCGGTTGAACGCGTCCAGGCCCTTGTGGCTGTGCGCCTCATCCATGCCCGTGATCGTGAAGCCCTCCGAGACGACGACCAACGGCGCGCGGCCGCGATCGTGAGCGCTCGTGACCTGCCGGCAGATCTCGTCGATCGACATGGGCACCTCGGGGATGCAGATGACGTGAGCGCCAGCAGCGACTCCCGCGTGCAGGGCGATCCAACCGACATGCCGGCCCATGACTTCGGCGACCATGCATCGCTGGTGCGAGTCGCCGGTCGTACGCAGCCGGTCCATCGCGTCGGTGGCGATGTTGACGGCCGTGTCGAAGCCGAACGAGTAGTCCGTGGCGCGCAGGTCGTTGTCGATCGTCTTGGGAACGCCGAGAACGTTGATCCCGTCCTTCCAGAGGCGGTCGGCAGCGGCGAGTGTGCCCTCGCCACCGATAGCCAGGATGCCGTCGATTCCGGCATCCTCGAGCGTCCGAGCGATGTTCTCGGCGCCGCCGCGCGGCCCTTCGTACGGGTTGGTGCGGCTGGTTCCGAGGATCGTGCCGCCGACCTTCGACAGGCCCTTCACGTCGTGACGCGAAAGCGGAAAGAAGTCCCCATCGACCACGCCGCGCCATCCGTCACGGATGCCGACGAAGTCGAGCCCGTACGCCGTTGTGCCCTTGAGGACCACGCCGCGAATGACCGCGTTCAGGCCGGGGCAATCGCCGCCGCTGGTGAGGATGCCGATTCTCATGTGCCGTCCCTGTAGGAGTATCCGGTTGCAAGGTGGCGACGTTGCCTCCACCGACACTAGCGTTCGTACCGCGCAGCATCCATCCCCCCGCCGCCGTGATTACTCGACGTGCGCGAAAAGGCGCGTGCGCGACACTCAGTCGACGTCGCCCAGCGCCTGCCGGAGCAGGTGCATGAGCGCCGCGAGCTGCACGGAGTCGCTCGAGCCCGGATCGACTGCCTCACCGTCAAGGGCGCGCAGTGCGAGCCCCTGCTTGGTATCGATCAGCTCGGCGATCTTCGTGTCGATCGTGTGCGCGGCGATGATCCGCCACGCCGTGACCGGCTCGTCCTGCCCGATCCGGTGCACGCGGTCGATCGCCTGCGTCTGCTCCGCGGCCGTCCAGCTGAGTTCGGCGAGGACGACGTTCGAGGCAGCCTGCAGGTTCAGACCGACACCGGCGGCGGTGAGCGAACACACCGCGATCGCGACATCGGCATCCTCGTTGAACGCATCGATCGCCTGCTGACGCGCCGCCGTGGTCTGCTCGCCGCGGATCGACACGGTCCGAAGGCCCGCCTGCGCGAAGTGGCGTTCGGCGGCATCCATGACATCGATGTGCTTGGCGAAGAAGACGACCTTGCCGACCGACCGCTGCAGCTGGGCAGCATAGTCGGCGGCGACGGTGGCCTTGGCCTGACCGATACGCCGAACCATCGTGAAGACGTTCTCACTGCCGGAACCGGCAGCCTTCGACTCTTCGAGCTCACCCTCGGCCACGAGCCGGACGATGTCTCCGTCGATCTCGCCGGGGGCGAGGCCACGATCGCCGCGCGCATCGATGATGCGCCGGTACTTCGCGGCCAGGCGCGCGCCGAGTTCGCGCTCGGCCTGCCGGATCGACCGCCCGTATTCGTCGTCGAGCTCGACCGGCAGGTCAGCGATGAGCTTGTCGGGCAGGTCGGCCGCGACATCCTTCTTCTTGCGTCGCACGATCCCCATCGAGATGACGGCGGATCGCGCTTCGGGATAGAACGCCTTGTCGGCCGGGGTGAGCCCGGTCTCATCGAGCTTGGCCATCAGCTTCGCGCCGGGCTTGTCGCCGGTGGTCCAGCCGAGGAAACGCCAGATCGCATCGAAGTCCTCGACATCGTTGATCAGAGGCGTACCGGTCAGCGCCAGCAGGAGCGGGTTGTGGACCTGCTCCTTGATGCGGCTCGCGAGCGCGAGGACGTTCTGGGAGCGCTGCGACGTGAGGTTCTTGATGAAGTGGGCCTCATCAACGACCATGCCCTTCAGCCCGATCGATCCGAGCCACGACAGATGCCGGTCGAGGATCTCGTAGTTGACGATGAAGACGTCGGCGAAGGCATCCAGATCTTCACCGTCGCCCGAGATGACGGTCGCGCGCCGCTGCGGCGTCCATCGCTCCACCTCACGAGCCCAGTTCATCTTGACGACGTTGGGGACGACAGCCAGCAGCGGATAGGCGCCGGCGACGGATGCCGCGAGCGCCGACTGCGCCGTCTTGCCCAGTCCCGGCTCGTCAGCCAAGAGGAACGTGCGATGTCCCTCGCGCACCGACTCGAGAAAACGCGACTGGTGCGGCATGATCTCGAGTCCGCGCGGCGAGAGACGGTCGAATTCGGGGACCGGAGGAAGGTCCATCGAGGCTGCGGAACCGCCGGCTCCGGTCTCGAAGGCCTTGTAGAGGGGACCCATGAGTTCCCACCCGTCCAGGCGACGCCGCGGAGTATCCCGCGGTGCACGGACGGTGAGATCGGGCTCGAGGAACGGATGCGCCATCTGTCGAGCCTCGATCGAGGCGGGAATGACCTGACGCTCGGCGAGCGCGGCAGGCACGACCTGCTGCGCGGGAACCGGCGTATCGGTGATGATCAGTTCGTCCGGCGCGAGCTCGGCGCCCGATTCCAGCAACCAGTCGCGGCGCATGCGGCGAGCCACCGGGGACGTTGCCTGGTCGACCTCGAGCAGCTGGATCAGGGACGTATCCCGCGCAGCCGTCTTGGCAAGGATCGTCGCCACACCATCGAGCCGCTTGAGCAGCTCGGCGCGAACGGCATCCGTAACCGAAGAATCAGCCTTGACGCGGGCGCGTTCCTCGCGCACGAGAAACGCGATCACCTGGAACTTCACGCGATTGGTGGGCCCGAGCTTGCCACGCTGAGCCTTGGCTTCGACCTCGCGCACCTTGCGCGCGAGGATCGGGATGATGGGGGCCTCGTCGTCGCGGCGCGCGGACGAGGACTTCTTGCGCCGCTGAGCGGCGGTTGCCGTAGCCGGCATGCTCCTCCTGAGCGTTCGTACATCTGTGACCGCCGCCGTCATGGCGTCGGATGAGCGTCTGGGACAGACGCAATCTCACTTGAACATCGACGCCTGCGGCTCACGACAGCACGGGCACTCGCTTCTGCGAGATGTGCAGTGTGACGCTGCGTCGCCTCTAGTCTAGCGCGAGTGCGCGCCGCGCCATCGCGACCGGCCGTTCACGGCATCCGGATGACGAGTCCGGCGCTCCTACGACCAGAGTGTGGCGACGATGTCTTCGGTATAGCCGTCGGGCGCGAAGTCCACCCAGTGGGTGGCGACCCATCCGCTCCCCTGCAGATAGTGCGTCTCACCGATCGACACGATGTTGTCGTTGCGATCGATCGTCTGCTGCTCGATGCGACACACCGTGCCGCTGCCGAGCGCCTCACACGCCATTCCCGAGCTCGAGAAGGCATCACGAAGGGCCGCGGACTGGTCGGCAGAAACGACAGAGACGCTGGTCACGAGCCCCGGCTCCCCTGCGACACCCCACGAACAGCGCAGCGTCGGAATCCCGGAGGAGAGGATCTCCAGAGCCTCGACGTTCTCGGTCGCGTAGATCGTGATGCCGGGGTCGTTCAGCGGCGGGTTGGTGCGGTTCAGTTCGTCGAGCATCCCGGGCGAGTACAACTGCTCACAGGAGTCCGGCACCGTGAATCCGGCATCCGCGGTCGGCGACGGTGCGGCAGTCGAGCTTCCGCTGGGGACAGGCGCAGCTGACGATGCGGATGCCGTGGGCTCCGGGCTCTGAGTCGGCAACGCATCGCACCCGGCGAGAACGAGGGCGCCGGCGGCCAGTACGACGACGGCGAGAGTTCTCGAACGCATCCTGTTCTCCTTGGACTCGACAGCATGAGCGACGATACCGGGCCCTCTCCCCCTCCGCTGTCCCCCGCGCCGACCGGTGCGTAGGCTGAAGGTATGACTGAGACCACCGACCAGATCACTGAGGCACAGCTCGCCGCGACGATCGACCACGCGATCCTCAAGCCCGAGTTCACGCGGGACGACGTTGACGAGCAGCTCACGATCGCCCGGGACTGGAAGGTCTTCAGCGTGTGCGTCCGCCCGTCGGATATCGCCCACGCCACGGAGTTTCTGGGCGGCTCTGGTGTCGCCGTCGGCACCGTCATCGGCTTTCCCCACGGGACCACCTCGACGGCCGCGAAAGTTGCGGAGACCCGTCAGGCCGCACAGGACGGCGCTACCGAATTCGACATGGTGATCAACATCGGCGCCCTGCGCTCGGGCTTCGACGATGTGGTCCGTGACGACATCCGCGCCGTCGTCGAGGCTGCGGCTGGTGCGATCACCAAGGTCATCCTCGAGGTGTCGCTCCTGAGCGACGAGCAGATCGAGCGCGGCTCCCGGCTCGCAGAAGAAGCCGGCGCTGATTTCGTGAAGACCTCGACGGGATTCGCGGGCGGGGGCGCGACGGTCGAGACGGTGAGCCTGATGCGGCGCACCGTCGGCCCTCAGACACAGGTGAAGGCATCCGGCGGGGTGCGGAGCCTTCAGGATGCACTCGCCATGCTTGAGGCGGGAGCGACTCGGCTGGGAACCAGCGGCAGCGCGACGATCCTCGGAGAACTCCGCCAGATCGCGGCGGGCGGGGCAGCCAGCGGCGCGGTCGACGAGTCCTCCTACTGATCAGTCCCCGCTGACTGATCAATCCGCGGACTGATCGCGCCCGAGAATCTCCCGAGTGCGCTCGACATCGTCGGCGATCTGCGCGACGAGCGCGTCGATCCCGTCGAACGCTCCCATGCCACGGATGCGGTCGACGAACCTCAGCTGGACGTGGTGACCGTAGAGGTCGAGATCGGTCTCGTCGAGCACGTAGGCCTCGACTTGCCGGGAAGCAACGTCATCGAACGTCGGATTCGTGCCGATACTGATCGCCGCCGGGTACCGGATGCCGGGGCGCAACCCACTGGCATCCGCTTCATCGATGAGCCATCCGGCGTAAACCCCGTCAGCGGGGACGAACCCCTCGAGCTCGTGGCTGAGATTCGCCGTGGGATACCCGATCTCGCGCCCCCGTTTGAGGCCGTGGACGACCTCGCCGACCACCGAATGGTCGCGTCCGAGCAGCTTGCGAGCATCGGCGACATCGCCAGAGCTCAGCAGCTCCCTGATCCACGTCGATGACACGCGTCGGCCGCGGTCGGCCGCGCGGACGTCATGAACGACGTCGACCTCGAAGCCGTGACTGCGCCCGAACGCAGTGAGCGATTCCACGGTTCCGGCGCCGCCGCGCCCGAAGCGGAAGTCGGCGCCGACCAGCACGGCCTGCGCGGACAGCGCCTCCACGAGCACCACTCGGGCGAAGTCGTCCGCGGAGAGCGATGCGAAGTCCTCGTCGAAGCGCAGCACGAGAACGGCATCCACACCTGTGTCGCCGAGAAGACGCACCTTCTGAGTGACCCCGATGAGACTCTCGGGGCACTTGTCGGGAGCGAGCAGCGCCAGCGGGTTGCGGTCGAACGTGACCGCGACGACGGCAGCGCCCAGAGAAACCGCCTCCACCCGAGCACGGTCGATGACTGCCCGATGACCCGAGTGGACCCCGTCGAACTTGCCGATCACCACGACACTGGGGCCGAAGCCCGGGGGCACCTCGGCCGGATCTCGAAAGACGATCATGACGTGACAGCGACCTCATCGACGGCGGCGACGCGCGCGGGACGGTGCGACCACAGCCACCACAACCCCAGGAATGGGAGGACGAGCGGAACGAACAGGTACCCGATGTAGCCGTCCGGCCCGAGCCCGCCGAAGTACGACCACACCGACGGATGCCCGAAGATCTCGGGGACCAGGTAGCTGAGCGTTCCGACGATCAGCACGCCGGCGAGTTCGAACGAGATCGCGATCCACGCGACGAGATACCATCCGCGGCGTCCGGCGAAGACGAGGGCGAGGGTTGCAACGATGTAGACCGCAGCGGCAAGTGCCGACAGCGTGTAGGCGACCGGTGCCTCATCGAATTCGCGCACGATCTGCACGAACGAGCGGCCTGTCGCTGCGAGCGCCATGATCGCGTAGACGATCACGAGTACCCGTCCGATTCCGGTCATGCGGGGTCGGGAAGGCGTAGTCATAGCGGCATTCATCCTACGTGCACCGCCGCCCGGTGCGGGGCGGGAGCGAGCCTGCGACGGGGCCCTCACGCGATCTGAATCGTCCAGATGACGTGCATCCGCCACACCATGACCGCAACTGATAGCGCGGCGATACCCATGATCACCGTGCTCCATCGGCTGCGCTCAAGCAGTGCCCAGATGACCGCAGCGGGCGGGAGAAGTGCGGCAGAAACGAGATACACCCAGAACTCGAGAACACTGCCCGAGGGCACGTTGCCGGCGAACGGTGCCACGATCGCGATGACAACCTGCGCCACCAGCAGGAGCTCGAGCAGTGCCAGAGCGCCGACCGTGAGGTCGCTCGGGCGCCGCCCCGCAAGACCCAGGATGACGCAGAGCAGCCCGCCGAGAACGGCCACCGCCACCTGCACGTAGGTGAACCACAGGATCATGAGTCCTCCGCCATATTCATCGCGCTCTTCAGATCGTTGCCCCGTCGCTCGAGGATGCCGACCAGTCGCCCGTCCGGGTCGATGGCTGCGGTGCCCGATGCGAGGCGGTCCGCGGCCCCGAGCAGACGCTTGCCGTGCCGCAGATCGCGCGCCTCCTCGGCCGTCACGGGAACCGCACCGAGAACTGCCGTGGCAACAGCCGACGGCGACAGCAGCCCCTCAGGTGTGATCGCGTCGATTCCGGCCGCGTCGGCGACAGGGAAGGGTCCGATTCGGGTGCGGCGCAGCGCGGTGAGGTGACCGCCCACGCCGAGCGCCGTTCCGAGGTCTCGGGCGAGCGCACGGATATATGTTCCGCTCGAGCAATCCACCGAGACGTCCAGGTCGATCACGGGCAGCGGGGCGCCCTGAGCATCCGTCGTGCCCCGGCGAGTGTTCCGAACCTCGAACCGCGACACCGTCACCGTGCGTGCCGCGAGCTCGACCTGCTCCCCCGCGCGGACGCGGTCGTACGCGCGCCGCCCATCGACCTTGATCGCCGAGACGGTACTGGGGACCTGGTCGATCGTGCCGGTGAGCGCCTCGATGCCGGCGCGGATGTCGGCATCCGTCACCCGCTCGGCCGACACCGACTCCGTGACCTCGCCCTCGGCATCGTCGGTCCCGGTCGACACTCCCAGGCGGATCGTCGCCTCGTAGGTCTTGTCGAGGCCGACCAGGAACGTGAGAAGGCGAGTCGAGGCGCCCGCACCCAGCACGAGAAGGCCGGTGGCCATCGGGTCGAGTGTTCCCGCGTGGCCGACTTTGCGCGTGCCGAGCGCGCGACGAGCGCGGGCGACCACGTCGTGGCTGGTGATGCCGCCGGGCTTGTCGACGAGCAGGATGCCGCTCGGATCGCTCATGGGATGACCTTCGGGCTGGCCGGATCGGCGTTGTCGATGCGCACGGCGGCGAGCGCGGCCGGATTCACCCGCGAGAGGTAGATCTCCTGGCCGACGCGGTAGCGCTCGTTCGACGACGCGTCCGGGTCGGGGTCGGTGCCGTCGCGGTCGGCCATCCGAGCAAAGCGCACCGCCGCCGGGGCATCTAGCCAGAGCGACCAGTCCCAGATGTCGATGAGCTCCGGTCGGTGGAGAAAGATCCCGTCGACGACGAGAACAGCATCCAGCGGCGCCGTGGTCCATTCCGTCTCGACGGGGGTGTCGCGTTCAAGGTCGAACGCGGCAAGCTGGAAGCCGGTGCTCGCGCCCGTCAGACCGCCCTCGCGGAACGGATCGATCAGGACCCGGCGGAACGTGGCGTAGTCGTAGGAGTCGAGATAGAACCCCTCCGGCGATCGACGGCCCCGGGCATAGCGCTCTGCCCGCGGCCGATGGAAACCGTCGATGGTCGCACGGATGGCCGTGTGGCCGAGGTCGTTCATGACAGCAGCGAGAGTGTCGGCGAAGACCGTCTTTCCCGCACCGTCAGCGCCATCGACGCCGACGATTGAGCGTCCCGTGAGCTGCCGACGGGGAAGCGCGCCGACCACCTCGCGCATCAGCGTCACGGTCGGTGTGGCGGGCAGACGCATGAGCCCAGCCTATTCGGCACCCGAGCGATTGCCCGCGGCCGGTTCGGTCGGACGGGCACGCTCCCGTCGACCCCGAGCCGGATCTGAACGACCGACGCACCTGATGAGCGGCATAGGCTGATGGCCGTGGATCCGCTCGCTTCCGACCTCACCGCGTGGTTTCGGGAGAACGCGAGAGACCTGCCGTGGCGCGAACCCGGCATCGGTGCGTGGGCGGTCCTGGTGAGCGAGTTCATGCTGCAGCAGACGCCGGTCAATCGCGTGATCCCTCACTGGGAGTCGTGGCTCCGGCGGTGGCCGACGCCAGCTTCCCTCGCCTCCGACCCGCCCGCCGAGGCGGTGTCCCAGTGGGCCAATCTCGGGTACCCGCGGCGGGCGCTGTGGTTGCACCGGGCAGCCGAAGAGATCACCGCGCGACACGGCGGCGTGGTTCCCCGTCGCGTGGATGACCTGCTCGCGCTGACGGGCATCGGCGACTACACGGCGCGCGCGGTCGCGGTGTTCGCCTACGGTGAGCGGCATCCTGTCGTCGACACCAACATCCGCCGGGTTCTCGCACGCATCATCGACGGGAAGTCGCAGCCGGGAGCCCCGTCGCGACGCGACCTTGACGCGATGGCAGCTCTTCTTCCCGAGGATCGTGCGGATGCCGCGCTCTTCAACGCCGCCACGATGGAGCTGGGTGCGACGATCTGCACCGCGCGCAAGCCCCGGTGCGACGCATGCCCGGTCGCGAAACGATGCGCGTGGCGGGCCGCGGGTTTCCCGGATACCGGAGACCGGCGTCCGCGCCAAGCCACCTACGAGGGAAGCGACCGCCAGGTCCGCGGTCTCGTGCTGCGGGGGCTGCGCGAGGCCGCGCCCGCGCCGCTGCCAGCGCAGGCCCTCGCCCCGGATTGGCCGGATCAGATGCAGCGCGATCGCGCCATCGACTCGCTGATCGCCGACGGGCTCATCGAACTCGAGGATGGCATCGCCTGTCTTCCCCGGGGGCGAAGGTCCCTAGTCGAGGTCTCCGCGGCGCCCTAGCCTCGAGTTTCGTGAAGACTGTCGTGATTTACGAGTCGATGTTCGGCAACACCCGCGATATCGCCCGCGCCGCAGCCGAAGGGCTGGCGGAATGGTCGGATGTCTCGATCACGGACGTCGACGGCGCCGGGGCGACAGTGCCCTCGGATGCCGCGCTGGTCGTGGCCGGCGGACCGACCCACGCGTTTTCGATGTCGCGCGACACGACCCGTCACGACGCTGTCTCCCGCGGGGCGGTTCGAGCCACCGCCCGGGGGCTTCGAGACTGGCTTGAGGGCGTTACCCTCGCGGGGCCGATGCCTCTTGCCACCTTCGACACGCACGCCAAACAGCGGTGGGTCCCGGGGTCAGCCAGCCGGGCCGCGGCGAAGGAAGGCCGAGCCCACGGGTTTGTCCCCGTCGCGTCAGTAAGCTTCTACGTTGCCGATATGCAAGGACCGCTCCTTGCCGGCGAGCTTGAGCGAGCGCGCCACTGGGGCCGCTCCTTGCAGTCGAAGGTGCGCGGCTGAGAGCGCTCAGTCCTCGTCGTCGGCGAGGATCCGAGGCGCGACGTACGGATCGGCGTCGCCGGCGTATGTGGCAGATGCGGCAAGTCCGGCGACGGCGTTGTCACGCTCGCGCGCCTCACGCAGCAATTCTTCGATGTGTCCGGCGTCCTCGGCCAGCCCGTCGTGGATGAACTCCAGCGTGGGGGTCAGCCGAACGTTGAGCTGGCGACCGACCTCACTGCGCAGCATGCCGGTGGCAGCGCGCAGCGCTTCGGCGGTGGAGGTGCGCTCCTCCTCGCCTCCCAGCACGGTGTAGAAGACTGACGCGTGCTGCAGGTCACCGGTCACCCGGACATCGGTGATCGTCACGAACCCCATCCGAGGATCGCGCAATCCCTTCTCCAGCCGCTCGGCCACCAACACCTTGATGCGGTCTGCCATGCGTGCCTGACGTTCGCCAGCCATCTCTCTCCCTCTGTTCCTCACGTGTCTACGAGGACCGCGGAGGTTCAGGATGTCCCGACCGCGGGACATCCTGAACCCTCGCGTGCGACTACCCTCAGCCGCGCGGCTTCTCCACGAGCTCGGTGGTCTCGATCTCGTCACCGATCTGGATGTCGTTGAACTTGCCCAGGCCGATACCGCACTCGTAATCGGTACGGACCTCGGTGACGTCATCCTTGAACCGGCGGAGCGACTCGATGGCGAGTCCATCGGCGACGACGACACCATCGCGGATGACGCGGGCCTTGGCGTTGCGGGTGATCGTGCCGCTGCGGACGATCACACCGGCGATGTTTCCGAACTTGGAGGAGCGGAACACCTCGCGGATCTCGGCCACACCCGACTGCTTCTCTTCGAACTCCGGCTTGAGCATGCCCGTGAGGGACTGCTCGACGTCGTCGATCGCGTTGTAGATGACGGAGTAGAACCGGACGTCCACGCCTTCGCGGGCCGCACGTTCGCGCGCCTTCGGGTCGGGGCGGACGTTGAACCCGATGACGATCGCGTTATCGATCGTCGCGAGGTTGATGTCGGACTCGGTCACCGCGCCGACACCGCGGTGGATGATGCGCAGCTGCACCGAGTCGTCGACCTCGATCTTCAGGAGCGACTCTTCGAGCGCCTCGACGGCACCCGAAACGTCGCCCTTGATGATGAGGTTGAGCGACTCGACCTTGCCCTCTTCGAGTGCACGGGTGAAGTCCTCGAGCGAGATGCGCTTGCGCGCCTTCGCCAGGGCGGCGTTGCGCTCGGCTGCCTCACGCTTCTCAGCGATCTGACGGGCCATGCGGTCCTCGTCGGTGACGATGAAGACATCACCGGCGCGGGGTACGGAGTTCAGACCCTGCACCTGGACCGGACGCGACGGCGCGGCCTCATCGACCGCATCACCGTTCTCGTCGACCATGGCACGCACGCGGCCGTAGGCGGTACCGGCGACGATCGCGTCACCGACACGGAGCGTTCCGGACTGGATGAGCACCGTCGCCACCGAACCACGACCCTTGTCGAGCTTGGCTTCGATCGCGACACCGCGCGCGTCCTTGTTCGGGTTGGCGCGCAGGTCGAGTCCGGCGTCCGCGGTCAGGAGCACCGCGTCCAGGAGGTCCTGGATGCCGGTCCCCTGACGGGCCGAGACGTCGACGAACATGACGTCCCCGCCGTACTCTTCGGCGACCAGACCGTACTCGGTCAGCTGCTGGCGGACCTTCTGCGGGTTGGCGTCAGGCTTGTCGACCTTGTTGACGGCCACGACGATCGGCACCCCGGCGGCCTGGGCGTGGTTGAGCGCCTCGACCGTCTGGGGCATGATGCCGTCATCGGCGGCGACCACGAGGATCGCGAGGTCGGTCACCTGCGCACCACGGGCACGCATGGCGGTGAACGCCTCGTGACCCGGGGTGTCGATGAAGGTGATCGCCCGCTCGATGTCTTCGTGTTCGGTCCACACCTGGTACGCACCGATGTGCTGGGTGATGCCACCAGCCTCACCGGCGACGACGTTGGTCTGACGGATGGCGTCAAGCAACCGCGTCTTACCGTGGTCGACGTGACCCATGACGGTGACCACCGGCGGACGGATCTCGAGGTCCTCGTCGTCTTCTTCGGCCAGCTCCTGCTCGAGGTTCAGACCGAAGCCTTCGAGCAGCTCCTTGTCCTCATCCTCGGGCGAGACCATCTGGATCTTGTAGCCGAGCTCGTCACCGAGGACTTCGAAGGTGGCCTCATCCAGCGACTCGGTCGCGGTGGCCATTTCGCCCAGGTTGAAGAGGATCGTCACGAGGGTGCCAGGCTGCACCGTGTACCCACGGATCGCCTCGAGCTTGTCGGCGAAGTCCGAGATCGAGGCGCCGCGGCGCAGACGGATGATCTCGCCGTTGCCCTTCTGGACGTTGACGCCACCGACCTGCGGGGCATCCCTCATCTCGAATTCTTGACGCTTGGCCCGACGCGACTTGCGCTGCTTGGACTTGCCGCCACCCTTACCGAAGGCACCAGCGGTGCCACCACCGGGACCACGGCCACGACCGCCGCCACCGGGGCGGGCGGGGAAGCCACCGCCACCGCCCGGCGCGCCGGGACGTGCGAAGCCGCCACCGCCGCCGGGACGGCCGGGACCGCCGGGACGCTGCTGGAACGGTGCGCCGGGACGACCGCCGCCACCGGGACGACCGGCGCCGCCCGGACGACCGGGACCGCCGGGGCGTCCGGGGGAACCGGGACGCGGGGCCTGCGGGCGAGGAATGTTGGCGGGCGTCGGGCGCTGACCCATGCCCTGCTGCGAGGCGAACGGGTTGTTCCCGGGCCGCGGGCCGGCCGGGCGCTGGCCCATGCCCTGCTGCGAGGCGAACGGGTTGTTCCCGGGCCGCGGAGCGCCGCCCGGACGCGGAGCCTGCGGCGTCGGTGACCCAGCTCCTCCGTCGGCGGAGGTGCTTGCCGGGGTCGGCGCGCTCGGCGCCTCGGCTGCGGCAGGGGCCGGCTCGGCCGCGGCCGGAGCTTCGGTCTTCTCAGCCGGCTGCGGGGCGGGGCGGGGCCCCGGGGTCGCAGCCCCCGGAGTGGCCGCAGGCCGCGCGGTCGAACGGCTGGATGCCGCACCCGGTCGGGGAGCGGGTCGTGCCCCACCGGCGCTCGACGGAGTTGCCGCGCTGCCGGCTGCCGCGCCCTTCGAGGCGTCGGCGGACTGGCCTTCGAACGCCGCACGCAGCTTGCGCGCCACGGGGGGCTCAATCGTCGAGGACGGGCTCTTGACGAACTCGCCGAGCTCCTTCAGCTTCGCGAGAGCCACTTTGCTGTCAATGCCGAGTTCGGAAGCGATCTCGTGCACGCGTGGTTTTGCCACAGTTCTCCTGTCTGGGGTCCACCCAGACAGGGCAGACCGCTAATTGCGGACGGGTCTCATCTCGAGCCGTTCACTTCGTGTCCATTGCCATTCAGCCGTTTCTCGTTCAGCCGTTTCGTGAGCGCTTGCGAATCCAGGGGACCCTGGGCGCGGAGCGCGCGTACGAAGGCCCGACGCTTCACTGCCGCGTCGATGCACTCCTGCTTCGGATGAACCCACGCACCCCGCCCCGGCATCGATGCTCTCTCGTCCCAGACGAGTGAGGAATCGGTGGCCACGACGCGAAGAAGGGCCGACCGGGCAGAACGCGTGCGACATCCGACGCACGTTCGTACGGCTTCCATCCTACACCTGCCCTCCCGGGCCAGCCCACGCGGGGCAGCGCCCGATCAGGACTCGTCGAGGATGCTGTCGGGCTGGATGTCGATCTTCGCGCCCGTGAGCTTTGCCGCCAAACGCGCGTTCTGACCTTCCTTGCCGATCGCGAGAGACAGCTGGTAGTCCGGCACGAGGGCGCGCACTGCCTTGGTTTTCGCGTCGAGAACGAAACTCGAGGTGACCTTCGCCGGCGAGAGGGCGTTGCCCACGAACGTTGCGAGGTCGGGACTGTAGTCGACGATGTCGATCTTCTCGCCACCGAGCTCCTCGGTGACTGCCCGAACGCGCCTGCCCAGTTCCCCGATGCACGCCCCCTTGGCGTTGATCGAGGGGTCGTTCGCCTTCACCGCGATCTTGCTGCGGTGGCCCGCCTCGCGGGCGAGCGAGACGATCTCGACGAGCCCCGCAGGAATCTCCGGAACCTCGAGCGCGAAGAGCTTGCGCACGAGCCCAGGGTGCGTGCGCGAGACGGTGATCGACGGACCTTTCGTCCCCTTCGAGACGGATGTCACGTAGACCCGCAACCGCGAGCCGTGCGCGTAGTCCTCGCCGGGCACCTGCTCCTCCGGCGGCAGAATCGCCTCGACCGTGCCGAGGTCGACGTGCACCATCCGCGGGTTCGGGCCCTGCTGCACGACGCCGGCAACGATGTCGCCCTCTTTGCCGCGGAACTCCCCCAGGACAGCGTCATCGGCGATGTCGCGCAGCCGCTGGCTGATGACCTGCTTGGCGGCGAAGGCAGCGATGCGACCGAAGTCCTCGGGAGTGGTCTCCTCCTCGCCGATGACGGCGCCCTCGTCATCGACGAGCGGAACGAAGATCGCAACGTGCCCGGTCTTGCGGTCGAGTTGCGCGCGCGCGCCCTCGGGTGCCTCACCGGTGGGCGAGGTGTGCTTGGCGTAGGCGGTCAAGATCGCCTGCTCGATGATGCGAACGAGTTCGTCGAACGGAATGTCCTTCTCGCGCTCGACCGTTCTGAGCAGCGTCAGATCGATGTCCATCGTGACCTCCCTATTAAGCTCTACCCGTCGCGAATCGCACGCCGCGCGGAATCATCCCACGTTACCCGATCGCCCCCGCGCTCGCCCCGTGTTGGTGGCCCAATCCATCCCGAAACCGACATACTGAACCCGTGGATGCCGTCAATTCCCTCATCGTCGAGTGGGGCGACCTGTTCTGGACCTGGGCGGTCCTCCCGATCGTCGTCGGGCTGGGTCTGTATTTCACCGTGCGCTCCGGCGTCGTGCAGATACGACTCTTCCCCGAGATGTTCCGCACGCTCACCGATAAGACGCCACGAGGAAGTGACGGCGCCCCCCAGTCCGTCTCCTCGTTCCAGGCCTTCACGATCTCGGCGGCGTCGCGGGTCGGTGTCGGAAACATTGCCGGTGTGGGAACCGCGATCGCCCTGGGTGGACCCGGCGCGGTCTTCTGGATGTGGTTGATGGCGCTGATCGGCGCCTCCTCGAGTTTCATCGAATCGTCGCTTGCTCAGCTGTTCAAGGTGCGAGACGCCGAAGGCGGCTTCCGCGGAGGTCCCGCGTACTACATGCAGCGCGGGCTGCGCGCGAGGTGGATGGGCGTGCTCTTTGCCGTCATCCTGCTGATCTGCTTCCCCTTCGCGTTCTCCTCACTGCAGGCCAACACGATCGCCGACACCGTCTCGTCGAGCTTCGGGACGGATGCCGGATGGGTCGGTCCGGTCACCGGTGTGGTCGTGTCGCTTTTGACGGCACTCGTGGTCTTCGGCGGCATCCGTCGCATCGCCTCTGTCACCCAGACTCTCGTGCCCCTCATGGCGCTTGCCTACCTGCTCCTCGGCCTTGCCGTGGTCGCCATCCACATCGAGCAGCTCCCGGTTGTGTTCGGGGAGATCTTCACGCAGGCGTGGGGGTTCAACGAAGTCGTCGGGGCAACCTTCGGGTACATCGTGCTGACGGGCGTGCGTCGTGGCATGTTCTCGAATGAGGCGGGTCTGGGCTCGGCTCCCAACGCGGGCGCCAGCGCCGCCGTCACTCACCCGGTCAAACAGGGACTCGTGCAGTCCCTGGGCGTCTACTTCGACACCTTCTTGGTCTGCTCGATCACCGCGTTCATCATCCTGGTGTCGGTTCCGGACCTGGCCGGCGCATCGCGGGGAATCGCGCTCACGCAGGGCGCCCTGGTTTCGACGCTCGGCGAGTGGTCGAACATCGCCCTGAGCATCATCATCTTCCTGCTGGCCTTCTCCTCGATCCTGGGCAACTACTACTACGGCCAGTCCAATATCGAATTCATCACCACCCGCCGCGGCATCCTGCCCGCCTATCGCGTCGCCGTCGTCGTTGCGGTGCTCGTGGGCTCGCTGGCCTCCGCCGACCTGGTGTGGAGCTTCGCCGACGGTGTCATGGGGCTCATGGCCCTGATAAACCTCGTGGCCATTGCGCTGCTCTCGGGCATTGCGTTCCGCCTCCTGCGGGACTACACGCGCCAGCGCCGAGAAGGACGCGATCCGGTCTTCACACGGGATCTGCTTCCCGGTGTCACCGGGATCGAGTGCTGGGAGGACGAACTCACCGTCACCGGTCCGCTCGATCTCATCACGAAGAAGCGCCAGTCTCAGAAGCACCGCGATCACCTCCACGGAGCGCAGCAGTGACCCATCACCGGACAGCCCTCGCCGTCTCGAGCGTTCTCGTCGGTCTGCTCGTGGCGATATCGGGCTGCTCTCTGACAGCCTTCCCCGACATCGGCACGATCGATCAGAGCGACGGCTTCGGGGACGACGGCGACGGCCAGGTCTACACCGAGGACGATGAGGACCTCGGCATCGTCGAGGTGTACGCCGTCGAGCCGGATGCGTCGCTCACACCCGCCGGTGACGACACGACCGAGTCGGTCTGGGACATGTTCGTGAAGATCGTGACCCCGAGGTCGCCGGCAGCGTCATCCGAGACTTCCGCGTCGGAGACTCGGAGTCCAGCGACACCCTCGCGTACGTTTCACAGACTGACGACCCGCAGCAGTGGACGCTCGTCGTGAACCTCGCCTACGCGTCGGACCAAGACCTGCTCCTGTCCACGCTGATTCACGAGTACGCCCATATCCTGAGCCTGTCGCCGGGCCAAACCGATCCCGACGCGTGGAGTTGCGACACGCTTCAGTTGGACGAGGGGTGCGCGGAACCCGACTCGGCGCTCTGGGCGTTCGATCAGGAATTCTGGGCAGCGTACAGGTCGGATGCTCCGGATGCGGCCAACGCGGACGCTGACCTCGCCTATGAGTTCTACCTCGATCACGAGGACGATTTCGTCAGCGACTACGCCGCGACCAATGTCGTCGAGGACTTCGCCGAGAGCTTCATGACGTTCGTGCTGGAACCCGAGCCCGACAGCGACACGGTGATCGCGCGCAAGCTCCTCTTCTTCTGGGATCGACCCGAGTACGTCGAGATTCGCGACCACGTGCGGGCCGCGTTCGGCCTGTAGTCGGTCGCGAGCGGAGCCACACGACCCGCCGGGCGGCGCCGCCCCCTTGCATTGACGAGCGGGCGCGTCAAGCGGGTCTGAGATGCGGATAGCTCCCACTACTGTCGTCGCGTGGATCACGACACGGTGAAGGATGCCGCCCGCGCGGCGGAGTCGAATCCTGCTGTTCGGGCGCTCGCCCGCGGCGGGTACGCGGCAACCGGCCTCGTCCATCTCCTCCTCGGCGGACTCGTGGTCGCGGTGGCCCTCGGCGGCGCGAGCGGGCAGACGAGCCAGAGCGGCGCCATGGAGGCTCTCGCCGGCGCGCCGTTCGGGGTGGTCCTGGTGTGGATCGTCGCGGCCCTGCTGGCAGCTCTCGGGGCCTACCAGCTCGTCAACGGTGTGGTCGTGCGCGAGTCGGATGCCGCCGCCCGGTGGCGGGCCAGACTCTCGGCATGGGGGCGCGCAATCGTGTACCTCGCGCTGGCCGGTCTCGCGGCATCCATCGCCGTCGGCGCGCGGCCCCAAAGCGACGACAGCGCCGAAGAGGCCAGTCGCGGCGTGCTCTCGATCCCCGGCGGCGGCATCCTTCTCGGCGCTGTCGGCCTCGGCATTCTCGTCGCGGGGGTGTCATACGCCGTCATCGGAGTGAGGCGGGACTTCCGGAAGAAGATGACGCTTCCCGCCGGCGTGCTCGGCACGACGGTCACCGCACTCGGCGTCATCGGGTACGTCGCGAAGGGGCTCGCGCTCGGCGTCGTGGGTATCCTCGTCGGCATCGCTGCCGTGACCGTCGATGCCGAGACCGCAGGCGGGCTGGATGCGGCGATCCAGTCCCTCCTGGATCTTCCGGCCGGCCCGGCGATCGTGATGGGCGTGGGGGCCGGATTCGCCGCGTACGGCGTCTTCTGCTTCTTCCGGGTTCGCTACGCGGACCTGTGAGCAGTGTCAATCCCCTCCTGGGAACCCGGACAGAATCGAATCGAGCAGGCCGCCGGCATGCTCACGGCACTCGTGACCCGCGACACCCCGGATGACGACATCGTCCGGCACGCGAAGATCAGCTACTGAGAGCTCTCACGCGGTGAGGCGAGCGATGGCTTCGTGAAGCGCCATCGTCTCGCGCTCACCGCTGCGGCGATCCCAGAGTTCGACCTCGCCGTTCGGGGCGCCTCGGCCCACCACGAGGATGCGCGGCACACCGATCAGTTCCGCATCGCCGAACTTGACGCCGGGTGAGACCTTGGGCCGGTCGTCATACACGACTTCCAGTCCGGCATCCTCGAGGCTGGCGCTGGCCTGCTCGGCAAGGTCGAAGGCGACGGCATCCTTTCCCGTGGCAACGATGTGCACATCGAACGGAGCCACCGCTGAGGGCCAGACGAGACCCTTCTCGTCGTTGCTGAGTTCCGCGATAATCGCGAGGATTCGCGTGACACCGATGCCGTAGGAGCCCATCGTCACCGTGACGAGCTTGCCGTTCTCGTCGAGTACCTTGAGCCCCAGTGTCTCGGCGAAGAACCGGCCGAGCTGGAAGACGTGGCCGATCTCCATGCCGCGCGCGAGCTCAACGGGCCCCGACCCGTCCGGGGCGGGGTCGCCCGGCAGAACGTTGGCTACTTCGACGAAGCCGTCGCCGGTGAAGTCGCGGCCAGCCACGAGCGAGTGGACGTGCTTCTGGTCGATGTTCGCGCCCGTGACCCAGGACGTTCCGTCCACGACCCGCGGGTCGAGGAGGTACCGGATGCCGGTCGCCGACTCCTCGCCGAGAACCGCGCCGGTCTGCGACCAGGGCCCGATATACCCCTTCACGAGGAGAGGGTTGTTCTCGAAGTCCTCAGCGGCTGCAGCCTCCACAGCGGCGGGGGCGAAGGCGACCTCGGCGCGCTTGTCGTCGATGTCCCGGTCCCCGGGGATGCCGACCACGACGATCTCGCGCGTGCCGTCGAGGTGCGTCAAGGCCAGCACCACGTTCTTCAGCGTGTGAGCTGCCGTCCACGTCGCCTCGCCGTCGGTGGCCGGACCGGCGACACCCGGAGCCGGAGGCGCCTGGTTCGCGTTGAGGTGATCGACGAGGGTGGCGATGGTCGGGGTATCGGGCGAGTCGAAGATCACCGGCTCGGGAAGGCCGTCGATCGGGAGCGGCGCAGGAACGACTGTCGTGAACGCCTCGACGTTCGCTGCGTATCCCCCGGCGCTGCGGACGAAGGTGTCCTCCCCGACGGGCGTGGGGTGCAGGAACTCCTCGCTGCGGGCTCCGCCCATAAGTCCGTTGTCGGCGTTGACGATGACGTACTCGAGTCCGAGCCGTTGGAAAATGCGCTCGTAGGCATCCCGCTGCGTCTGGTACGAGACCTCGAGGCCGGCATCCGTGTAGTCGAAGGAGTAGGCATCCTTCATCGTGAACTCACGCCCCCGCAACAGCCCGGCACGCGGGCGCGCTTCGTCGCGGTACTTGTCCTGGATCTGGTAAATCGCCAGCGGCAGATCCTTGTAGGACGAATAGAGATCCTTCACCAGCAGCGTGAACATCTCCTCGTGGGTCGGCGCGAGGAGGTAGTCGGCACCCTTCCGGTCCTGCAGACGGAAGATGCTGTCACCATAGGACTCCCAGCGGCCCGACGCTTCGTAGGGCTCGCGGGGCAGAAGCGCCGGGAAGTGGACTTCGTACGCTCCCGCGGCCGCCATCTCGTCGCGGATGATCTGCTCGATCTTCGCCTTCACCCGTAGTCCCAGTGGCAGCCAGGCGAAGATGCCGGGAGCCTGGCGCCGGATGTAGCCGGCGCGAACCAGGAGCCTGTGACTCGTAACCTCGGCGTCAGCGGGGTCCTCGCGAAGCGTGCGGAGGAAGAAGTGCGAAAGACGGGTGACCACGAGCGTCAAGTCTAGGCCGCGATGCGGGGCGCTCCCGGCGCCGGCCTAACGCGCCGATCACGCGTGAGCGGGCGGGTTCGCCAGCAGATCGTCAGTCGCGTGCTCGGGGCCGCCGGCTCGCGCCCAGCGCAGGTGCGCTTCGCCTCGGTCCAGTCGAGCCCGAAGCTCTGACCAGCCGGACTCCGACTCCCACCGCAACCGCAGCCAACCGTGCTCGTCGAGCTCCGAACGGAAGGTCCCGTCGAAACCCGGGGCATCGACGCGGAAACGACACAGCTGAAGCAGCGCCGCGACGACGGGGCGGTGGAGATCGCGCTCGAGATCGGCGTCGCTGTAGATGTGACGGTTGATGTCGCGACCGACTCCTGTCTGCGCAAGAAGCTCCCGGTCGTTGTGTCCGGCCAGCGCCCCGACGTAGTAGATCTGGTGGATGCCGGGCAGAAAGAGCTGCACCGCCCGTGCCGCCAGATAGGCACGATCGCGCCGACCCATCGCGTCATAGAACGTGCTGTTGACCTGGTAGATGTCGAGGTTTGAGGCGGCAGCCCCTGTCGCAGCTCGACTGTCTCCGCCCGTCGCCTCGTGGATCGCCTCGACGAGCAGGTCAAGCTGCGCAGCATCCAGCAGTCCGGGCTCGCCGCTGTCGGGGTGGGGCCCCACGTCGACGATCCCGATTCCGTCATGAGTGTCCAGCACCGTGACGGCGTTGACAGGGCGCTGGCCGATCCAGCGGGCAAGCGGCCCGTGATCCCCGGTCGCCGCCGCGAAGAGCACGAGGGGCGGCAGGGCGAAGTCGTAGACGCGGTCGACGCGCGCAGCGATCTCGATCTGGCGCCGGTAGAAGGAGTGCACTTCCACGAGCACCTCGAGCCCGCGATCGTGGGCGAGCTCTGCAAGCTCGTCGATGAAGGCGAACGTCTCCGGGGTCATGAACGATGATGTTCCGGGCGTCTTCACCGCGTAGCCGACCGCGTCGAGGCGGATCATCCGCACCCCCGCGTCCCGCAGCGTGTCGAGGACGGAGACCAG